>NZ_VJZC01000298.1 GCF_009377185.1 Streptomyces spongiae
GGTCAGGGCGGATTTCGGGTAGCAGGGCAGCCAGCCCGGGAACGGGTGCGGCCTTCCTTGCCTCAGTCGGCGACGCGCGCACCGATGGCCCGGGCGCGGCGCCGGGCTTCGGGGCTGAGGCCTTTGCGGCGGGGGGAGGTGCGGGGGTTGAACGCGGTGGGCTGGGAAGCGTAAGTCAACTTCGTCAGGCCAGGTTTGGCGATGACGCAAACGAAGCGGGGGTCGCCCGCGTACCACAGGTCGCCGTTGAAGCCCTTGCGTGCGATGCGGTCCCAGGGCCGGAAGAAGAATCCGGAGAGTTTCGGCGACACCGTCTTCTCCGGCCGGTCGGGATCGGGCAAGAGGAAAGAAGCCTTGCGCCCCCGTGCGTCGTACTGAACGCCACCGGGCTGCTGACGCCAGGGGTAGACCGTCAGGATCCGGCGCATCCGCCCGAATCTGCACAGCTTCATGAAGGACATCACGGCGTTGTACCCGAGCACGGCCAGCACGACCGCCATGGGCACCACGGCCCCCACGGGCAGCAGCCCGACAGTGACGAACACCGCCCCCCACCACAGCGCCACCCAGCCGAGGAACCTGGCCAGTTGCCCTGCTGCCCAGCGGGACAGGGCACTGGCGGTGCCGGGGCCGTCCCAGGCCACAGGACCGTTGAATCCGCCCTTGTTGCTTAGGTTGGTGCTCACTCGTCGCTCACCTCGGTCGGCCAAAGTCGGCCGTGATGCTGTCCTTGACCCTGTCGGAGCACCGTCGCGCTCGTCCCCGCGTACGGTCCGTTCGATGTACGGCAGAGGCTTGCGGGCTGATCCACCGGGGTGCGCTTCAGTCAGCGACGCGGGCGCCGATGGACCGAGCGCGACGGCGGGCTTCAGGACTGATGCCTTTGCGGCGGGGAGAGGTGCGAAGGTCGTACGCGGTGGGCTGGGCGACGTAGCTCAGCGTCTTCGGCCCAGGCCTGGCGACCACACAAGCGAAGCGAGGGTCTCCCGCGTACCACAACTCGTCGTGGAACCCCTTGCGGACGACACGGTCCCAGATTCGGAACACCCCTCCATGTTCCTCAGGCGACTCTGTTTTCTCCGGCTGGTCCGGAATCGGCAGGACGAACACTGCCTTCACCCTCCTGGGCCCTCGCCGTTCAGCGTGGACTCCGTCGGGCTGCTGCCGCCAGGGATAGACAGTGAGGATCCGGTACATGCGCCAGAGTTTGAACAGTCCATAGATCTGGGCACCCACGAGGTAAGCGATCACCACCAGAGGCAAGGCCGCCACGGCTGCCACGCCTCCCGAAAAGATCGCGATCACCACACCGTAGAGCCAGGCCAGCCACACCGCCGTCCAACCGAGCATCTTGCCCAGAAGCCGCGCCGCCCAGCGGCACAATGCAGCTCGAGTCCCGGGGGTCTCCCAGGCCACAGGGCCATCGAAGCCCCCGGCGTTCTTGCTCAGTCTCATGGAGTCATCCAAAGTCGGCGGCAATGTCGTCCTTGATGGTGCTTCCCCTGTCAGACCCTTCGCCCCGTGCGGCGCGCTCGATCTCAGGCATGGGGTCCTGGAAGGTCACGCTGTGCGCAATGCTTTCCATCAAGCCGCGGTAGTGCTTGCGGGAGTTCACAGCCACCGTACTCAGCGTCAGGACAGCGAGCTGCGAACCCGACGGAGCCGGAACATAGAGGTTGCACTGATAGAGCTCCTGCGCCGCCGTTCCAGCTACAGCGGGCGCGGTGACCAGGGTGTCCGACACTGAGCCAGGACGGCCTCCCGGCAGCGTCAACAGCCCGACATTCTCCGGGCATTCACGCGACGAAACCGCCCGGACAGCCGTGAGCTTGGGCGGGGCCCATTCGATGTCCTTGAGCGCGACGGTGATGACCGAGACCGCGGAAGAGCCGTCATCTGCGTAGTGCATGCCGAGCGAGCAGCCAATGATGCCTTCGTTTCGCATGTACCGCACCATGTGCCGCACGTCGTGCACCATGCCGGCGTAGCGGTCGCGCTCCGCCTCGGGAGCACAGCCGGCGACGAGTGCCATGAGGTACTCGAGACGCGTCTCGTGCTCCGATCCGGGCTCGGCATCAAGGGCGTCAAGCGGAATGTCGAAGTAGCCGCCGGGCAGCGCGTACCAGATCTTGGAACTCGGGTCCCGGGCCGAGTCGTCGATGAGTAGCCGCGGTGGCGGGTTGGCTTCCTCAGTCACCGTGCCACCACCTTGAAGGTGTCCACGGCTGTGGAGAGGGCACCGGGGCCGTCGAAGAGACCCCAGCGCGCGCCGTCGACCCCAGTGGTCGTGTTCTTGCCCGCGTCACTCTTCAGTGCGTCGATGTTGTCGGAGGCAAGCCCGAACCCGGATGTGGCAACACCGGCCACTGGCGAGAGGTAGTCCATCCCCGCCCTGACGGCTTGGCTTCCGCCTGCAGCGCGAGCCACCCAGTCACCCACGGGGTTGAAGGCACCCGCAGTCGAGATCCGGGTGGCGGCAGTGAACGTGTTGTCCCCGAATTGTTTGAAGAACTGGAGCGCTCCGCCCGCGGCTTCGCCTCCATGGATCGCCGATTTGATGGCCCCATTGGCTCCGCGCGTGACCGCCCCGAGTCCCGGCACCGCGCCTGCCGCGTCACCCGCGAGACCCACGGCGTTCTCCCAGAAGTCGGCGTCGAACTCGCCCTTCGTGAAGCCGTCCGCGAGGGAAGCCCGTACCTCGGGCTTGGCGAGCCTGCTGGCTGCGGTGGCGAGACTGGCTCCGGCCGCCACGAGCAGCATCGCGACCCCGAACGGCCCCGTACACAACAGTGCGAGCAACCCCGCCACCGCGGCCAGCACACTGAGAATGTTGGTGAGGTTGTCTCCGATCCAGCTGAGCGCCTGGCTCAACCACCCCGGCTCCTCGGGCGCAAGATCCTTCGTGGAGTCCGTCAGCTTCTTTGCGAGATCCCGCGCATCCGCCTCGTGCGTGCTCTCCAACTCCCGCGCCTTGCGCATCACCTCGTCCAGGGCGCCCTGCGCGTTGTTGACGGCTGTGACGGCGTCGCTGAGCCGGGTGTTGGCCGCGTTGAGACGGGCCTGCGCGGCCTCCAGCTCGGGGCCTTCGGTGAACGTCTGCCCCGCGAGCTTCAGGTCGGGATCCTTCTGGGCCGTGTCGTGCCGGGAGTTGGCGGTCTTCAGGTCGCCCTTGTGGTCGGCCGCTTCGACGTCGTACTTGTGCGCCAGTTCCCTGCGGCTGGTCAACCCGCCGTGCCACTTGCCGAGGTGGCCGGCGGCCAGCGTCAGGGACTTGTGGGCGTCCTTCATGTACTTCGGCAGGTCACCGTCGAGGGCCTCGCGGAAGCCAACGGCGGCGTCGCCCTCCCAGAAGCTGGACTCGCCGAGGAGCTTGTCGATCTTCTGATAGGCGGTCTGCAGAGCGCTCGCCGAATTGACGAGCTGGGTGCGGAGTTTCTCGACCTCGCCCGGCTGTCCCGGCACCGGATTCCACCCGAGGTGCACGTATGGATTCTGTGCCACCGTGATCACTTCCCCGCAGCCGCGGCGCGCTTGAAGCTCTCCTCCAGGGAGGTCTCCACTTCGCGGTAGTTGTCCGTGTTCTTCTGGAGGCCTTCGGTGAGCTTGTCGATGCGCTCCTTGATCTGCTCGTTGCCGTACTTCCACCGCTCCTGGAACCCGTCGCACGCCTCGTCCAACTCCGGCGTCCCGATCTCGTCGGACCGCACGTGCTGCAGGGCGGTCCGCACCTGCTCAAGGCAGTCGTTGGCGTCCTTGAGGTCCTTGGTGAAAGTCGCGAGCTGATCAATATCGGTCTTGAAGTGGTCTCCCACCCAGGCCTCCCCGTTCACGTTTCGACGGTCGCATCGGCAAACGACAACCGGCGGTCGAATGGGCCGATCATGCCATGGAGTGGCAAACAAACCGTGCCGGGAGCACAGAATCCACACGCGGGGCGCTGCGCTAGCGCGCCTTGGCTTGCTTGCGGCACATCCACCGGGCGGTGCCTGCGAGCGCGCCTTCGAACGCCACCTCCCCGCTGCGTGCTGGCGCGGTCTCACAGCTTGCCCAAGATCACGCTGCGCCACGTCCAGCCCGACTCGAGGACGGCACTCTGCAGGGGGTCACGCAACTCCGAGCTGTCGAAGCGAAAGGTCTCCGTCGCTTCAAGGCCGCCGCCATCTCCGCGCTTGACCCTGTAGCGGCTGGAGACGGTCCTGTCGGGCCCGCGCGAGTACGCCCCTGAAACCTTGAGCTGCGGCGGATTCCCGACCCTGGTGACCTCCCAGCTCTCCTCGAGGACGCGCACCTCTTGGTCCTCCGGGACCAGGCGCATCCGCATCCGGACGGCGCGAGTCAGCTGCGACGCCACGAAGAAGGCCTGCCAGGCGGGCTCCGCCACCCGCCACTCCGCCACCAGATCGGCCTCTTCCGCAGCGCCGCCGCGGATGACGTACGGGGCATCGGGCTGGTTGACGCCGAGCAAGGCCGCGTGCACCTCAGCGGCGGATCGCGGGGCGACCTCGTCGTCGGGGTGCTTGGTTCCGGTCAGCTTGTCGAAGAGTCCCATGAGGTCAACCTATGAGGGGGCCGGGCCGCAGGTTCAGGATTGCGGCTCGCGCGAGACGCTCTACGAAGCAGGGCAGTCGTCCGGACGAACATCGGATGCTGTCCGCGCATGCGCGGAGAGGCCGTCAAGTGGCTCTGGAGTCCCAGTGACACGCCGAATGCACGGCGTGTCACTGGGACTCGGAATCCAATTACCCTCTCCCGGCAGGATTCGCCGACAGCACCCGGATCGTGACGGAAAGCGGCAAGACGGCCGCCGAGGTCGCAAAGGAGCTGGGCATCAACGAGACCACCCTGACCAGCTGGGCGTCCCGGGCCCGCCAGGCCGGAACAACATCTGCCGGTGAGAGCGACGGGCTGGAGCGGCTGCGGCGGGAGGCGCACCTCCACTACGTCACGCTCGACCCCGGCCGGATCGGCTGCACAGCCCGCGCGACCACTCGCCGACCTCCGCTCCTCCCTCACAACCGGGTCGGGAATACCCAGCGTTGGGAAAGTCTCAGTGGCCGTAGTGAGAGGGCCCAGCGACTGCGTGGCAGGAGTCGTGAAGGGGTGGTGTGGGCGCGGCTCCGTGTCCGATCTTGGTGATAGCTTCCGCAAGCTGGTTGTCAATACGCCTGCGGACAGGCGGAGTTAACAAGGGGATCTTGCGGTGACTGATCTCGAAGTGAGCCCCGAGATCCTCAAGAAGGGTGCTGCGGGCATTCTGGAATGCCTCGCGTCGGCCGAAAAGGTGGACCTTGAGCCGCTGGCCAAGCAGGGCTCCTCACTCGGGGCCGATTCAGCCGCCGCGGCATTGGTGACGTTCTGCGCGACCTGGCAGTCGGGCGCCGAGTTCCTCGCCGACTGCGCGGCGACCCTGGCAGAGGGGCTGAACTCGGCCAGCAACAACTACGCGGCAACGGATGACGCCATCCGTGACGCAGTGAACTCGGTCAAGTCGGACTTGAGTTAAGAACGGGGAATCCGCATTCATGGCAGCCGCGCTCGGGGAGACGTCTGACCCGAAGGAACTCATCCCGGGAGACGTCGAGAAGCTTGGCGAGCTCACCACCGCCCTTACCAGCTGGTCGGACAAGTTCGACGGAATCGGCGACGGCCTCCGCGGCCTGCGCATCCCGGGCTGGACCGGTAAGGCAAGTGACGCCTTCTGGCCCACCCTCTCCAAGGAGAAGACCAACTGGTACCTCGCTTCCGACGCGATGTCGGGGGCGGCCAAGGCAGTCGCCTCGTACTCCTCCCTGCTGAGCTGGGCGCAGCAGCAGGCCGCTACAGCGATCGCGCAATGGGAGAGCGGGCAACGCGATTCGGCGGAAGAGGTACTGAAGGCCGCGCGCCAGCAACTTCAGCACGAGTCCGCGGCGTTGGCCAAGAAGCTCGACGGCCTCGCGGGGGGTTCCTCCGACAGTCCTGGCTGGCTCGCGGAGGCCAGGGACTGGGTGGACGCCAAGCAGTGGACCGACGAGCACGGGGTCGGCAAGACCACCCAGACCCATGCGAAGTGGGAGACCGAGAGGTGGCGCCCCAGAGGCGAAGACGGCCAGTGGCGCACCGAGAAGGTGTGGGGCAAGGACGAGAACGGCAACTGGTTCATCCGTGACAAGGCCGCAGGGCCCGAGGACGGCGATCCAACGGATCCGGCCACCGGCAAGAAAGCCGACGTCAAGATCAAGCTCGCCGAGTGGTCGGGCAGCGCCAGCGCCTGGTCGGCAAGTGCCCCCGGAGAAACGACGGTGGGTGGCGCCACGCTGAAGGGCGGAGTGGGGGTTTCGGCACTCGGGGTGGACGGATCCGCCACTGCCAGCATCGCAAACGGGCGACTACAGGCCGGTGTTTCGGGCAGTGCCTATCTGGCGCAGGCTTCCGCGAACGGCAGTGTGCAGTACGGCATCGCCGGAGCCCAGGCCGAGGGCAAGGCCTTTGCGGGCGCGGAAGCCTCGGCGAACCTCTCCGCCGGCAAAGACGGACTGCACGCCGGAGCGGAGGCCTTCGCCGGAGCCAAGGCCACAGGGTCGGTCTCCGCCGATGTGGGCGGCGTCGGCGCCGGAGTGAGCGGAGAGGCATGGGCCGGGGCGGGGGCCTCCGCCAGTGCCGACCTCGGCATGAAGGACGGCAAGTTCACCATCGGCGGAGATGTCGGAGTCGGTCTGGGTATCGGCGGCAAGGTCTCCCTTGATGTCACCATCGATCCCAGCAAGATGATCGACTCGGCCGATGACGCGGCTGACGCCGTCGGAGATGCCTGGGACAGCACGGTCGGCAGCTGGTTCTAGCCCGAGCTGACGCTCATCAAGGAAGTGGATTCACGATGACCACCACGTTGCCGATCAAGATCTCGTTCTCACTGCCGGACGGCTGGCAGGCGGCACCGCCGGACGAGGTGGGCGCGCCTGGCGTGGCCTTCGTCGCGCTCCATCCCGCCTCCATGGACGGGTTCACGGCGAACATCACCATCGCCGGGCAGATGCGCAACGACAGCGCCAGCATGTGGCAGATCGCCGACGAGTCGGTGCGGCGGCTGCAGCAGGCAGGGTCCGTAGAGGTCATCAAGAAGGCCGACGCGGGCACCCCTGACGCCCCGGGTCTGACGGACGCCCCGGGCGTGGTTCAGAACCTCCGCCTCTCCACCACCCTGAGGGGAGAGCCTCTGGAACTGCTCCAGAGCCAGGTGTACCTCGGCATGGAGGACGTCAAGGACCCCTCGAAGCGCGTCGTCATCGAACTCGTCCTCACTGCGAAGCCGAGCCAACTCGGCCAGGTCATCGAGGACTTCAAGGAGTTCATCAGGACGGTACGCCCGGCCGACGAATCTCCGGCGTAGCCGAACGGAATGTCCCTAGCCCCGGGGACCTTTCCCTCCGAAGCAAGGGGCATTCTGGCTACTCAGGCGTCTGGTTGCTCAGGCAGCAGTCCAAGCCTGAGCCGGAATCCGGTCGAGCACATCGCACAGATAGTTCAACTTCTCGTCGACGGCCTGTGGCGACAGGGTGCCCGTGTACCACGTGATGAGTTCGTTGTCGCGGAACCGAAGTGGGGACTTCTTGGCCCGTGTGTCTGCGACCATGAAGGGCACTACGTCACCACTCAAAACATTCCGGAAAAATGCCTCATCGTTGGCAAGGACCCTGAATTCCTTGTCGAACTCCGGTACCTCGACCCGCTTCCCGGGCCGTCCATCCGCAAGCACGCCCAGCTTGCTCCTACGAAGGATCTCCATGTACGCCCCCGAGCCGGGCGCCATGACGACGAAGACCGACTTGATGACGAGACGCCTGTGCTCCCCGAAGTCGTTGACGTCGCCGTCCGCCGTGGATCGTTTGTAGCGGTACTCGAAGTACTTGAAGGAACGGCCGCGGAACTCCCCCGTGGTGTAGTGCCAGGCGGCCTGATTCTCACCCTTGTAGATGATGGGGCCCATACCACCGTACTGATCGATCTGCCCTCGCACACAGGGATGGTACGTCCAACCACGTTCCGGAGCGATCTGGGCCATCTGCTCCCATTCATCCCTGATCCGCGCATCTTGCCTTCGTCCCCGCACGGAAATGGTGATCACCAAGGTGAACATGCCCGCGATGAAAGCGAAGAGCAACACCTTGACGAGAATCCCTACCAGCAGCTCCATGGCCCAAGATTATCGCGGACGCGCGACTGCAAATAGGACCATACGCCCTTCACGGGTGAAGGGCGTCCGCAGACAAGGTGAAGGGATCATGTTGCAGCGTCGGATACCCAGAACGGCCTGATATTCATTCATTCTCACGTGCGCCATCTCCTGAGCGCAGCCTGGGGTGCTCCCGGAGCTTTCCGTGACAGCAGCGCTTACTGTTCCAGCTCAAGTCTGCAGCAGTCGCGTGTCCTGCCAAAGGTGCCTCCGGCGCTTTGGCTTTCTTGATCACACGAAATGGAACCCATCATGGCCACTGCTCGCTTGTCCGCAGCAACTTGCGGCCTCTCGGCCGTAGCCGTCGGCGCGTTGCTCGTCGGCTGCTCGGCCTCGGTCAACGTTGAAAAGGCCGAGCCGAAACTGTCTGCGGACAAGCTGTCCACCACTGTCGCCGAAAAGCTTGCCGCCACGACCGGCCGGCCGAAGCCGGACATCACCTGCCCCGACGACCTCACCGGGAAGGTCGGCACCACCACCCGCTGCACACTCACAGCGGACGACGGCAGCACCCTGGGCGTGACAGTCACCGTTTCCTCTGTCGACGGAGGCAGGATCAACTTCGACATCAAGGCCGACGACAAGGCTTCCCCGGCTCCGAACTGACAAGCGGACCCTGCTGCCCTGCTCCCGCGCGAGTGAGGATCGCCAAAAGGATTCTCGCCGGAGGCGGCGGGCCTCGCAGTGAGCTGTCAGCAGCCCAGGGTGCGGGCAGCGGCTGTCAGGTATGGCGGGAGGAACTGCTGCAGCGCCTCCCACCGAGCCTTCGCCTCGTCCGGGTAGGAGGATTCGATAGTGATGGAATACCGCTTGGTGTTCCGGCCGGCTCCATCCGTTGGATAGCCGGTGCATTCTGCCACGCCGACAACCTTGGAATCCCACACCATGACTGAATCATCGGGGTTCGTCTGCCCGAGCTCGTCGGCGGGAATGTTGAGGTAGTTCAGGGCGATGTCCTTCACTCCCAGCGCATCGGGATACCGCTGACCGCTAATTTCGACCGCGGTATCGTCATCGATCATCACAGCACACCGCTGCGTGTCGTCGGGACCGGTCAGCGACGTGCCAGCATCGATGGACTGTCCGGGCGGCAGGAGCGGCTGCACGAGCTTGACTGCGACGGATATGCCGCAAATCTTGTTGGGCACTGCATATGCCCGGGTCTCTTCACCTGGGCTGCAGGACGCAACAAGTGTGGCAGAAACGACCGCCATCAAACCGAATTCTGGTGGCGTGCGCCTCCGGTATCCGCCCATGTCGTACCACCTCTCACGAACCGGACCTCGATGCGCTTGAACTTCCTCGCAGTCACGGAGGCCCTGCGCGACATAACGAGCAGTGGCGACTGTCAGGTTGCCGGTGCGGCAACGGCTGGGCCCTTCTCGTCGCGGAGGGCCCACCGCCCACCCCTCCCGCCAGAACGGCGTACCTATGGCAACCGCCGTCCCGCATGCCCCAGAGGGAGGGAGTTGATCAGCATCCCTCTGCCTTCGCGGCCGCGGGAAGAAACTTCTTCATGAACTGAGTGAGCTTGGTCTGTGCTTCCTGCCAAGTCTTGGGTTTTCCGATGCCAACCGTTATTGCATAGCTTTGGGCCTCCTCGCCGTCAACATCCGACGGAAGCCCTGAGCAATCCGCTACACCCACAACATGCCCTCTGTACACAGCGATGCGGCCGGAAGAGACGACGGTGATCTCCTTGGCTTGGCTGTCTGGGACGGTCTTCATGAGGACATCTCGGACTGTCAGTTTCTCCTGGTAGCGCTGATCCGAAAAACTGAGCGCACCATTTCCGTCCACCAGGTAGGAGCAAGAGGACCGGTCCTGACCGTCTGCGAGCTCGCCTCCCACATCTGTGAGTTCTTTCCCCGGAGGAAAGAGCGGTTCAATCGTGCTCCGGCCCACCGGAACACCGCAGAGGGCTTTCGGCAGGTCGTACTCCACCGAATGCTCAGCTGAACATCCGGACAGGAGTATTAGCGACGCCAGGAGTCCCCATACTGGCCGCTTCGGAATCCATCGAAAGTCATCCATGGCGGGCGTCCTCCCACTTGGCCCCGGTGCCGTGACTCTGTGCAGCTTCTCCGGCCGCGGCATTCTTTACGTCACGCACGGTGTCCGGGCTGAAGTTGCCGCGCTGGGCTGCCTGTTCGACCGCGGCCTGTGCCGATCGCTGCGCCTCCTGGTTGCCGTTGGTGTAGTCCCGGCCTGCTTCGTCCTGCGCCTCGGTGGTGGTGTCGCGCTGGATGCTGTCCATCACGCTGGTTTGGATGTCCTCGATCGCCCAGCCTGCGGCGTCGCCAACGACGGGGACCCTGATGGCCCCAGTGGCCAGGCCCAGGCCGCGACCGACCCACTTGTTGGCCGTCTCCGCCGATTGGTTGAAATCCGCGTCCTGTGCGCGGTGAGTTTCGAAGATCGCGTCTGCGCGGGACTCGCTCATGATGCCGGCGATAGTCGCCCCCGGGCGGACAGCGCTGGACACCCTCCCCTCGACGGACACCGTGGAGTCTGTCTCGGCGTTCATGGCCCGGTCGACCTCGGCTGTGGTGTACGCCTGCTGCGATGCAGTGATCGCCGCATAAGCGTCCGGATCCTGGCCGACCTGGGAAAGAAACGCCTCGGTGTGCGCGGGGTCGAGCTGCGCGGGAGAACCGAAGACAGGCAAGCTCTCCTGAGTGGAGACAGCTCGCTGGACATCGCCCATGTATTCGGCGGCCACGTTGCCGAGACTGTCGCGGGCGGCCTCATAGGGGGCGCCATCTTCACCGTTGAGGAGTTCGGGGCCTCCCAGACCACCGAACTTGTCCACGATCTGGCGGGCCAGATTGGCCTGTTCCTCTGTGTGTGGGGCGGAGTTGGCGTTGGGGTCACCGTCCCAAGGGCGGCCGTTGGTGGCTGCTTCGAGGGCATGGCCCAGGGAATCGGGAAAGTCGTTCATGGACTTCTCCACGGCATCGGGGGTGTGGCCGGTGATGTCCGGGAAGGAGTCGTAGTCCTTGTTGACGAGGTAGTCCAGGTAGTTGGCGGAGCCGTGGATCTCGGAGAGCTCGCCCTTATGGGTGCCGTCCTCCGCGTACGCCTCCATCGGTGGCGTGAAGTAGTCGGTGGCGGCTTTGTGTGCGCGATGGTGAAGCCTCTCGATCGAAGCAGTAGAGATCATTGACAGCCCGGGGTCTTGACCTGAAATTGAGAGTCTTATTGCCGTTGCATGAGAGATCGCGTGAGTTAAGGATTTGGCGTAGCGAGCGATGCGCTGCGCACGTATGCCCGCAACACCGAGCCAGATGTGGAGCAGATCCAGCGGATACGACACCGGATCCAGCACTTGAAGCTGTCCATCGGCATCTTCAGCAAGTTGCCCGAGTCGGATGAACTGAAGGGGCTGGCCCGCTGCCGCGGCAAGGTGGACTGCGTCGAGGCCGGCAACCAGGCCGACCTGGCTCGGCACGCCGCCTATCAGGCGGCCAAGCATGGCATCAAGCAGGGGATCGTCACGCCGGTCATCAGCGCCAGGATGTGGACGAGCCCATCCAGCGTGCCTACGACGAGTTCGCGCCCACCAACGCGCCTGGCATGACACCGAAGCAACCGTCGGCCTATGACCAGCGGCCCGAGTCGGGGTTTCGACCAGCGGATGGCCATGACCGAGACGGCCAGCCAGAAGAAGACGCGAGAGGACTTCGGGTGACCTGCTACATGGTGGCCTACAAGGTCGACGGCACACGACACACGAGAGGGCTCGTATGACGACGGCCAGGAGGGATGCCGTACTCCGGGATCTGGCTATGCCAGCGCTCCAGGGAGACCGCGTAGTCCACCTGCAACGCTGTCTCTTATAGACATCTGACGTTGTCGACGATTTGCAGTGTGTAGATTTCGTTGGGTGGC
>NZ_VJZC01000299.1 GCF_009377185.1 Streptomyces spongiae
GCGTAGGGGCGGCGGGGGCGATCTCCTGCTGACGCGCAGTGAGCCACCTGCCCCACTCCCCTGGCCGACCCGGATCACCACGTGTTACCAAGAGCCATGCCAGTACATGAGGGACCCGCGCACGAGGGATCCACCCGCAAGGGAACCCGGCCCTACGACGCCGTGATCGTCGGCGGCGGCCACAACGGCCTGGTCGCCGCCGCCTACCTCGCCCGCGCCGGCCAGTCGGTGCTCGTGCTGGAACGGCTGGGAAACACCGGTGGCGCCGCCGTGTCCACACGCCCGTTCGCCGGAATCGACGCGCGGCTGTCGCGCTACTCGTACCTGGTCAGCCTGCTGCCCCGCAAGATCGTCCGTGACCTCGACCTGGACTTCCGAGTCCGAGGGCGCACGATCTCCTCGTACACGCCCGTGGAGCGCGACGGACGCCCCACCGGACTCCTCGTCGGCGGTGGCGAGCGACGCACACGGGAGGCGTTCGCACGGCTGACCGGCTCGGACCGCGAGTACGAGTCCTGGCAGCGCTTCTACGACATGACGGGCCGCGTCGCCCAGCGCGTCTTCCCCACCCTCACGGAACCGCTGCCCACCCGCGAGGCACTGCGCGCCCGCGTCGACGACGAGGACGCCTGGCGGACGCTCTTCGAGGAACCGATAGGCGTGGCCGTCGAGGAGCGCTTCACCGACGACCTGGTCCGCGGCGTCGTCCTCACCGACGCCCTGATCGGCACCTTCGCCGACGCCCACGACCCCTCGCTGCCCCAGAACCGCTGCTTCCTCTACCACGTGATCGGCGGCGGAACGGGCGCCTGGGACGTACCGGTCGGCGGCATGGGCGCCCTCACCGACGCGCTGGCCACGGCCGCCAGGAACGCGGGCGCCGTGCTCGCCACGGGGCACGAGGTACTGCGGATCGAGACCGACGGGCGGTCCGCCGAGATCACGTACCGCACGGCGGAAGGCGAGGGCACGGTCGGCGCCCGCCACGTCCTGGTGAACGCCTCCCCACAGGAACTGGCCGCCCTCACCGGTGACGAACCGCCCACCCCCGCCGAGGGCGCCCAGCTCAAGGTGAACATGCTGCTCACCCGGCTGCCCGCGCTGCGCGACAGCTCCGTCGACCCGCGCGAGGCGTTCGCCGGGACCTTCCACATCGCCGAGGGCTACGAGCAACTGGCGGCCGCGTACGCCCAGGCGGCGGCCGGGGCGCTGCCCGGGGCCCCGCCCTCGGAGATCTACTGCCACTCGCTCACCGACCCCACCATCCTCGGCCCCGGCCTCGTCGAACGGGGCTTCCAGACGCTCACCCTCTTCGGCCTGCACACACCCGCCCGGCTCTTCGCGCACGACAACGACGCCGTCCGCGAGGAACTGCTGAAGTCGACCCTCGCCCAGCTCGACGCACACCTCGCGGAACCGATCACCGACTGCCTGGCCTCCGACGCCGACGGCCGCCCGTGCATCGAGGCCAAGACCCCGCTCGACCTGGAGCACGGCCTGCGGCTGCCGGGCGGCAACATCTTCCACCGGGAGCTCTCCTGGCCGTACGCCGAAGAGGGCACGGGCCGCTGGGGCGTGGAGACCCGGCACCCGAACATCCTGCTGTGCGGCGCCGGCGCGGTCCGCGGCGGCGGGGTCAGCGGCGTGCCCGGCCACAACGCGGCGATGGCGGTGCTCGAAGACGCGGACGCCGCCGCGACGGGTCGGGAGCCACGGCCATGACGTCCCGGAGCGAGGACAGCAGACCCTTCGACTACGGCCAGGCGGAACGGCTGAGGACGTACGTCACCGAACGCGTCCTGGCCGCCCCCGACCCGCGCGCGGCCGTCGGCGAGTACATCAGGGCGATGATCACCTTCCAGCAGGCCAACAGCGTGCGCCTCGGCGAGCAGTGGGTCCAGAACTGGGAGGACCTGGCGACCCTCCTGACCGTGGGTCAGCGGACCGGTCACTTCCGGGAGTTCGACGCTCGTGTCATGGCCCTGGCCGTCGAGGGGGCCATCGACGCGGTGGTCGCGCACTGGCTCGACCACGTGGAACTCGACCTGGGCGCGGCGGCGGAGGAACTGGAGACATTCACCCTGAACGCCATCGAACAGCGCTAACGGGTCAACGCACCGCGTGGGCGGCTCAGTTGGCGGACGCCGTCCAGCCCGCGGGCTCGACGCGGGCGGCGTCCGCGGGCCGGGCCTCGTCGAAGACGACGGCACGCCCGTTCTCGACCCGCAGCCCGTCGACGTACACGCCCCGGCCCACATACAGCCGGTCGGTCGCGCAGCGCCAGCGCAGTACGGTCCCGGCCGAGCCGGGGAGGTCCGCGGCGAGCCGGTGCCAGACCCGGCCCGACCAGCCGGTGAGCGAGCCGTCCGAGTGCCGCTGTGGGGCCTCGCCCGGCCGTACGGTCGTGAACGGGACCGGCGTCCAGCTGTCGCCGCCGTCCGTGGACGCCTCCAGGAAGAGGGCGTCCGCCCGGGGCTCGGTGTCCCACCACACGGCGCACCGCAGCCGGGCGCCGTCGCCGCTCGTGTCGAGGGGCGGCAGGGTGAGGGTGGCCGTCGTGGCGGTCGCCATGCCGGAGAACCAGGACGTGCGGCCGCGGGCGGGGCGTACGGGGACGGCCCGCGCGAGGTTGTCGGCGGCGGCGACGCGCGGCGCCGAGCCCGAGCGCCAGGTCCGT
Organism: Streptomyces spongiae; assembly: GCF_009377185.1. Classification (GTDB taxonomy): domain Bacteria; phylum Actinomycetota; class Actinomycetes; order Streptomycetales; family Streptomycetaceae; genus Streptomyces; species Streptomyces spongiae. The sequence continues at coordinate 2,678 of NZ_VJZC01000299.1, forward strand.
ACGGGATGCACCGAGTTGCCGAGGACGACGAGGAAGGAGTCGGTCGTCGGGTCCAGGACGAGCGAGGTACCGGTGAAGCCGGTGTGCCCGGCGGTGTGCGGGGTGGCCATCGCGCCCATGTACCAGTGCTGGTAGAGCTCGAATCCGAGACCGTGCTCGTCGCCGGGGAACTCCGTGTTGAAGTCGGTGAACATCAGGTCGACCGACTCCGGTCTCAGGATGCGCGTCCTGCCGTACGCACCGCCGTTGAGCAGCGTACGGCCGAGGACCGCCAGGTCCCACGCGCTGGAGAAGACACCCGCGTGCCCCGCGACGCCGCCGAACGCGAAGGCGTTCTCGTCGTGCACCTCGCCCCACACCAGTCCGCGGTCGAGGCCGGACCAGGGGGCGCGGGCGTCCTCCGTGGCGGCGATCTCCGGCTTCCAGGAGGCGGGTGGGTTGTAGCGCGTACGGTGCATCCCGAGCGGAGCGGTGATCTCGTTGCGGAGCAGGGCATCCAGAGTGCGACCGGTGATCTCCTCCAGGACGAGCTGCAGCGAGATCAGGTTGAGGTCCGAGTAGAGGTACTTCGTTCCCGGCGGGTCGATCGGTGCCTCGTTCCAGATGAGCCGAAGCTTTCCCTCGTACGTCGGCTCCTTGTAGAGAGGGAGCCACGCCCGGAACCCCGAGGTGTGCGTAAGAAGTTGACGGATCGTCATGTCCTGCTTGCCCGCGGCGCCGAACTCCGGGAGGTACGAGGCGACGGTCGCCTCCAGCGCCAGTGCGCCGCGCTCGATCTGCTGCACGGCGAGCAGCGAGGTGAACAGTTTCGACACCGAGGCGAGGTCGAACACGGTGTCCTCGGCCATGGGGATCTGCCGCTCGGCCGGGAACTCGACACCCGTGTCGGTCTTCTCGTCGTAGGCCGAGTAGCGCACCGCCATGCCGATGGGCTCGTGCAGCGCGACGGTACCCCCGCGTCCCGCGAGCAGCACGGCGCCCGCGTACCAGGGGTGCCTGGGGGAGGGACCGAGGAACGCCTCGGCGTCGGTGACGAGCCGACGCAGGTGAGCGGGCAAGAGTCCGGCTCGCTCGGGGGAGCCGTGGCGGAGGGTCGGATGCCGACCTCCCGTGGACGAGGCGGTTGCCGGCCCGGCGGGGAAGGGCAGGGCAACCAGAGCGCCCCCGACCGCCAGCACACGCCTACCGAGCTGACGACGGCTCGGCCCAGCCGCCGCGTCCCGTGCCGTTCCGGTCATCGAGAGGCCTCCCGCCGCGCCGAGTGACATCGCACTTCATGGTGACTCTTGCGGGAAGAAACCCTTGGGCCCGCTGTGAACCATGTCAAGCACCAGCGCGCCCCTAAAGGGGCGCGGGGAACGGCGCGACCAGCCACACCAGACCCGCAGTCGCCAATCCGACCCGAGAACCCTCCCCCTCAGGCGACCCACAGCAACAAAATCTGACGGCTCATCAGAAACCCCTTCCGTCGTCCGGAGGACTACGGCATCCTGCGCACCATGCAGACGGAGCTGAGCAAGAAACTGGGAGTCGAGCACGCCGTCTTCGGCTTCACGCCGTTCCCCGCCGTCGCCGCGGCCATCAGCCGGGCCGGTGGCTTCGGGGTGCTCGGCGCGGTCCGCTACACGGCCCCCGACGACCTCAAACGCGACCTCGACTGGATCGAGGCCCACGTCGACGGCAAGCCGTACGGCCTGGACGTCGTGATGCCCGCCAAGAAGGTCGAGGCCCCGAACAACCAAACACTGACCGAGGCCGACGTCGAGGCCATGATCCCGGACAGCCACCGGCAGTTCGTCAAGGACACCCTCGCCAAGTACGGCGTGCCCGAACTCGCCGAGGGCGAGGCCTCCGGATGGCGCATCACCGGCTGGATGGAACAGGTCGCCCGCACCCAGCTCGACGTCGCCTTCGACTACCCGATCAAGCTGCTCGCCAACGCGCTCGGCTCACCGCCGGCCGACGTCATCGACCGCGCCCACGAGCAGGACGTACTCGTCGCCGCGCTCGCCGGCAGCGCCCGGCACGCCCGCAAGCACGCGGAGGCGGGCATCGACATCGTCGTCGCCCAGGGCTACGAGGCCGGTGGCCACACCGGCGAGATCGCCTCCATGGTGCTCACCCCCGAAGCCGTGGACGCCGTGGCCCCGCTGCCCGTCCTCGCCGCGGGCGGCATCGGCAGCGGCCAGCAGGTGGCGGCCGCCCTCGCTCTCGGCGCCCAAGGGGTGTGGCTGGGCTCCATATGGCTGACCACTACCGAGGCCGAGCTCCCGTCCCCCAGGCTGATCGAGAAGCTGCACGCCGCCGGATCGGGCGACACCGTCCGCTCCCGCGCGCTCACCGGAAAGCCCGCACGCCAGCTCCGTACCGAATGGACCGACGCCTGGGACGACCCGAACGGACCGGGCGCCCTCCCCATGCCGCTCCAGGGACTGCTCTGTGCCGAGGCCGTCTCCCGCATCCAGAAGTACGAGGTGGAGCCACTCCTCGGCACCCCAGTCGGGCAGATCGTCGGCCGGATGAACAGCGAGCGCAGCGTCCAGGAGGTCTTCGACGACCTCACGCGCGGCTTCGAGAAGGCCGTCGACCGTATCAACCGGATCGCCGGAAGGAGTGACGGACAGTGAGCCAAGCCCCCCACGGCTTCTGGGCCCAGGCCACCGCGGACCCGGACCGCCCGGTCCTCATCGCCCCCGACGGCGAGGAGTGGACCGCCGGACGCCTCCACGCGGCCGCCAACCGTCTCGTCCACGGGCTGCGCGCGGCCGGACTGGAGCGCGGCGACGCCTTCGCGGTCGTGCTCCCCAACGGGGTGGAGTTCTTCACCGCGTTCCTGGCCGCCACCCAGGCCGGGCTCTACCTCGTCCCCGTCAACCACCACCTCGTGGGCCCCGAGATCGCCTGGATCGTCTCCGACTCGGGCGCCAAGGTGCTGATCGCCCACGAGCGGTTCGCCGAGGCCGCACGCCACGCCGCCGACGAAGCGAAGCTGCCCGACAGCCACCGGTACGCGGTCGGCGACGTCGAGGGCTTCCGCCCGTACGGCGAACTCCTCGACGGACAGCCGGAGTCGGCGCCCGCCGACCGCACTCTCGGCTGGGTCATGAATTACACCTCGGGCACGACCGGCCGCCCGCGCGGCATCCGGCGCCCGCTGCCCGGCAAGCTCCCCGAGGAGTCGTACCTCGGAGGCTTCCTCGCCATCTTCGGCATCAAGCCGCACGACGACAACGTGCACCTGGTGTGCTCGCCGCTGTACCACACGGCGGTCCTGCAGTTCGCGGGCGCGTCCCTGCACATCGGGCACCGGCTGGTGCTGATGGACAAGTGGACGCCCGAGGAGATGCTCCGCCTCATCGACAACCGGAAGTGCACGCACACCCATATGGTCCCCACACAGTTCCACCGCCTCCTGGCCCTGCCGGAGGACACCAGGCAGGCGTACGACGTGTCGTCCATGCGGCACGCCATCCACGGTGCCGCCCCCTGCCCGGACCATGTGAAGCGGGCCATGATCGAGTGGTGGGGGCACAGCGTCGAGGAGTACTACGCGGCCAGCGAGGGAGGCGGCGCCTTCGCCACCGCCGAGGACTGGCTGAAGAAACCCGGCACCGTCGGCAAGGCCTGGCCCATCAGCGAGCTCGCCGTCTTCGACGACGACGGCAACCGGCTGCGGCCCGGTGAACTCGGCACCGTCTACATGAAGATGACCACCGGCGGGTTCTCGTACCACAAGGACGAGACCAAGACGAAGAAGAACCGCATTGGCGACTTCTTCACCGTCGGCGACCTCGGCTACGTCGACGAGGACGGCTACCTCTTCCTCCGCGACCGCAAGATCGACCTGATCATCTCCGGCGGCGTCAACATCTACCCCGCCGAGATCGAGGCCGCGCTGCTCACCCACCCCGCCGTCGCCGACGCGGCCGCCTTCGGCATCCCGCACGACGACTGGGGCGAGGAGGTGAAGGCCGTCGTCGAGCCCGCCCCGGGCTTCCTGCCCGGCCCGACGCTCGCCGAGGAGATCCTGAGCCACTGCGCCCGTCAGCTCGCCGGCTACAAGCGTCCCAAGAGCGTCGACTTCATCGAGGCGATGCCCCGCGACCCCAACGGCAAGCTCTACAAACGGCGACTGCGCGAGCCGTACTGGGAGGGACGGGCCCGGACGGTGTGAGGCCGTATCCAGGTCATGGTGCTGTGTGTGGTGCCGCCCCATGGGGCGGCACCACACACCCGCGTGTCACACGCCTCAGCGGTGTTCGCTCACCCGGACGACCCTGAGCTTCGGCGAGGACAGGATGTCCTTCTCACAGAAGCGCGACGTCACCCACTTCTCACCGGAGAACAGCCGCGTCTGGTCGCTGTGGTGCGGCGAGTTCGGGTTCGACGACTGGGAGTACGTCAGGAGCGTCCGCGCCACCGGACAGCGACTGCCGTCCCAGCCCACCGCCTGGATGTGACTGGAGCCCGTCGAGACCTCCGTGTAGCCGCCGGCGGCCGCGTTCCACCTTCCCTCGATCTTGTTCCACACGCCGAGGGACTCCGTACCACCGGACACGGGGATGCGCTCGTCGCCGCGGACGACGAACTGGTGGCTGCCGAGCTTCGCGTCCAACGCGATGCCCGCCGCCCGCAGCTCCGCCACCGTGTCGGCGAGGGCCCTGGCGAAACCGGGCGCGTCCGTGTTCGGCGTGTTCGGGGTGCGCACCGGGTCCGCCGCCGAGAACGGCACCTTCCACAGCTGGGCCGCGGGCACCGCCTGCGTCAGCTTCCGCCAGAACCGGTCGAAGAGCAGTGCTCCCCGGCTGCCGGTGTTCATGGTGCGGTCCCAGGTCTTCAGTACGCCGCACGTCTCGGACACGTCAACGGCGGTGCCGTCACTGCCGGTTGCCGTACCGCCCGGCAGCGCCGCACACGCCCGTACCACGTCGGCTGCGGTCAGATCGGCGGCGGGCACCCGGTTGGCGAACTGCTGCCGCTGCAGGTCCCGTACGGTGAGACGGCCGTTCTCGGCCATCGCCGCCACATCCTCCACGGCACCGCGGGTACGCATCGACCGCTGCGTGCCGACCGTGCCGAAGACCCGCTCGTACCCGGTGAGCGGCTGGTCCGCGTTGGCCAGCCACGCGCTGTCGTTGGAGTTCTCCGCGTACGGCGCGTCCTTGAGGGTCGGCATCTTCGCCGGCCCGAAGACCCCCGGCTGGACGGCGTCGGGGTCGCTGCCGAGCGCACAGTCGCCGCGCGAGCCGTCGAGGATCGCGACACCCGACGCCGGATAGGTGGCCTTGCCCAGCGCCGTCGAGCAGCGTGCCGCCAAGTCGTCGGTGATGCGGGGAAGCACCTGCGACTGGGTGAAGAGGGAGTGCCCGGCGGAGTCCGCGGCGATGGTGTTCACCCAGGGCAGCCCCTGGTGCCGGGCGAGGGACTTCAGGACGTCTGCCGTGCCCCGCGCCTTGGCGAAGCCCAGTGAGGTGTCGGTGAAGCGCAGGTTCGCCGCGTTGGGGTCGCCCACCGCGTACGCGGTGGTGGCCGTCCAGGGCAGCGGCAGCTGGCTGCCGAGGGAGGTGACGACCGGGCCGTAGCGGGTCCACCACTGGGTGCGCGACACCGGGGTGCCGTCCTTCACCTCGACGGTCACGGTCCGCTCCGTCATTCGCTCCGGTTCGCCGTCCACCAGATACGTAGTCGGATCGGACGGATCCAGCGTCAGCTGATGGAGGTTCATGGGAACACCGGTCGCCACGGTGTGGCTCCACGCCACCTGCGCGTTGAACCCTATCTGGGTGATCGGCGAACCGAGCAGCGCGCCGCCGGAGACGTTCAGCTCGCCGGGGATCGTCTGCTGCGCCTGCCAGAAGCGGCGCCCGCCCTGCCACGGATAGTGCGGGTTGCCCAGCAGCAGACCGCGGCCGTTCGCCGTGGTGTCACCACGGAACGCGACCGCGTTCGACCCCATGTCCACGTCCGCCGCGAACAGTTCGCGCGCGGCCCGGGCGGCGGCCTTCGCGTCCGGGGCGCGGGTGGTGGCAGTGGAGCCCGTGGGCGGTTGCGCGGTGGTGATGGTGTCCACGAGCCGCCCCTGGCCGCCGAGCACGGCGAGGGCGTACGAACGCCGGGCCACGTCGAGCGCGGTGACCGGCCGCACCCAGGCGCTGTCCCGGCACGCCGGGTCGGTGATCCGGTTCTGCTTCAGCCAGGCGTTGTACCCGGCAGCCCAGCCCCGCATCAGCTCCTTGACCTGGTGACTCGGGCCGCGGGGCGCGGGCTCGGCGAGCAGCCGCTCCACGGTGCCCGTGTCCCGGACCCCACGGAAGTACAGGTCGCTGGTGAGGTTCCTGGTCGCGTCGGACAGGGAGAAGTCGGGTGCCGCGTCGGCACCGAAGTAGCGGGAGCGTTCGCCGCGCACGGTCACGAACCCGTCGGCGAGCACACACACCTGGTCGGCGGCCTGCGCCCAGCCGGTGCCGAAGCCCAGGTTCGCGTAGTCCTTCGCGACGATGTGCGGTATGCCGTACTCGGTGTACCGGATGGCGGCGGACAGACCGCCGTGGGACGGGCCCTGCCCGCGTCCCGGCTGGTCCGCGGCAGCCGAGGGCAGGACGGCCGAGGCCGTGAAGAGGGCGACGGCCGAGACGAGGAACTGTCTCAGACGGGTGCGCATGATGCCTCCCAACATCGTGGAGGAAAGGGACGGTTGAACTTTCCGTGGGTCCTGCGAGTGGTGGTGCCTGCGATCTTCCCTGAAGTGGACTCGGATGCCGCCAGTCGAAGTTGAGCCACTTCAGGCCATGTGCGCGGCGCGCTTGACCCTGCTCGCACGGCGCGACGAGGATCACGCCAAGGCAGGCGGGACGAAGGAGCAGGGCATGACGGTGGCGGCCGGTCGCAGCGTGACGGTGGACGGGGTGCTGCGGCGCAGCTCCCGGCGGACCCCCGCCCGCGTCGCGGTCCACTACGGCGAACGGTCCTGGACGTACGCGGAGCTGGAGGACGCCGTCTCCCGCGCCGCCCAGGTGCTGCGCGACACCGGACTCGCCCCTGGGGACCGCGTCGGCGCCTACGGCCACAACTCGGACGCGTACCTGATCGCCTTCCTGGCCTGCGCCCGCGCCGGGCTGGTCCACGTCCCCGTCAACCACAACCTGACCGGCGACGACCTGACGTACATCCTCGACCAGTCCGGCAGCGCACTCGTCCTCACCGACCCGCACCTGGCGGACCGACTGCCCGACTCCGTCCGCACCTTGGCGCTGCGCGACACCGACGACTCACTGCTCGCCCGTCTCGCCACGGCCGCCCCGTACGACGGGGAGGAGCCGCGTGCCGAGAACCTCACGCAGTTGCTGTACACCTCGGGCACCACCGCGCTCCCCAAGGGCGCGATGATGACGCACCGGGCGCTCGTGCACGAGTACCTCAGCGCGATCGCCGCGCTCGACCTCCAGGCGGGCGACCGGCCCGTGCACGCGCTGCCGCTGTATCACTCGGCGCAGCTGCACGTCTTCCTGCTGCCGTACCTGGCGGTGGGCGCCGAGAACGTCATCCTCGACGCACCCGACGGCGACACGCTCTTCGACATGATCGAGACCGGCCGCGCCGACAGCGTGTTCGCCCCGCCCACCGTGTGGATCGGCCTGTCCAACCGCCCCGACTTCGCCACCCGTGACCTGAGCGGACTGCGCAAGGCGTACTACGGGGCGTCGATCATGCCCGTGCCCGTCCTGGAGCGGCTGAAGGAGCGGCTGCCCAAGCTGGCCTTCTACAACTGCTTCGGGCAGAGCGAGATCGGTCCGCTGTCCATGGTGCTCGGGCCGTACGAGCACAAGGGGCGGATGGACTCCTGCGGGCGGCCCGTGCTGTTCGTCGAGGCGCGGGTCGTCGACGAGTCCGGCAAGGACGCGCCCGACGGGGAGCAGGGCGAGATCGTCTACCAGTCGCCGCAACTGTGCGAGGGCTACTGGGAGAAGCCGGACGAGACGGACAGTGCCTTCCGTGACGGCTGGTTCCACTCCGGAGACCTCGCCGTACGGGACGCCGAGGGGTACTTCACGATCGTCGACCGGGTGAAGGACGTCATCAACTCCGGCGGTGTCCTGGTCGCCTCGCGTCAGGTCGAGGACGTGCTCTACACGCACGAGCAGGTCGCCGAGGTCGCGGTGATCGGCCTGCCCGACCCGAAGTGGATCGAGGCGGTGACCGCCGTGGTCGTCCCCCGCGGCGAGGTGACGGAGGACGACCTCCTGGCCCACGCCCGCGAGAAGCTCGCCGGCTTCAAGGCGCCCAAGACGGTCCTGTTCGTGGACGAACTGCCGCGCAACGCGAGCGGGAAGATCCTTAAGCGCGAGCTTCGGGACCGGTTCGCGGAGGCCTGAGGACGGCCGCGCGCTCCCGTCCGGTCACACGTGCGCGAGTGTTCGGGCGCAGGTGGGGCCGCCGGGGCATAGGATCCCATCGAGACAACCAGCGTTCGAAGCGCGAACTGGTGTGTGCGCGCCCGGCCTTGGCCTCCAGGTTGTCCGTGACAGTTCATGCCTCGGCTGAGGAGACGGAGCCCATGACCGACCACGCGACCACGCCCGGACCAACGGCGAGACGGAAGATCGACACCTCGGTCCCGCACTCGGCCAGGATCTGGAACTACTGGCTCGGCGGCAAGGACAACTACCCCGTGGACGAGGAGGCCGGCGACGCGTACAGCGCCGTCTTCCCCGGCATCGTGACGATCGCCCGCAGCAGCCGTGCCTTCCTCGGCCGCAGCATCCGTCACCTGGTCGCGGAGGAGGGGATCCGGCAGTTCCTGGACGTCGGGACCGGTCTGCCGACCGTGGACAACACCCACGAGGTCGCCCAGCGGATCGCTCCCGAGTCCCGGATCGTCTACGTCGACAACGACCCGCTGGTCCTGGCGCACGCCCGTGCCCTGCTCCACTCCACCTCGGAGGGGGCGACCGCGTACGTGGACGCCAGCCTGTACGAGCCGGACCGCATCCTGGCGGCCGCCGCCGAGACGCTGGACCTCTCCCGGCCCACCGCTCTGATCTTCAGCGGCATCCTGGGGCACGTCGGTGACTACGACAAGGCGCGCTCCATCGTCAGCGGGCTCGTGGACGCCCTGCCGTCCGGCAGCTACCTGTCCGTCAACGAGGGTTCCCGGGGTACCGACCCGGACTACGAACAGGCCCAGGACGCCTACAACGAGACCGGCGCGGTCCCGTACTACCTGCGGCCCGTGGAACAGATCACCGCCTTCTTCGACGGTCTGGAACTGGTGGAGCCCGGTGTCGTCTCGGTGCCGCTGTGGCGACCGGAGGCCGACGGGCCCGTGCCGGTGCCGATCGGGCAACACGGGGGCCTGGGCCGCAAGCCCTGACGCGATTCCGCCCCCGCCGCCCCTACCC
>NZ_VJZC01000300.1 GCF_009377185.1 Streptomyces spongiae
GTGCCCACTCCGCACCCGCCCCGCACCCGCATCGTAAAAATGATCGATCAAATGAGTCGGAAAGGTCACACAGCACTTCCAGATGACGGGCGGAGCGGGCAGGATGGGGAAGTTGGCGGCACTCAGTGCCGCCAATGGGCCCGATGGACGACCCCGAGTGCACTCTTCTGAGCCAACTGGGGGATGGTAGAGACAGTCAGGGCAACCTCGAAGATGAGGCACTACCTCGGTGAGGGAAGACGTGAGCGACAACTCTGTAGTACTGCGGTACGGCGACGGCGAGTACACCTACCCGGTGATCGACAGCACCGTCGGTGACAAGGGCTTCGACATCGGGAAGCTCCGCGCCCAGACCGGTCTGGTGACTCTCGACAGCGGATACGGGAACACCGCCGCCTATAAATCCGCCATCACCTACCTCGACGGTGAGCAGGGCATCCTCCGATACCGCGGCTACCCGATCGAGCAGCTGGCCGAGCGCTCCACCTTCCTGGAGGTGGCCTACCTGCTGATCAACGGTGAGCTGCCCACGGTCGACGAGCTGAGCACCTTCAAGAACGACATCACGCAGCACACCCTGCTGCACGAGGACGTCAAGAACTTCTACCGGGGCTTCCCCCGCGACGCGCATCCGATGGCGATGCTGTCGTCCGTGGTCAGCGCCCTGTCGACGTTCTACCAGGACAGCCACAACCCGTTCGACGAGACCCAGCGGAACCTTTCGACGATCCGCCTTCTCGCCAAGCTTCCGACGATCGCGGCGTACGCGTACAAGAAGTCGATCGGTCACCCCTTCGTCTACCCGCGCAACGACCTCGGGTACGTCGAGAACTTCCTGCGCATGACCTTCTCGGTCCCCGCCCAGGAGTACGAGCCGGACCCGGTCGTCGTCTCCGCGCTCGACAAGCTGCTGATCCTGCACGCGGACCACGAGCAGAACTGTTCGACCTCCACGGTCCGCCTGGTCGGCTCGTCGCAGGCGAACATGTTCGCGTCGATCTCGGCCGGCATCAGCGCCCTCTGGGGCCCGCTGCATGGCGGTGCCAACCAGTCCGTGCTGGAGATGCTGGAGGGCATCCAGACGGCGGGCGGCGACGTCGACACCTTCATCCGCAAGGTGAAGAACAAGGAAGACGGCGTCAAGCTCATGGGCTTCGGCCACCGCGTCTACAAGAACTTCGACCCCCGGGCGAAGATCATCAAGGCGGCCGCGCACGACGTCCTCTCGGCGCTCGGCAAGTCCGACGAGCTCCTCGACATCGCGCTCAAGCTCGAAGAGCACGCCCTCGCGGACGACTACTTCGTCGAGCGCAAGCTCTACCCGAACGTGGACTTCTACACGGGCCTGATCTACCGCGCCATGGGCTTCCCGACCGAGATGTTCACGGTCCTGTTCGCCCTCGGCCGCCTCCCGGGCTGGATCGCCCAGTGGCACGAGATGATCAAGGAGCCGGGCTCCCGCATCGGCCGCCCGCGCCAGATCTACACGGGCGTCGTCGAGCGGGACTTCGTGCCGGTCGAGTCCCGCTAGGCGCTCCGCTCGGAGCGGGGGTCGTCTCTGCGTCCCGGTTCGTTGTCTGCGGGTCGTGGGGGGCTGGTCGCGCAGTTCCCCGCGCCCCTTACAGGGCGCCCCCGGAGGCGGATCGAGCCCTGGAAAGTTCAGGAACAAAGCGGAAGGCGCCCTGCCGCCGGTCCCCCCACGGGCCGACGGTCAGGGCGCCTTCCCATGTCCCGGTGCGGATTCCCCCCACGGGATCCGGCCGGGCGTCTGGTGGGCCAGCGCCTGAATCGCTGGTGAGCAGAACGAGCAAAACTCGATGTGCTGCTCCGGTGCGGTCTGCCGGGGTACGTACGGGAGGGCCGCTCAAAGCTCCCCGGTGCACGTGCCCCGGCAACGCAGTTCCGGGAACGTCCCCCAAGACATCCCCTGATGTCAGTCACGCCCCCCAAGACGCTTCTGACATCGCCAACTTAGACTCACGAACCCCTTCGATGGTTACGTTCACACCACTGTGATCTGCGTCTCTTGCATATGTCCTGAATCTACGCAAGAGCCCCAATGCGGTGATCGGGGTCCAAGCGTAAGGAAGATGCGCGAGCCTTGTGAAGAGCTTATGTGAGGCTACTGCTGGACTCTAGAGGGACTTTTACCTCGACGTCATGAGATTCCTCATGAGAACGATCTGAGCCTCAGGCTGTTGGTCACCACAAACACGGACGAAAAGGCCATGGCCGCCCCCGCGATCATCGGGTTCAGCAGTCCGGCGGCGGCCAGCGGCAGCGCCGCCACGTTGTATCCGAACGCCCAGACGAGGTTGCCCTTGATGGTGGCGAGCGTCCGCCGGGACAGCCGGATCGCGTCCGCGGCCACCCGCAGGTCCCCGCGCACGAGCGTCAGGTCGCCCGCCTCGATCGCCGCGTCCGTCCCCGTGCCCATGGCCAGCCCCAGATCGGCCGCGGCCAGCGCGGCGGCGTCGTTGACCCCGTCCCCGACCATCGCGACCGTACGGCCCTCGGACTGGAGCCGCCGGACGGCGTCGACCTTGTCCTCCGGGAGCACCTCGGCGATCACCTCGTCGATCCCGACGGCCGCGGCCACCGAGCGGGCCACCCGTTCGTTGTCCCCGGTCAGCAGCACCGGCGTGAGCCCCAGGGCGCGCAGCCGGCGTACGGCCTCGGCGCTGGTCTCCTTGATCGCGTCGGCGACGGTCAGGACACCGAGTGCCACTCCGTTCAGCGTGACCACGACGGCTGTGCGGCCCTCCGCCTCGGCGGCCTCCTTGGCCTCCGCCAGCGCCTGCGGGAGCGGTCGGGAGGTCAGGCGGCCCACCTCGACGTCCTGGCCTCCCACGCGGCCGCGTACGCCCCGCCCGGGTGCGTTCTCGAAGCCCTCGACGGGCGGGAGCGCGGCGCCCAGGCGCTTCTCGGCGCCCGCGGCGACGGCCCGGGCGATCGGGTGCTCGGAGGCGTGCTCCAGGGCACCCGCGAGCCGCAGGACGTCCCTCTCGTCGGCGCCCTCCGCCGCGTACACCTCCTGGAGGGTCATGCGGCCGGTGGTGACCGTGCCGGTCTTGTCCAGGACGACGGTGTCGACGCGGCGCGTGGACTCCAGGACCTCGGGGCCCTTGATGAGGATGCCGAGCTGGGCGCCGCGTCCCGTGCCGACCAGCAGGGCGGTCGGGGTGGCCAGGCCCAGTGCGCACGGGCAGGCGATGATCAGCACCGCGACGGCCGCGGTGAACGCGGCGGCGGTGTCGCCGGTGACGCCGAGCCAGCCCCCGAACGTGGCGACGGCGATGAGGAGCACCACCGGCACGAACACGGCGGAGACCCGGTCGGCGAGCCGCTGCACCTCGGCCTTGCCGTTCTGCGCGGCCTCGACCAGCTTCGCCATGCGCGCCAGCTGCGTGTCCGCGCCGACGCGGGCCGCCTCGACGACGAGCCTGCCGCCGGCGTTCACGGTCGCGCCGGTCACCGAGGACCCGACGGTGACGTCCACCGGCACGGACTCGCCGGTCAGCGTGGACGCGTCGACCGCCGAGGCGCCCTCGACGACGGTGCCGTCGGTGGCGATCTTCTCCCCGGGCCGCACGACGAACCGGTCGCCCACGGCCAGCCGCGCGACCGGGATCCGCACCTCACGGCCGTCCCGCAAAACGGAGACGTCCTTGGCGCCCAGCTCCATGAGCGCCCGCAGGGCCGCACCCGCCCGGCGCTTCGAGCGGGCCTCCAGGAAGCGGCCGAGCAGGATCAGGGCGACGACCCCGGCGGCCACCTCCAGGTAGATCGTCGACGAGCCCTCCGTGCGCGAGACGGTGAGGTCGAAGCCGTGCCGCATGCCCGGCATGCCCGCGTGCCCGAAGAACAGCGCCCACAGGGACCAGCCGAACGCGGCGAGCGTGCCGACCGAGACGAGCGTGTCCATGGTGGCCGCGCCGTGCCGGAGGTTCGTCCAGGCGGCCCGGTGGAACGGCAGCCCGCCCCAGACCACGACGGGCGCGGTGAGGGTCAGCGACAGCCACTGCCAGTTGTCGAACTGCAGCGCCGGGACCATGGAGAGCAGGACGACGGGGAGGGCGAGGACCGCGGAGACCGTGAACCGCTGCCGCAGGGCGGTGAGCTCGGGATCGTCGGCCGGTTCCTCGGCGGGGGTCTCCGCGGTGGGCGTCTCCGCGGTGGGCGTCCCCGGTGGGGGCGGCGGGGGCTCCTCGGCCGTGTAGCCCGTCTTCACCACGGTGGCGATCAGGTCGGCGACCTGTATCCCTCCGGCGTACGCGACCTTCGCCTTCTCCGTCGCGTAGTTGACCGTGGCGGAGACGCCGTCCATGCGGTTGAGCTTCTTCTCGACGCGAGCCGCGCAGGAGGCGCAGGTCATCCCCCCGATCGTGAGCTCGACCTCCCGGAGCGGCTCACGTGTGGGAGCCTCGGCGGTGGTGCTGGTCATGGCCGCTCAGGCCTCGCCCACGAGATCAAAACCGGCCTCGTCGACGGCGGCGCGCACGGCCTCCTCGTCGAGCGGGGCGGTGGAGACCACGGTGACCTCGCCGGAGGAGGCGACGGCCTGTACGGAGGTGACGCCGGTGATCTCGGAGATCTCACTGGAAACAGCGCCCTCGCAGTGCCCGCAGCTCATCCCGCTCACCTTGTAGACGGTGGTGACAGTGCCGGCGGTGTCGGTCTGGGCGGTCATGGCGTTGCTCCTCGTCGAGACGGGTGTTGCTTACGTGACGGCACACTATACCCCTAGGGGGTATGGACTCGGCAAGGGGCTCCGCAGGGAGGCCCGTTCGGCTAGCGTTCGCTGGACGGTTCGTCGGACGGTGATCTTCCGGGTGAGGGGCGGGACGTATGCGTGCGGTGGTGTTCGAGCGGTTCGGTGAGCCGGCCGAGGTGCGGCAGGTCCCCGATCCGGCGCCTTCGGAGCACGGGGTCGTGGTGCGCGTCGAGGCCACGGGACTGTGCCGCAGCGACTGGCACGGCTGGCAGGGCCACGACCCGGACATCACGCTCCCGCACGTGCCGGGCCACGAACTCGCGGGGGTCGTGGAGGCGGTGGGCGACCGCGTGGACCACTGGCACCCCGGCGACCGCGTCACCGTCCCCTTCATCTGCGCCTGCGGCACCTGCCCCGCCTGCGCCGCCGGGGACCAGCAGGTGTGCGAGCGGCAGACGCAGCCGGGATTCACACACCGGGGGTCGTTCGCCGAGTACGTGGCCCTGGAGCACGCCGACGTCAACCTGGTGGCCGTGCCCGAGGAACTGTCGTCCGGCACGGCGGCCGCGCTGGGCTGCCGGTTCGCCACCGCGTTCCGGGCCGTGGTGACCCAGGGGCGCCTCGCGGCGGGGGAGTGGGTGGCCGTGCACGGGTGCGGCGGTGTCGGGCTCTCGGCGGTGATGATCGCGGCGGCCTCGGGCGCGCGGGTGGTGGCCGTCGACGTGTCCGCCGGAGCCCTGGACCTCGCCCGGAAGTTCGGCGCGGCCGCGTGCGTGGACGCCTCCCGGGTACCGGACACCGCCCAGGCCGTACGCGACCTCACGGGCGGCGGCGCCCACCTCTCGCTGGACGCCCTCGGCTCACCCGCCACCTGCGCGGCCTCGGTGAACGGTCTGCGCCGCAGGGGCCGTCACATCCAGGTCGGCCTGCTCCCGTCCCCGACCGGCACCACCGCGGTCCCGATGGCCCGCGCGATCGCCCTCGAACTCGAACTCCTCGGCAGCCACGGCATGGCCGCCCACGCCTACCCGCCGATGCTGGAACTGGTTCGCGCGGGCGTCCTGCGCCCCGACCTGCTGGTCACGTCCACGATCTCCCTGGACGCGGTCCCCGCCGCGCTGGAGGCGATGGGTACGGCGCCGGGGGCCGGGGTGACGGTCATAGAGCCGTGGAAACGGTCATAGAGCCGTGGAGCTGAGCGCCCCGGCCTCCGGGCGACCCCGGTGGACGGCCCACTCCGGCGCGAGAACCGCCATCCGTACGGCGTCGATCCACTCACCGTCCTGCCACAGACTCTGCCGCTCCACGCCCTCGGCCACGAAGCCGGCCTTCTCGTAGGCGCGCCGCGCCCTCGGGTTGTGGGTGAAGACCCACAGCGACACCCGGTGCAGACCGAGCCGCTCGAAGGCGTGCCCGAGGACCAGCCGCACGGCCTCCGTGCCGAGACCGCGGTCGCGTCCCCCGGGGCCGATCAGGATGCGGAAGGAGCAGTTGCGGTTGTGCCGGTCCCACTCGTTCAGGACGGCCTCACCGACGAGTTCGCCGCTCGCCCGGTCCGCGATGCCGAGGTCGAGCCGGTCGGCCTGCTCGCCGCGGGAGCCGTACCAGGAGCGCAGCCGCTCCTCCCCGAACTCCTCCGGCGGGCTGCCCGTCAGCCGGATCACCTCGGGGTCGGCCAGGATCCGTGCCATCACCGGGACGTCCTCCTCGGTGAACGGCCGCAACAGGGCCCTCTCGCCGGTGAGGACGGGCTTGACGGAGAAGTCGATCGGATCGGCGCTCATCCCAGGATTCTCGACGTCGTACGAGCGGGGAGGCAACGCGATATTCACTCGGTCCCGCGGCCGCGGTTGCTGGGTCTGGACGCCACCCAGGCCCGTACGGTGTCCGCGTACCAGTACGGTTTTCCGGCCTCCACATGGTCGGGTGGCGGCAGGAGCCCGTGCTTGCGGTAGGAGCGGACGGTGTCGGGCTGCACCCGGATGTGTGCGGCGATCTCCTTGTACGACCAGAGACGGCGGTCGGTCATCAGCGGCACCTCCTCGATCGCGGATTCTGTAACCGTCCAACGACGTTGAGTGATCAAGGGGTGACGGCTGTCGCGAAGGTGTGACGCGGGGGTTGCGGGCATGCGACATGTGCGACAGAGCGATGGTGTTTGTGACACGAACGGCGCATTTCGGGGCGTGAGGTGGCGCTGCCCACTCAGGGGCGCGGGGAACTGCGCGACAAGCCCCAACGAACCCGCAGCCCTCAAACGACCTACGCCCCGCAGGACCTGAGGAATGCCCGAGTACGTTGAGCAATCGGCAAGGGCGTATCCGGCTCACACGGATACATGTCCTGCTCCACGATCGCGAACAGATCCACGTCCAGCCCCTGCGCAGCAGCCAGCACAGGCTCCAACGCAGGCACGCCGGCAGGCGGTTCGCACATCACGCCCTTCGCCACCGCCGGCCCGAACGGAACCTCGTTCGCCCGCACCTCGGCGAGGATCTCCGGATCCACCTGCTTGAGGTGCAGGTACCCGATCCGCTCCCCGTACGTCTCGATCAGCTTGACGCTGTCGCCCCCGCAGTACGCGTAGTGCCCCGTGTCCAGGCACAGCGACACGACCGAGGACTCCGTGCCGTCGAGGAAACGCGTGACGTTCTCCTCGCTGTCGATGTGGGTGTCCGCGTGCGGGTGCACGACGATCCGCAGCCCGTACCGCTCGCGCACCTCCCGTCCCAGCCGCTCGGTCAGCTGCGTCAGGTGCCGCCACTGCTCGACCGTCAGCGTGCTCGGCTCCAGGACCTCGCCCGTCTTGTCGTCCCGCCAGAAGGAGGGGATCACCACCAGGTGGGACGCGCCCATCGCCTGCGTCAGGGCGGCGATGTCCGAGACGTGCGCCCAGGTCTTCTCCCAGATGTCCGGACCGTGGTGCAGCCCGGTGAAGACCGTGCCCGCCGACACCTTCAGGCCACGCTTCGCCGTCTCCTCGGCGAGCACGGCCGGGTCGGTCGGCAGGTAGCCGTACGGGCCCAGCTCGATCCACTCGTAACCGGACGCGGCGACCTCGTCGAGGAAGCGCTGCCAGGGGACCTGCCGCGGGTCGTCGGGGAACCACACGCCCCAGGAATCGGGCGCCGATCCGATCCGGATACGGGAGAGTGAGGACTGGGGTGACAACGACGTCATGGGCGTCAGAGTGCGGGGGTCCGGTGAACCGTGTCAAGGTCTGGTCCGAATGTCTGGACAAAATATTGACAGGGGGCCTGGGGCGGGGCTAGACCTTGGGCCACGGGGCCGGGCGTGGGACGCGTTCCGGCCTCGTGCGGGCCGAGTTGAAGGGAACTCGATGGCGTACGAGGGGGGTCGTGCTGTGAACCCGGTGGACGCCTCCGCCCTGGCGCGGACCCGCACCCCGCAGCGGTACCGATACGGTGCGCACCAGGACGAAGAGTCCCAAATCCCGGGCCGGAGCAGCGTGTTCGCCGGAGTCACCGACTTCGTGCACGCGCCCCGCGACGCCCGGCTCCAGATCGCCTCCGGCGCGGCAGGCCGCTTTGCTTTGGCAGGAGCGAAGTGCGAGCGATGACTCCCCGCCCGCTACGGCCCCGCGCCGGAGGTCCCGCGTCGTAGCATGGCCTGATAACCCTACGTGTCGGATCGGGCACACTGTGGTCCGGTGGTCCCGAAGGGCACCCGGACAGCAGGCGCACCATTGAGACGTGGGCACGACGGAGCCGTACCGCAGTTGCGGAACTGATTGCATCCGGCCCACGCAAGAGAGCACAGAGGGATACCGATGACCTCAACGACGAGGCTGACGGTCGCGCAGGCGCTGGTGCGGTTCCTGGCCGCCCAGTACACGGAACGGGACGGCGAGCGGCAGCGGCTGATCGGCGCCACCTGGGGCATCTTCGGCCACGGCAACGTCGCCGGGCTCGGGCAGGCGCTCGTCGAGTACGCCGACGACATGCCGTACCACCAGGGACGCAACGAACAGGCCATGGTCCACGCGGCGGTCGGTTACGCGCGCCAGTCGAACCGCCTGTCCACGCACGCCGTCACGACGTCGATCGGACCGGGCGCGACCAATCTGGTCACCGGCGCTGCCCTGGCCACGATCAACCACCTCCCGGTCCTCCTCCTCCCCGGTGACGTCTTCGCCACCCGCCCCGCCGACCCGGTGCTCCAGCAGCTCGAAGTCCCGTACGCCGGTGACGTGTCCGTCAACGACTGCCTGCGCCCGGTGTCGAAGTACTTCGACCGGATCACCCGCCCCGAGGCCCTGATCCCGGCCGCGCTCCAGGCGATGCGCGTGCTGACGGACCCGGTCGACACCGGCGCCGTGACGCTGGCCCTCCCGCAGGACGTGCAGGCGGAGGGCTTCGACTGGCCGGAGGAGTTCTTCGCCGAGCGCACCTGGAACGTGCGCCGCCCGGCCGCCGACCAGGCCGAACTGTCCGCGGCGGTCAACGCGATCCGGGCGGCCCGACGCCCCCTCATCGTCGCGGGCGGCGGCGTCCACCACAGCCGTGCCGAGGAGGCGCTCGCAGAACTCGCCGACACCACCGGCATCCCCGTGGCCTCCACGCAGGCGGGCAAGGGCTCCCTGCGCCACGACCACCCGCAGGACGTCGGCGGCATCGGCCACACCGGCACCGCCACCGCCGACGAACTCGCCCGCACCGCCGACCTGGTGATCGGCGTGGGCACGCGCTACACCGACTTCACCACGGCCTCCGGCACCCTCTTCACGGGCGAGGGCGTCCGCTTCCTCAACCTCAACATCGCGCCCTTCGACGGCCACAAGCTCGCCGGCCTGCCGCTGATCGCCGACGCCCGCGCCGGGCTGGAGGCGCTCACCCAGTCCCTCGAAATGCACGACCACCGGGTCGCCCCCGCATACGTCACCGAATACACGGAGGACAAGCAGCGCTGGGAGCACCGCGTCGACGCCTGCTACGAGTGCGACGAACCGGACACCCGGCCCACGCAGCCCCAGGTCCTCGGCCTGCTCGACGAGATCGTCACCGAGGACGACATCCTCGTCAACGCGGCCGGTTCCCTCCCCGGCGACCTGCACAAACTGTGGCGGACACGGTCGCGGGACCAGTACCACCTGGAGTACGGCTACTCCTGCATGGGTTACGAGATCCCGGCCGCGATCGGGGTGTGCCTGGCCGCGCCAGGGCGTCCGGTGTGGGCGCTGGTCGGCGACGGGACGTACCTGATGATGCCGACGGAGATCGTGACGGCCGTGCAGGAGAACGTCCCGGTCAAGGTGCTGATCATCCAGAACCACGGGTACGCGTCCATCGGCGGTCTCTCCGAGACGGTGGGCGGCGAGCGGTTCGGCACCGCCTACCGCTACCCGTCCGACGACGGCACGTTCACGGGTCGGCCGCTGCCCGTGGACCTCGCGGCCAACGCGGCCAGCCTGGGCATGCGCGTACTGCGGGCCAAGACCGTGCGCGGCCTGCGGGACGCCCTCGCCGAGGCGCGGACCGCCGACACTCCCACATGTGTCTACGTGGAGACCCAAACGGCAGACACAGTGTCGGGGGCGCCCCCCGCCCAGGCCTGGTGGGATGTCCCCGTGGCCGAGACCGCGACCCGATCGTCGGCGGTCAAGGCCCGTGACCTGTACGAACGGCACGTCTCCACCCGGCGCCGCCATCTGTGAAGGAGCACTCGGCCATGACGAGGATCGTCAACCACTGGATCGGCGGCAAGGCCGTCGAGGGCGCGTCGGGCACGTACGGGCCGGTCACCGACCCGGCGACCGGCGCGGTGACCACCAAGGTCGCGTTCGCGTCGGTCGACGAGGTCGACGCGGCGGTGGCGGCGGCGAAGGAGGCATGGGCGACCTGGCGCCACTCGTCCCTGGCCCAGCGCACGTCCATCCTCTTCACGTTCCGCGCCCTGCTGGACGCGCACCGGGACGAGATCGCCGAACTGATCACCGCCGAGCACGGCAAGGTGCACAGTGACGCGCTGGGCGAGGTGGCGCGTGGGCTGGAGATCGTCGACCTGGCCTGCGGCATCAGCGTGCAGCTGAAGGGCGAGCTGTCGACGCAGGTGGCGAGCCGCGTGGACGTCTCGTCCATCCGCCAGCCGCTGGGTGTGGTCGCGGGCATCACGCCGTTCAACTTCCCGGCCATGGTGCCGATGTGGATGTTCCCGCTGGCCATCGCGTGCGGCAACACGTTCGTGCTGAAGCCGAGCGAGAAGGACCCGTCGGCGTCGGTTCGGCTGGCCGAGCTGATGGCGGAGGCGGGCCTCCCGGACGGTGTGTTCAACGTCGTCCACGGCGACAAGGTGGCCGTGGACCGCCTCCTGGACCACCCGGACGTGAAGGCGGTCTCCTTCGTCGGCTCGACCCCGATCGCCCGCTACATCCACACCACCGCCTCCGCGAACGGCAAGCGCGTCCAGGCCCTGGGCGGCGCGAAGAACCACATGCTGGTGCTCCCGGACGCCGACCTGGACGCGGCGGCGGATGCGGCGGTCTCGGCCGCCTACGGCTCCGCGGGCGAGCGCTGCATGGCCATCTCGGCCGTCGTCGCGGTGGGCTCGATCGGCGACGAACTGGTGGAGAAGATCCGCGAACGCGCCGAGAAGATCAAGATCGGCCCGGGGAACGACCCCACCTCCGAGATGGGCCCGCTCATCACCGCCGCCCACCGCGACAAGGTCGCGTCGTACGTGGCGGGCGCGGCGGCGGAGGGCGCGGAGGTGGTCCTGGACGGTACGGGCCACACGGTGGACGGTTTCGAGGACGGCCACTGGATCGGCATCTCCCTCCTCGACAAGGTGCCGGTGGACGCCAGGGCCTACACGGACGAGATCTTCGGCCCGGTGCTGTGCGTGCTGCGCGTCGGTACGTACGAGGACGGCGTCGACCTGATCAACGCCTCGCCCTTCGGCAACGGAACCGCGATCTTCACCCGGGACGGTGGCGCGGCCCGCCGCTTCCAGCTGGAGATCGAGGCGGGCATGGTCGGCGTGAACGTCCCGATCCCGGTGCCCGTCGGCTACCACTCCTTCGGTGGCTGGAAGGACTCCCTCTTCGGCGACCACCACATCTACGGCAACGACGGCACGCACTTCTACACCCGTGGCAAGGTCGTCACCACCCGCTGGCCGGACCCGGCCGACGCCCCGTCGAGCGTGGACCTGGGCTTCCCGCGCAACCACTGAGGTGTGGGGCGGGGAGGGTTTTCGCCCCCGCCGCCCCTACC
>NZ_VJZC01000030.1 GCF_009377185.1 Streptomyces spongiae
GCTCCCAACGCTCCGACCGGCAACCCCCCGCCGCCCCGCGAACTCAGCCGGTCCTGCCGCTCCCGGCGGCTCAGCCGCTGATGCCCGCCGTCCGCGCTCCCGTCCGCAGGTCGCTGATCACGCTCGAAGCCCTGCTCGCCGAGCACGAGACCGAGCACGCCGATCTGCTGACGACGACACTGCTCCTGGAAGCGGTCGACAGACTCGAAACCGGGTGGCTGCGCCGGTCCGACGGGAAACGCCTGCCCGAGGCCCTGCTCTCCGGGATCGACTCCCTCTGGTCGCGATTCTCGGGCGGGGCCTACGGCTTCGGTGCGCAGGTGCGCCGCGCCCGTGTGAGCGGCGGTCGGCATGCGGACTTCATGGCGCTCTCCGTGGGATACGGCTGGCGTTCCTCGCCGTACGAGACCGTGCCCAAGTACCAGCACTTCACCGGCGCGGCCGGGAGGTTCGCCTTCTTCCCGACACTGCGCAACCCCCAGAGCGAGCAGTATCGGGACTGGTACGACCAGTGGACCGAGACGGTGCTCGCCGTCCATCTGCGGCTTCGCGAGAGGGGATGAGTCTCCGTTGATCCTGTTACTGGTGCTGTTGTTGGTCGTGGGGATTGCGGTATTGAGCAGTCTCATCGGTTACGGCGCGGCCAGATCGAAGCGTGAGAGACCATCACGTTCAGGGCGGCAGTCCGGCGCCCTGGCCGGAATCGGAGCAGGCGTGCTGGTCTCCTGGGCGGGTCTCTGCGTGGTACCCGCGGGCCATGTCGGCATCGTCCACAGAAGGTTCGGGAGGGCCCATCCGGACCAGCGCTTCAAGAGGATCACACCCCACGACGCGCGCGGTGTCCAGGCACGCGCCCTTCTGCCGGGCCGACCGTACTGGCTCACCCCCTTCGTCCACAGCGTCGAGTTCGTACCGCGGATCCATGTGCCGGCGGGACAGATCGGACTCGTCGTCGCCACCGAGGGCGCCAAGCGCGAGCCAGGGCGAGTCCTCGGCCGGTACGTGGAGTGCGACAACTTCCAGGACGGTCCGGCGTTCCTGCTCGGCGGTGGCGAACAGGGCAGACAGCTCGCGTTCCTCCGCGGCGACAGCTCGTACTACATCAACACCGCTCTCTTCCATGTCGAAGTCGTACCCCGGACCTATGTGGAGCCGGGCACGGTCGGACTGGTCATCGCCAAGGACGGCGCCATCAGGCCCCCGGACCGTCCTTTCGGCCGGTACGTGGAGTGCGACAACTTCCAGGACGGTCCGGCGTTCCTCCTCGGTGGCGGCGAACAGGGCAGACAACTGGCGATCCTCACCGGCGGCACGCACTACGACATCAATCCGTACCTGTTCGAGGTGATCACCGGCAGCAGCGTGGGCGGTTCGGGGCGGGGCGGCTCGGACGGTCTCAGTGCCGAGCGACTGAAGGAGATCGCGATCCCCGTCGGCCATGCCGGAGTAGTGATCACCCTGGACGGCGCCGAGCCGGACAGAGCAGAGCGCCGGGTCGGCCCGATCGTCAAGGGCCACAGGAGCTTCCGCCTGCCCTGGGTGTTCCTCGGGAGCGGAGGGTGGCGGGGCGTACAGGAGGAGACCCTCGGCGAGGGCTCTGTCTACGCGCTCAACCCGTGGTTCGTACGCGTCGTACTCATACCCACCCGCCTGCTCATCCTGGACTGGAGCAACAAGGGCGGTTCCCAGTCGGACAACAACTACGATGCCGCGCTGGACCGGATCAGGGTCAACGTCCAGGGGCACCGGCTCCAGGTGGAGCTCCGGCAGACGCTGAACATCCCCGAGACCGCCGCTCCCCGGCTGGTCAGCGAGTTCGGCGACTCCTCGACGTCAGGGGTGGGCGGTTTGGTCAACAACCCCGCCCCGGTACAGAGGTTCGTCGAACGGGTGCTTGGTGGCGCCGTGGACACGTACTTCAACGGCATCGCCGCCGAGTCCACGGTGGAGGAGTTCCTCACCCGGTACGCCAGCATCCGCACGGACCTGGCGGCGCAGGTACGCAATGCCCTCGCCGGGTGGGGAGTCGAAGCGGCGAGCACCAACCTGGGTGAGTTCGAATCCCTGGACGATGACCTCGACAAGGCCCGCAAGAGAGTGTTCGAAGCGCAGACACGCACCCAGGAACTGGAGGAGCAGAAGAAGAACGCCCACATCAAGGCGGAGATCCGGCACATAGAGCTCGCGGCCGAGCGGGAACACGTACTGCTGGACGTCGTGAAGCTGGAACGCAGGATCGAGCTTCTAGGCCGGGACACCGTCGCCATGCACATGTTCCTGGCGGAACTCAAGCACATGAACGTGCCGCAGGTCGTCAGTGGGGACGCGGAGTCCTTGCTGAAGTACCTGCCCCTGCAGCGCGCCCTGGAGATCATCGATGGGGCGAAGCGGCATGCTGAACAGTCGGCCCTGCCGCAGAGCGCCCCGGCAGAAGAGGACCTTGGGGTCGGCGAAGGCGGACCGATTTAGGACTCACTCCACGAGGGACCGTCCCCTCCGCCTCGGCCGTCCCGACTGCCGCGTGTGTTCCTCTGACGTCAGCGGTCACGCAGGGCCCGCGCGATCTCGTCGACCCGCCGTTCATACACACCGTCGTGCCCCGAGCCGTCGCCCAGTCCGCGAAAGTCCGCGAAATACCGGGTGGCGGCGAACTCCGGCAACTCCACGTCCCCCAGCACGACAGGGATGAACAGCCGGCCGGACTCGATCGACGGCTGCATCAGGGCCGCGTACTCCTGCCTGACCCAACCGCTGTTCATCGACGCCGGGCTGAACACCAGCAGTCCGTGGGCCGCCTCGCGGATCGCGGTCTCGACCGTGTGCACGCGGATCCCACCCGGCCGGCTCACGACTTCGTCGTACGCCACGTTCAGTCCCTTGTCGCGGAGCCGCGCCGCGAACGAACGCACCCAGTCGGCGTCTTCGCGGCCGTACGAGACGAACACGTCGTAGCGCGCGGAGCCTTGGGCGGACGGCGCCGGTGCGGGCGGTGGTACCGGCGGTACGGGGCGGTGCCGGCGTCTGGACAGCTGGTGGCGAACCGCCACGTAGGCGAGGTACGCGCTGACGACACCGGCGACCGTGCCGACCGCGCTCAGGAGTAATCCAGCCGTATCCACAAACATCAGGTTAATGTCCTGCGCCGGTAGTCGGTCGTTGGATCTCGTACGAGTTCTTCCGCTGGTGCGCCGGTGCCACGTCGCGCTCCGAAGCTCACTTCGCCCGGTCGCGCAGCGTCACTCGCGCCGGGACGCTGACGGCGAGCAGTCCGAGTCCCACCGCGACCGCGGCGAAGGACCCAGAGCGGCCCTTTTCATCCACGTCACAGAGGCGGACCCGGCGACGCATTGCTCAACCCACCCGTTCGCCGGGCCCATCACGGCCGTCGGAAATCCCTCGAAGGCCCGCTCAGGATGTCGATTTTCCTGGGTTTCGAGACTGTGGCTGGATCGCGCGGCAGGAGCGGGCGGAAGGTGTCGTTCTGCAAGCCGAGTGCGGCCTCGCCGCGCCACGAGGGAGATTTCCGTGAACGTCACACCACCGGTGAACGAGCCCCGAGAACGGCAAGTGGCCACGCTGGTCATGGCTTGTCTGGGCATGTTCGTCGCCTACCTGCCAGTGACTACCGTCTCAGTGAGCCTGCCCGCCATTCAGGCCGCGTTGCACGCGTCGTCCTCCGAACTGACCTGGGTCCAGTCGGCGTTCCAGCTCCCCATGGCGGCTTTCATCCTCACCGCCGGGGTCTTCGGCGACGTGCACGGCCGCAAGAAGGTGTACCTGGCAGGCCTTGCGTTGGCCGGCGCGGGGGCTGCCATCGCACTGTCGGCCCACTCGGTCGAGGTTCTGTGGATCGGCCAGGCGTGCGCCGGACTGGGCGCGGCCGCGCTGCTGCCCTCGACCCTGGCGCTGATCAGCCATGCCGTGCCCGACCCGCGCAAGCGCGCCACGTTCGTCGGACTCTGGGCGGCGTCCCTGATGGCGGCGCTGGCCGTAGGCCCGATGATCGCCGGCGTGATCCTTGACCACACCACCTGGCGCTGGATCTACCTGCCGACCATACCGGTGGCCGTCCTCACCCTCGCCGTAGCGGCACCGCTGGTGACCGACTCCCGCGCCCCCGTCGGGCGCCGACTGGACTGGCCCGGCCAGATCACCGCGGCGGTGGCGATCACGGCGCTGGTCTACGGCGTCATCGAGGGTGGTGCCGGCTCATTCACCGAAGGCAGGGTGATTGCGGCCCTGACCCTGGCGGCGGTCAGCATCATCGCCTTTGTCGTGGCCGAGCGCCGCAGCTCCAGCCCCATGCTGGATCTGTCGCTCTTCCGTAGCCCGGCCTTCAGCGCGACGACGCTGATCGCGATGATCACGTTCCTGGGACTGATCGGTTTCTTCTACGTCCTCAGCCTCTACTTCGGTCTGGTGCAGCGGCTCGACACCCTGCACGCCGGCTACCGGCTGCTGGCCGTGTGTGTGACATCCCTCGTCGTGGGCCCGCTGGCCGGACGTCTGATGCACAAGATCCCACCACGAGTGATGATCACCACCGGTCTGTTGATCACCACGGGAGCACTGCTCTCCCTGACGTCGATCGACGCCGGGACCGGCTTCGGGCCGCTGGCCTGGCGACTGGGTCTGCTCGGCCTCGGCCTGGGGATCGTGATCACCCCCATGACCGCCACCGCCGTCGCGGCGGTGCCACACCACCTGGCCGGTATGGCGTCGGCGGGCAACAACGCCTTCCGGCAGGTCGGCGGCGTACTCGGCCCGGCCGTCCTGGGCACCCTGCTGACGACCAAGAGCACCGACGCCCTGCCCGACCACCTTCGCGATGTCGGTCTCACCGGGCCGACGGCGCACCGGATCACCGACGTCGCGAACGCGGACGGCCTGGGAGCGGTCGCCGGGATGGATCTCGGGAAGGACACTGGCCGGGCGCTGGGGGCGCTCTCCGAGTCGTTCCTCGACGGTATCCAACTGTGCCTCGTCGTGGCCGCGTGCCTGGCCCTGCTCGCAGCGCTCGTGGGTGCCGTACTGCTGCGGACGCCACAACGCGCCACGACGCCGGTGGCCGGCGCTGCGGATCAGACGGCACCGGAGGAGCCTGAGACCTTCGCCGAAGTGGAGTCGGAGCCGGTGCTGGTCGGCGCCCGGGCCCGAGGGGGATCGGAGCGACCGGGTCCGCGGGTGGGCGTATCCGGGGCCGCGACCGGCGGTGACACGGTCATCCCTGACGGTGGTTCGGGTCCCATGCTGTACGGCCGGGTACGTGACGCGGCGGGAACGGCCGTCGAAGGAGCCACGCTGACACTCATCTCGTCGGCCGGGCGACAACTCGGCCGGGCCGTGGCGCATTTCGAGGGCCGATACCGTATGGACGCGCCGGGTGCGGGATCGTACGTGCTGATCGCGGCGGCGGAGGGCCACCAACCGCAGGCGTCCTCTGTGGTGGTGGGTGACGAACCGCTGGCCCACGACGTCCTGCTGTCCGCGAACCACGGGTTGGTGGGCACGGTGATCACGGCCGGAGAGGGCACGCCCGTGGAGGGCGCGACCGTGGCCGTGACCGACGTCCGGGGAGAGGCACTGGCCGCCGAAACGACCGACGCACTCGGTGCGTTCGCCTTCGGCGAGCTGCCGGAAGGCGATCTCACCGTGGTGGTGAACGCTGCCGGATTCCGGCCCGCCGCTCTTCCTGTACGGGTCTTCGGACCTCAACTCGCCCGCCTGGACGTGGCGTTGTGGCCGACAGCAGTCCTGCGGGGGGCCGTGCGAGCAGGGGACGATCGCCGGCCGCTGGACGACGCGCGGGTCACGCTCGTGGACAAGGCGGGCAACGTGATCGGTACGGCTACCACCGGGCCGGACGGTGAGTATGCCTTCACCGATCTGGACGCGGGCGACTACTCGGTGATTGCCAGCGGCTATCCGCCGGTCGCCGTGCCGGTCGCGGTGGACGGCCCGGCAATCGAGTTCGACCTGGAGCTGACTCATCCGAAGGGCTGACGGGTCACCCGATCAGCAACTGCCGACTGAGAAGGCAAAGGAACTACCGGACCGGATCGAGCGGCCGGGACGGTAGGGGCGCGTCCGTGGGGACGGGAGCGCGCCCGCGGGTGGTCCGGGGCCCCGACTCCCCCCGGGGGGTCCCGGACCACGATGTCGCAACACGGCGGAAGCGCCTGCCGCGATCAGAGGCTCGGTTCATGGGTGAGCTGTTTGACCTGGCGCAGGATGAGGGCCGTCCGAACGGGGCGGTGCGTTTCCTTGCGCGACGGGACTCGGGGTCGGGCGCGGACGGTGCAGGGCGGCACGGCCGAGTCCGACACGCTGGGGGCGCGCCCCCAGCGTGTCGTCACGCCGCCAGTTCGTTTCCCGCGTCGTCGCAGGGACCGCCGCCTCGGTCGCCGTCGGCACTGTCGGCTACGGCACTCACGACGTGCTCCGCGGCCCCAAGGCGAAGCGCCTCAGCATCCCGTCTCAGCCGGCGGCGAAGCTGTCCGTGCCGAGGACGTTCAGCAGGCCAGTTTGTCGTGGCTCTCGGTGCCGGGTGTCGCGGTGAAGATGAGGAGGGACTGCGACTGGTCGGGGTCCAGCAGGTTCTGGCAGAACAGGTCGATGCGACCGACCTGGGGGTGGACGAACCGTTTGGCGCTGTTCCAGTGCAGGCCGATCTCCTGCTGATCCCACAGTGACGTGAACTCCGCACTGCGGTGCTGCAGGTTCCGAACGAGGCGAGCGGCCTGCGACCGGGGGGCCTTCCCTGATGGAGGCCGCCCGCAGCAGCGAGACGTTCACCCGGCTGTTGTGGTCGTGGTCGGTACGCCGCTTCGCGCAGGAGCGGCACGGCGCCCTGGACATCCTCATCAACAACGCCGGTGTGATGGACATCCCGGCGGCGCGGACCGCGGACGGTCTGGACCTGCAGACCGCCACGAACTACACCGGTCCGTTTGTCCTGACCAACCTGCTTCTGCCGCGTCTGACCGACCGCGTGGTCACGGTCAGCAGCCAACTGCACCGGATGTCCAAGCTGGACGTGGACGACCTGTACTGGCGCACGCGCAAGTACAACGGGATGGACGCCTACCGGGACTCCAAGCTTGCGGGCGTGCTGTTCTCCCTGGAGTTGCAGCGGCGGCTGACCGCCGCGGGCAGCCGTGTGCGGCGCAAGCCGGGCAAGGCCGGCCTGGACGAGGCCACGGCCGGCAGGCTGTGGCAGGCCACCGCCGGGCTGACGGGAGTCGGCCGATGACCTGCCGCCTCGGTGCGCAGGAGGGTGGGTGGGTCAGAGAGGCAGTGACTTCTTGAGGATCTTGCCTGCGGGGTTCCTGGGCACCTCTTCGATGAACCGGATGTGCCGGGGCCGCTTGTAGGCGGCGAGGAGGCCGGTCAGGTGGGCACGCACCTCGTCGGCGGTGGTCCCGTCCTCGGCCACCACGAAGGCCAGCGGCACCTCGCCGTAGTCGGCGTCCGACACCCCGACCACGGCCGCGTCGTGCACCGCGGGGTGGGAACGCAGAGCCTGTTCGATCTCCCTGGGGTAGACGTTCTGCCCCGCCCGGATGATCAGGTCCTTGCTCCGGTCGATCAGGTGCACCCGGCCGTCGCGGTCGATGAAGCCGAGGTCGCCGGTGCGGATCCAGCCGTCCGTCGTGGTGATGTCGGCGGTGGCCTTCTCGTCGTTCCAGTAGCCGCTCATCAGACCGGGGCCGCGCGCACAGATCTCCCCGATGACGCCGGGGGGCACCTCCTGGTCCTTCGGGTCCAGGGCCTTCACCGACATACCGGGGATCACCCGGCCGGCCGGGATCACGTCGCTGGTGCCCGGCACGGGGTGCTCGTCCGGACCGAGCGTGACGAACGGACCGCCCACCTCGGTCATCCCGTAGACCTGCCGGAAGCCACAGCCGAGCCGTTCGACGGCCTCGGCGTAGACCTCCGGCGGCATGGGCGCGGCACCGTAGAGCACCTCGCGCAGACTGGACAGGTCCGTGCTCCGCAGCGATTTCGCCTGCGTCAGGAAACGGATCATCTGAGGCACCAGCCAGACATGCGTGGCCCGGTTGTCCTCGATCGCGGCCAGCGCCCGCTGCGGCTGGAAGCCCGGCATGAGCACCACGGTGGCACCCGCGGCCATATAGGTGAGGGAGACCACCATGCTGCCGTGGTAGAGCGGGCAGCAGTTGACCAGCACCATGTCGTCCGTGGGCCGCGCCTGGGTGAGCCAGCCGAGCGCGATGGCCCGGAAGGAGGCGTGGTCGACGGCGACGCCCTTGGCCCGGCCGGTGGTCGCCGAGGTGTGCAGGATCGCCGCCAGTGCGTCGTCCGGTACGTCGGGAAGGGCCGGGGCCTCGGCGGGGCCCGGCGCGGGCGCGTCGGGAAGGGCCGGCCCGTCCGTCTCGCACAGTGCGGCGAACTCCGCGCCGTCCAGTGGCACGCGGATCCGCGCAGGCAGGTCCGGATGCCGTTCCAGCAGGGCCGACTCACCGATCAACGCCACCGGGTCGCAGGACTCCGCGATCCCGGTCACCTCGGCGGGGGTGAGGCTGTGGTTGAGCGGGACGAACAGCGCTCCCAGACGGGCCAGTGCGAAGTACGTCTCCAGTACCTCGACGCGGTCCAGCGAGAGGACGGCCACGCGGTCGCCACGGCGGATGCCGCGCCCCGAGAGCCCGTGGGCGAGCCGGGTCACCCTGTCGTGGAGTTCGGCCCAGGTGACCGAGCGGTGCGCGTCCACCAGCGCCGTCCGGTCCGGGAAGCACTGCTGGTTGCGCTGGAGCAACTGGGTCAGCCACATCACGCACTGCCCGGCTGCGGCGCGGAGCCGGAACGATCGGCGAGGAACCGTTCGTAGTCCGCGATCGTGGACAGCTGCTCCATGTCCTGGGCGGTGATCTCCACTCCCGTGTGCTGTTCGACGAGCAGGATCAGACGAACGAGGTCCCCCGAGTCGATACCGCTGGCGGCCAGATCGGTGTCGTCGCTGAGTTTCTCGGCGTACTCCGACGTCCCGGTCAGTTCGGTGAGTAGCTCTCGTACGGTGCTCACGCCTGTCCACCTTTCACAACACCAAGCGGTCTCTTGCATGGGAAGGAGGAGCGGAAGGGCGCCGACAATCCCTGCCACCGCTGTGGTGTTACTCACGCCCTTTCGACAGCCGGCGAGGGATTGAACCCGCCGGGCCGCCACTCCTCCGTATGTGAAGCCCTTGAGGAAGAGGGGAGCGGAGGATCCAGGTGACCACCGAGGCAGGTTCCACGGCCGCTGCCGCGGACGACGTGAAGCAACGCGACGAGTACTTCGACGCACTCGTCGCGGCCGGCGAGTGCGTCGAACCCCGGGACTGGCTGCCCGACGGCTACCGGCGGATGGTGCTCCGGCAGATCGCCCAGCACGCGCACTCGGAGATCATCGGGATGCAGCCGGAGGGGTCCTGGCTGACCCGGGCCCCCTCCCTGCATCGCAAGGCCGCCCTGCTCGCCAAGGTGCAGGACGAGGCCGGACACGGTCTGTACCTGTACGCGGCGGCGGAGACCCTCGGCGTCACCCGGGCCGAACTCCTCGACGCGTTGCACAACGGACACCAGCGGTCCAGTGACACGTTCAACCAGCCCGCCCTGACCTGGGCCGACACCGGGGCGATCGCCTGGCTGACGGACGGTGCGGCGGTGATCAACCAGGCCCCGCTGTGCCGCACTTCCTACGGCCCGTACGCGAGGGCCATGCAGCGGGTGTGCCAGGAGGAGACCTTCCACGTCCGTCAGGGATACGACCTGCTCTGGTCGCTGTGCCGGGGCACGCGGGAGCAGCAGGAGATGGCACAGGACGCCGTCGACCGATGGTGGCTGCCTGCCGTTGCCCTGATGTTCGGCCCGCCGGACACGGTCGAGGGCGGTGACGGGGACACGCGGGCCGCGGCCCTGGGCGCCGCGGTCAGTCGCCGTTCGATGGCCTGGGGGATCAAACGCCACACCAACGACGAGCTGCGGCAGCGCTTCATCGACAACGTCGTCCCACAGGCGGAACGGCTCGGGGTGACTCTGCCCGACCCGGCGATCCGCTGGAACGAGGAGCGCGGGCACTACGACTTCACCCCGGTGACCTGGCAGGTGTACCGCACGGCCGTGGCAGCCGGCGCGCAGTGCGGCCGACAGCGGCTGGCGCACCGAGTGGCGGCCCACGAGGCCGGCGCCTGGGTGCGCGCGGCGGCCGACGCCTACGCGGCACGCCCGGTGACGGAGAGGCAGGAACCATGAGCCGCGAAGCCGCCGGGGGGCAGACGCCCTGGGAGGTGTTCATCAGGCCGCGCCGTGGCCTCTCCCACCAGCACGTCGGTTCGGTTCACGGCGCGGACGCGGACATGGCCATCGCCAACGCCAGGGACCTCTACACCCGCCGCGGGGACCCGCTGTCGATCTGGGTGGTGCGCTCCGACGCGGTGCGGGCCTCGTCTCCCGATGAGAAGGACCCCTTCTTCAGCAACGGAGCCGACAAGCCCTACCGGTATCCGCAGATGTACGTGCCGCTCAGCGAGGCAGGCGACCATGACGAGTGAACTCCCCACTGCCACCCCCGGTGCCCCAGCCGGTACACGGAACCACGACATCGCCGAGTACGCGCTCAGGCTCGGTGACGACGCGCTGATCCTCTGCCAGCGACTGTGCGCCTGGGTGACCAACGCCCCCACCATCGAAGAGGATCTGGCGCTGTCGAACATCGCACTGGACCTCCTCGGCCACGCCCGGGTCCTGCTGGGCCTCAGCGGCCGTTCGGACGGGACGAACCGCAGCGACGACGAGTTCGCCTACCGCAGGACCGAGCGCGAGTTCCGTAACACGCTGCTGGTGGAGTTGCCCAGCGGCGACTTCGCCGCCACCATCGCCCGGCAGCTGGCGTACACGCACTACACGAGCCTGCTGTACGCGGAGCTGGCGGCATCGGCCGACGAAGGGCTGGCGTCCTTCGCCTCGCGCGCGGCCAAGGAGGCGGAGTACCACTGCATGCACGCCTCGCAGTGGACCGTACGGCTGGGTCTGGGAACCGAGGAGAGCCATCGGCGGATGCAGGCGGGTCTGGAACACGTCTGGCCCTATGCGGCCGAGCTGTTCGAGGCCGACGACCTGACGACCCGGCTCGACACCGACGGCACGGCGGTCGCCCCGGCCCGCCTCCGGGCCGATTGGGAACGAGAGGTGACACGTGTCCTGACGGAGGCCGGGCTCACCGTCCCGGCGCCGTCCTGGGAGGCGACCGGCGGGCGGTCTGGAATCCACACCGAGGCGTTCGCCCCGCTGCTGGCCGAGTTCCAGTCGGTCTTCCGGCAGTACCCCGGGGGCAACTGGTGAGCGCGGCCGTCCGGTTGGACCTCGACCGGATCCGGGCCCGGGTGGAGGCCGTACCGGATCCGGAACTTCCGATGATCACCCTGGCCGATCTGGGAGTGATCCGTTCGGTGCGGGAGGGCTCGGACCGTGTGGTGGAGGTCGTCGTCACGCCGACCTACCTCGGCTGCCCGGCGCTCCCGGTGATCGAGGCCGACCTGCGGACCGTACTGGCGGAGTGCGGGCAGCCCGAAGGGCGGGTGACGTGGGCGCTCACGCCCGCGTGGACCACCGAGTGGATCAGCGAGGAGGGCCGCCGCAAGCTCGCCGAACACGGCATCGTGCCCCCTGGCGCCGCCGGAGCACCGCTGCCGGTCCGGCTCGGCCTCGGCCGGCCCTGCCCGAACTGCGGTTCCCTGGCGACCCGGCCGCTCGGCCCGTTCGGGTCGACCGGATGCCAGACGATCCTGGTGTGCACCGCCTGCCGGGAGTCCTTCCCCCACATGAAGGCGGTGTGACGGCGCCCATGACGACGACCGAGCAGGGCCCGGTGGGGAGCACCGGGGAGGCGACCGGATGGCACCGGCTGCGGGTGGCGCGGGTGCGGCCGCTCACCGACGACGCGGTGGCCCTCACTCTGGACCTCCCGGAGCGGCTGGCCGGTGCCTTCGCCCACCGGCCCGGTCAGCACGTGACGGTCCGGCATGTTCTGAACGGCACCGAGATCCGCCGCAGTTACTCGATCTGCCCGCCACCCCACGATCAGCGCGAACTGCGTCTGGTGGTCAAGCGGCTCGGCCCCGGCGGCTTCGCGGAGTACGCCACGACCGGGCTGGCCGCCGGTGACGAGCTGGACATCGCGCCTCCGACCGGCGGTTTCGAACTCGTGGCGCGGCCCGGGGCGCACCATGTGATGGTGGCCGCCGGCAGCGGTATCACCCCGCTGTTGAGCATGGCCACGGCGGCACTGCGGGACGATCCACGGTGCAGGGTGTCGCTGGTCCACATCAACCGGACGGCCCGGTCGGTGCTGCTCGCCGACGAACTGGCCGACCTCAAGGACGCCTACGTCGACCGGTTCCACCCCCTGTACCCGCTGACCCGGGAGACCCGCGAGGCCGAGATGCTCTCCGGCCGCATCGACCCCACGAGGCTGTCGAAACTGCTCCGCGCGGTCGGCGCCGAGCCGGACGGCCACACGTACTTCTACCTCTGCGGGCCCGGGGAAATGGTCACGTCGCTGGGCGAGGCCCTGACCCGGTGGGGTGCCGACCCGGCACGGATACGCTCCGAACTCTTCTCCCTCGCCTCCCGGGACCCGTCACCGCCGGTGGTCGAACCGCGCGGCCGCACCGTGCGGATCACCGCCTCTCTCGGCGGACGGACCACCGTAGCCGCCATGGAGGACCAGGACCGGGTGGCGCTGGACGCACTGCTGCGGGCCCGGCCGGACATTCCGTACTCCTGCCGCGAGGGCCTGTGCGGCAGCTGTCGCGCCAGGGTGACCCACGGAGCCGTCACGACCGGCCGCCAGTACGTGCTGGGGCCCGCGGAACTCGCGGCGGGATACACCCTTGCCTGCCGTGCCCGACCCGAGTCCGACGAGACGGGGCTGGACTTCGACGTCTGAGCAGACGGTCCGAGCAGACGAGAAGGGCACCGCATGGCCACTGCCTGCTGACATCTCACCGTATCGATCAGTGCACCCTGTTGAGGAGACGCGATGACCGACACCACGTCACTTCCCCGTGACCCGGGGACGGACGATCCGCTGGTGACCTTCCGGGGAAAGACCCCCTACGACGACTACGTCCACGCCTCCGTGCTGTCCTCGCTGCAGCAGCCCCTGACCGACGCCCCTGACGAGATGGCGTTCCTGGTCACGACCCAGGTGATGGAGCTGTGGTTCACCCTGGTCGTCCACGAGTGGCGGACCACCCGGGACGCGCTCGTCAAGGACGACCACGAGCGCGCCATGGACGCCCTGCGCCGCAGCATCAGCGCTCATCACGCGCTCAACGACTCCCTCCAGCCCATCGCGAGGATGACCCCGGCCCAGTTCAACGGATTCCGCGAGGCGTTCGGCGAGGCGTCCGGCTTCCAGTCGGCGAAGTACCGGCAGTTGGAGTTCCTTCTCGGGGACAAGTCCCGTTCGCTGATGAACCCGCAGCGGGAGGATCCCAGGGCATACGCCGAACTGGAGGAGCTGCTGAACGAGCGGTCGCTGTACGACGAGATCCTGGCCTACCTGCACCGCCGGGGTCTGCCCGTTCCGGACCGTGTGCTGGAGCGCGACGTGACCGCCCCGTACGAGGCCGACCCGGATGTCGAGGAGGTCTGGCGGCGTATCTACGCCGGCCCGCAGAACGACCCGCTGCTGGACCTGGGCGAGGCGCTGACCGACCTCGCCGAGCTGGTCATACGCTGGCGCAGCGACCATGTGCTCGCCACCCGCCGGGCGATGGGCTCCAAGGCGGGCAGCGGCGGCTCCTCGGGGGTCGCCTG
Source organism: Streptomyces spongiae (assembly GCF_009377185.1). Classification (GTDB taxonomy): domain Bacteria; phylum Actinomycetota; class Actinomycetes; order Streptomycetales; family Streptomycetaceae; genus Streptomyces; species Streptomyces spongiae. The sequence continues at coordinate 13,827 of NZ_VJZC01000030.1, forward strand.
GCTGGAGAAGCGAGCCGCCCGTCCCGTGTTCCCCGAGCTCTGGTCGGCGCGCGGTCATGTCTAGGCGGATCTCCGGAGCCGCCGAGGAAGAGCACCGAGCGCTGGGCAAGGAGCGACCGTGACCGTCTCAGAGACCACGACCGCCCTGAAGGAACTCCAGGCACGGGCGTCCGAACTCGACACCTCGGACCCGCTGGCGGCGCAGCGGGAACGTTTCGTCCTGCCGGACGGAGTCGTCTATCTGGACGGCAACTCGCTCGGTGCCCTGCCGGCCGCGGTGCCGGAAGCGCTCGCGGACGGCGTCCACCGGCAATGGGGTGTGGGCCTGATCCGCTCCTGGAACGAGCACCACTGGTGGCAGGCGCCGCTGCGGGTGGGGGACACGATCGGACAGCTGCTCGGCGCGGCGCCCGGGCAGACCGTGGCGGGCGACTCCACCACCGTGCAACTGTTCAACGGCCTGGCCGCGGCCGCGCGGCTGCGTCCCGGGCGGCGGCTGCTGCTGACCGACCCGGGCCACTTCCCCACCGACGGGTACATCGCCGACTCGGTGGCCCGGCTGCTCGGCCTGGAGGTCCTCCGGGTCGCGCCGGACGACCTGCCCCGGTGCCTGGCCGAACGGGGACACGAGGTGGCGGTGGCCGGCTACTCCCCGGTCGACTACCGCACCGGTGAGCTCCACGACATGCCCGCGATCACCCGTGCCGTACAGGAGGCCGGGGGACTGATGTTGTGGGATCTGTGCCACGCGACCGGCGCGCTGCCCGTCCGACTGGACGAGCTGGGCGTCGATCTGGCGGTGGGCTGCGGTTACAAGTTCCTGTCGGGCGGACCGGGTGCCCCGGCCTTCATCTACATCGCCCGGCGCCACCAGGCAGCCTTCGACCATCCGCTCACCGGCTGGAACGGGCACGTGGATCCCTTCGGACTGAGCGGCGACTACGTTCCTGCCCCGGGAGTGGATCGCGCCCGCATCGGCACGCCGCCGATCCTCTCCCTGCTCGCACTGGAGGCGGCCCTCACCGCCTTCGAGGGGGTCGGCATGGAGCAGGTCCGGGCCAAGAGCCTCTCGCTGACCGGGTTCTTCATGGACTGCGCCGACACCCTGCTGGACGGTCTCGGTTTCACCGTGGTCACCCCACGGGAACCGCACCGGCGCGGCAGCCAGGTGGCTCTCCGGCACCCCGACGCGTATCCACTGGTGCGCGCGCTCGCCGCCCGCGGCGTCATCGGCGACATGCGGGCTCCGGACCTGCTGCGGTTCGGCGTCAACGCCCTGTACGTCTCCCACCGCGACATGCTGACGGCCGTACGACACCTGAGGCAGGCCGTGACCCAAGGGGAGCACCGGGACCCGCGCTTCCTGCACCGCGCAGCCGTCACCTGACCCCCGTGGCGCGTCCTGGGCCGGGCCGTCAGGCGGACTGCTGGTGCCAGGCGTCGTGGAAGTTCTGCCGTGCCCGGTACAGCCGGGAGCGGACCGTACCGAGAGGCAGGGCGAGTGCCGTTGCCATCTCCTGCTCGTCCAGGCCGTAGACCGCGCGGAGGGTGAGTACCTCGCGATGGTGGTTCGGCAGCCGGTCCAGGATGTCGCTGATGTGAACGGCGGCCATGGGATTGGCGTCCTGCATCAGGTCGGGCAGATCCTCGGCCGCGAAGTTGCCGAGGCGCCGGTTGGTGCGTATGGCTTCCCGTACCGCGATCGCGCGGGCCCAGGAGTAGAAGGCATTGGGCTCGCGCAGTCCGCGGATGCCGCGGTAGATCGCGAGCATGGCCTCCTGCGCGGCATCCGGGCCGTGCCGCCGGGTGACCCGCTGACAGTGCCGCACGACCAGTGGGGCGACATGCCGCAACAGGTCGTTCATGGCCTCACGGTCGCCGGCCTGAGCGCGTGGCAGCAGGCTGCTCACCTGCGGGGCGTGGCGGTCGCGGGAAGGGCTGACGTCGGCTTCGCAGGGCTCGGGGCCGGCCTTGGGCGTGCATGACATGAGGGGGCTGGACATGGGTCCTCACGAGTGTGGCGGGCGGTCAGGGCGTCAGGGGCTGGTCCGCTCTCAGACGCGTTGCCTGGACAGGACCGCATCGGTTTTTCTCATGCCTCGAAGCCTGGCCAGGCCGACTGGAATCTGTCTCGAACCCCGGCCGAGCCGTCCTCAAGTGGATATCCGCCGAAGTACGACTCGCCAGTGGTGTGATCCGGTCCGGGCCTTGTGATCCCGGACCGGCGGAGGCGTACGTGTGCTCGGCAAACCACCGCGGTACAGCGTGGCCGCCCCACCGCGACGAACTTCCTGTGCAGCGTCGGCCTCAGCCTCGGCTTCGCCGAGCGCGGGCAGCGGTCAAGGCCAAAGCCGTGGGAAAGAAGTTGTTCTGAAGCGAGTTGGAGGAATTCCCATGTCGTCTCTGACCGAGGCGGTGCTGGCCGGTGCGGATCCGGAAGAACTGCAACGGGAGAAAGTCCCGGACGAATACCTTGCCGCGCACCTTCGCAAGGAAGATGTGGGCATCTTCGCGGGGGTCGAGGACAAGGACGTCCGGAAGTCGCTCCACGTGGGCATGGTGCCCATGCCGGAACTGGCCCCGGACGAGGTACTGGTGGCCGTGATGGCCAGTTCCGTCAACTACAACAGCGTCTGGTCGGCCATGTTCGAGCCGATCCCGACCTTCACCTTCCTGGAGCGCTTCGCCAGGGAGGGCGGCCACGCCGCCCGGCACGACCAGCCCTACCACGTCATCGGGTCCGACGCCGCCGGGGTCATCGTCCGCGTGGGCTCCGGCACCCGAAGGTGGCGGGTGGGCGACCACGTCGTCGTCAGCCCCATCCAGGCCGACGACCAGGAGCCGATGACCCACGCCGACGGCGTGCTCGGCGGCGGGCAGCGCGCCTGGGGCTTCGAGACCAACTTCGGCGGGCTGGCGCACTACACGGTGGTCCGGGCGAGCCAGCTCCTGCCCAAGCCGGCCCATCTGACCTGGGAGGAGGCAGCCGTCAACCTCCTGACCGCGGGGACCGCCTACCGGATGCTGATCAGCGACCGGGGGGCCCGGATCAAGCTCGGCGACGTGGTCCTTATCTGGGGAGCGGCCGGCGGCCTCGGCGCCTACGCGGTCCAACTGGTCAAGAACGCGGGTGGCATCCCGGTCGGCGTGGTCGGCTCGGAGGAGAAGGCAGAGCTGGTGCGGTCCCTCGGCTGCGACGTCGTGGTCAACCGCGCGGAGATCGGCCTGCACGGCAACAGCGCACCCGAGGACCCGATCACACTCGGCAAGCGGCTGGGCAGGATCATCCGCAAGGAGACCGGCGAGGATCCCCACGTGGTCTTCGATTTCGTCGGCGCGGCGACCTTCGGGATCTCGGTGTTCGTCGTCCGCCGCGGCGGCACGGTCGTCACCTGCGGATCGAGCACCGGCTATCAGCACCAGTACGACAACCGCTATCTGTGGATGAACCTGAAGCGCATCGTGGGCAGCCACGCCGCGAACCTTCAGGAGATGGCGGAGTGCAACCGGCTGTTCGGCCTCTCGAAACTCCTTCCGGCGCTGTCCGATCTCCATCCGCTCGAGGACAGTGGTGCGGCGGTACGCCTGGTGCAGCAGAACCGGCACGTCGGAAAGGTCGGAGTGCTCTGCATGGCCCCTCGCGAGGGACTGGGCGTCACCGATCCCGAACTCCGGACGAGGATCGGGGAGAAGCGGCTCAACCCGTTGCGGAATCCCGAGTCGCAGTCCGCCCGTACTGAAAGCCATGCCTGACCTGGAATCCGACATGCATCCGGAATCCCGCCCGAAGGAGACACTGCCCCCATGTCCTTCCAGTCCATAGGAATCCTGAGCACGGGTTCGTATCTTCCGAAGCAGGAGGTGAGCAACGCCGAGGTCGCCGAACGCGTCGGTGTGGAAACCGAGTGGATCGAGCGCAAGACACAGATCAGGAGCCGGCGCTACGCGGCACCCGACGAGGTGACGTCCGACATGGTCTCCCGCGCGGCGGCCGAGGCACTGGATCGCGCCGGCGTGCCGGCCGAGGACGTGGACTACCTGATCGTCTCCACCTCGACGCCGGACGCACCGCAGCCTCCGACGTCCTGCATCGTGCAGGACAACCTGGGCGCCACTCGTGCCGCCTGCTTCGACATCAACGCGGTGTGCAGCGGCTTCATCTACGCCCTCGCGCTCGCCCATGCCCTGGTCGCCCAGCGGCCGGAGAGCCGTGCCCTCGTGGTCGCCGCCGATCTGTACTCCCGGTCCCTGGACTTCTCCGACCGCCGCACGGCGGTGCTGTTCGGCGACGGTGCCGGGGCGGCGCTCGTCGGCCGGACGGAGGACGGGTACGGATTCGTCGACTTCGAACTCGCCAGCCGCGGTGATGCCCAGCGGCTCATCAGGGTGGACGCGGGCGGCACCCGGCTCCCGGCGTCCGCCGAGACCCTCGCCCGCGGTGACCACCTCGTCCGCATGGACGGGCGGGGTGTGCGGGAATTCGTGATGGAGAACTTTCCGCCCTTCGCCCAAGGCTTGGCCGAGAGGACGGGGATCCCGCTCAGCGAGGTGCGGCACTTCGTTCCGCACCAGCCCAACGGCGTGCTGCTCTCCCAACTCGCCGAGGCCGGCGGCCTGGCCCATGCGCACACCCACCGCACGCTGGAGCGCTACGGGAACGTCGGGAGCGCCTCGGTCGCGATCACCCTGGACGACGCCGCCCGCGCGGGACACCTGCGGCCCGGCGACCTGGTCATGCTGGGCGCCTTCGGCGGTGGCATGGCGATGGCGGCCGCCTATCTGCGCTGGGGGGCCGCCGCATGACACCCACGTCACACCACCAGGAAGGGGCAGGCGGAGTGGAACGGGTCGGAGTCGTCGGCTGCGGACTCATGGGCTCGGGCATCGCCGAACTGTCGGCGCTGGCCGGGTACGACGTGCGGGTGGCCGTCTCGTCGAGGAGCACGCCCGCGGCCGGGCGGAGCCGCGTCGCCGCCTCCCTCGACCGGGCGGTGCGCGCGGAGCGGATCGGCGCGGCCGAGCGCGATGAGGCCCTGGGCCGGATCTCCTTCACCAGCGACCTTCTCGACCTGGCCGACCGTCAGCTGGTGATCGAGTGCATCGCCGAGGACAAGGACGCCAAGGTGGAGCTGTTCGCCCTGCTCGACAAGACCGTGGAGGACCCGGAGGCGATCCTGGCCTCGAACACCTCCTCCCTGCCCATCACGACCATGGCGAGCGCGACCGGGCGGCCCGAGCAGGTCCTGGGGCTGCACTTCTTCAGCCCGGCGCAGCGCATGCCGCTCGTCGAGGTCATCTCCTCCCTGCACACGGCGGAGTCGGCGCTGGCCCGGGCCGAGGAGTTCGTGACCGTGGGCCTCGGCAAGCAGGCCATCCCGTCGACGGACCGCACCGGGTTCGTGGTGAACGCCCTCCTGGTGCCCTATCTGTTGGCCGCCGTGCGGATGGTCGAGTCGGGCTTCGCCTCCGCCGAGACCATCGACCGCGGCATGACGCTGGGCTGCTCCCACCCCATGGGCCCGCTCAAACTCGCCGACCTGATCGGTCTGGACGTCGTGCGCTCGGTGGCCGACGCCCTCTACGACGAGTTCAAGGAGACGCTCTACGCCCCGCCGCCGCTGCTGACGCGCATGGTCGAGAGCGGATTCCTCGGCAAGAAGACGGGGCGAGGGTTCTACCGCTACGGGTGACGCGAATCCATCGCTGATCGACGCGGCACGGGCATCCCCCGTGCCGCGGAAGGAGACGGTCCATGACGCAGGTCTTCACCCCCGAGACCTGGCTCACTCTCTACTGCCTGCCGCACGCCGGAGGCAGCGCACGGCCGTACGGCGGCCTGGGGACCGCGGTGCCACCGGGAGTGCGGGTGGTCCCGCTGGAACTGCCCGGCCACGGGACGCGGCTGCGCGAGCCCCTGCTGCGGGACATCGGACAGGTCGTGACCGAGGTGATCCGTCTGATGGGGGAGTACCAGGGCCGGCCCTTCGCCCTGTTCGGCCACAGTTTCGGCGCACTCGTCGCCTACGAGACCACGCGGCGTCTGCGGCAGTTGAGCACACCGCCCGAACTGCTGCTCGTCTCCGGGCGCAACACCCCCGTATGGCCGCTGTCCCACGAGCCCATCCACACGCTTCCGGACCCGTTGTTCACGGCCGGGCTGCGTCGGATGGGCGGCATCCCGCAGGCTCTGCTCGCGCATCCGTCGGTGCTCCAGGTGTACCTGCCGTCGCTCCGTGCCGACCTGGGAATGGTCGAGACCTATGCTCATACGCACAGTGAGCCGCTGGACGTGCCGATCGCCGCCTTCGCGGGACTCCGGGACCGGCTGACCGATCCGGCGGGCATGGAGGCATGGGCCGAGCTCACCGAACGGCACTTCGAACTGACGTTGCTGCGGAAGGGCCACTTCTTCCTCGACGAGCCGGAGTTCCGGGCGGCCTTGGCGGACCGGCTCGGCCGGCTCGGTCCACCGGCCGTTCTGGCGCCGACCGAGTCAGGCTCGACTGCGGGACCGCGGCACTGACGGAACCGGCCTGTGTATCAGGGGCGCGCACGCCCCTGATACACGGGCCGAAAGGTGTGCGCCACCTGTCGCCGGGAGCGGTGCCCGGTAGGCGGCGTTCGCGCCGCGGGGCGGCGGACGACGGGACTTCCCCCACTGGCCCTGGTCGGGCGATCCGGCCACGCTGCCGGTCGTCGCCGCAGAGTGCGGTGAGGCCGTGGCCGAAGCCGAGCGAGACGTCCCACCGGAAGACCGGCCGACCTGTGCAGCCACCCGCCGAGCGGGGCGCGTACGAACGTGGTGTGGAAACCTCGGTCGTCGAGCAGCCGCTCGGCCTCGGCGGGCACTTGGCCTCACTCGCCGGCGGCAACTGCGTTGTGTGCCCCAGGAGACACAGGAACGCCACACGTTCGCCGAAACGTGGCCAGCGGACGGCCCCGGTGGCCACGGTCAGCGTCAGGCGGCGTTCGTCCGGCTGGTCAGCCGGGCCGAGGTGTGGCTGTGGGATGCGCCGAAGCTACGGTGGTCGGCGAACTCCTCACCGGAGAGCACCGCCTGGTGCAGCCGCTTCAGCCGTTGCGAGGGCTCCAGGCCCAGCTCCTTCACCAAGGACGAGCGCAGACGCTGGTAGGCCTCCAGGGCCCGCCACGCGCCGCCGGACCGGTACAGGGCCGTCATGAGCTGCGCGCAGAATGTCTCCTGCATGGGGTGCCGGGCGGCCAGCACGGAGAGTTCCGGGACCAGTTCGCCATGGCGCCCGAGTCCGAGGTCCGCGTCGATCCGCCGCTCCAGGACGGTCATCCGCTTCTCCTCCAGTCGGACGACGTCCAGCTCCAGCACACGGCCCACCTTCACATCCATCAGCGCCGGCCCGCGCCAGAGCCCGAGGGCCTGGCTGAGGAGGCGGGATGCTGTGAGGTCGTCACCCGCCTCGAAGGCTCTGCCTCCCGAGGCGGCCAGCTTCTCGAATCCCTGTGCGTCCACCCGCTCGGGCCGGGCCCGCAGGAGATACCCACCGTGCAGCGTCACCAGTACGTCCTTCGCCTCCACCGCGTCGCACTCCAGAGCGGCGGAGAGCTTGCGGCGCAGCTGCAGGATGTACGTCTGCAGTGTCGTGGCGGCGCTGCGGGGCAGTTCCTCGCCCCAGATTTCCTCCATCAGAGTTGGCGCGGTGACGACGCGATCGGCCTGCAGTGCCAGGAGTGCCAGGACCTGGCGGGGCTTGGTAGCACTGGGGGCGAAGGACGACTGTCCGTAGGTGGCTGTGAACGGCCCCAGAACCGTAATTTCCGTCATCCGAGTCCTCTGCTGTCTTGCGGAACCCCCGCGCCTCGAAGACTGGCATGGCTGTGCCGTGGGGCCTAGTGATCCATTCACGAGTTTGCGTATGAATATGTCATGTCATGCCGCAACCGGCCGGGCGGTCGAGCTGCCTCGGGACCTGTGGCGTCCGGTTCATGACGGTCTGTCGTGCGGCAGCCCTGGGGGTTGCGACTGATCGCAAATCGGGCGTCATCCGACTATGCCAAAACTCTGCCCCCTTCACCAAGTGTTCATCAGAGTGAGATCTGGCCAAGAAAGATTTGATGGTCTTTTAGTTTTTAAGAATCTTGAACATGCAGGCCAGGTCCGCCATCATGGACCCATGAGACTCCCCACTCATCGCCCCCCTCGCTTCTGTACCGGAATTATCTCTGTGCGGCACATCACAGAATCAGGAAGTTGTATTCACTGCGGGGTGCCGAGCCGGTCGCCCGCGCCGCTCGCGCATGTGCCGCTGTCACGAGGGGAGTTGGGGCGCATATGACCCTGGTGACATGGAGCACGTTCAGGTCTGCCGGGCGGTTATCGACAGGCGCGGTGGGGCATGGATCTGATGCGGCCGAGCGGAATATCGGGGCATCGGCGCTCGGGATCTTCCGTGCCGGAAGCAGAGGGAGGAAGTCGAGAAGGAAGGTCGGAGCGCATCCTCGGCTTTCGTCTCTGCGATATTGCTGTGCTCTGATTCCTTCATTCACTCGCAAGAATCCACCCATCACCGACTGCTCTCGATGCCGCCGTCCCTGATCGACCGGAAATGGCATTCGTATGAGATGGGTGCGACATTCGGGCGGGCGGCGGTCGTCCTGACGGCCAGTCGGTTACGAAGGCGAGAACTCCCGTATCGCGCGGCACGTCCGTGGCATGGCAGGTACCGGACCGCGAGCGGCCGGCGCTCGTGCGGAGACGAAATGCGGGTGCTCCTCGGGGAGCGGTGGCCGGACGGACCGGATCGGGTGCCGCACCGTGACATCCCCGCGTACTGGCTGAGCCGGATCATCGCCGTCATCCCGCTGGGCCATCGCCCTCTTCCTGCTCGTCGGGCTCCGTGCGCAAGCCACGACGACCGGTCCGCCCCCGCTCCACTACGGCGTCCTCCGGACCCGTATGGCGGGGCCGTCGGCCACACCGCTGATCAGCTTGCGCGGAGTCGGGCTCGTCTGACCTCCGGTCGTCGCCGGTGCTCCGGGTATCGCCTGGGCCAAGGCGCCGTTGCTCGCGGCTGTCTCGTGCGCCGTGTACATGGCATCGCACGTCGAGCGGAACGAACCGGCCAGGACGACGGGGAAGCCGACCCATCGACGGGTCCCGACAGCGGCGCTCCCGTCAGGAGATCGCGGCGATTCCGGATACCTCGCGCATCTGCGGACTTCGCACGGTTGGGCGGCCGCTGCCGAAAGCAACGGGGCAGAGCAAGTGCACCGGCGTCGGGCCGGAGCGCACGGAACGAGACGAAAGTACACGATCATGCACACCAGAATCCTGCTCGCCGACGAGGTTCACATGGTCCGCGGGGCCCTGGCAGCCCTACTGGAGCTGGAAGCGGATCTGCTCGTTGTGGCCTCGGTGAGTCAGGGGAACGACGTCCTGCCCACCGCTCTTGAAACCCGGCCCGACGTAGCGGTGCTCGACATCGATCTCCCCGGCAAGGACGGGTTCACCGCGGCGGCGGAACTCCACCAGAAGCTCCCGAGCTGCCGCACCCTGATCCTCACCTCATTCGGGATCCCGGGCCTCCTGCGACGCGCGCTGTCCGCCCACGCGCGGGGGTTCCTCGTCAAGGACGCCCCGCCGGGTGAGCTCGCCAAGTCGGTGCGTGCGGTCGCCGCCGGCCAGCAGGCCATCGACCCCGAGCTGCTGTTGGACGCCTGGAACATCAAGGAGAATCCCCTCTCGGCCCGGGAGACGGAAGTCCTGAGACACGCCGCCCGGGGGGCCGACGTCGGCGAGATCGCCAACAGCCTGTGCCTGTCCGAAGGGACCGTGCGGAACTACCTGACCTCCGTCGTCTCCAAGCTCGGTGCACGCAATCGCATCGACGCGGTCCGGATCGCCTACGACCAGGGCTGGTTACCGTGAGCCGGGCGGCTGCGGAGGTCTCCGCGGCGGACACATCGGCCGGTGCGCCGACCGCGGTGTCCGCCGCGCCGTGTATCTGCGGATCTCCTCATGCCGCGCGGACCGGCTGTCCGGCGACGAGCGGGTGGTCGCGCTCGATCAGCCCCAGCTGGCCGGCGCCGCCGGGGGAGCCGAGCTCGTCGAAGAACTCGACGTTCGCCTTGTAGTAGTCCTTCCACTCCTCCGGAGTGTCGTCCTCGTAGAAGATCGCCTCGACCGGGCAGACCGGTTCACAGGCACCGCAGTCGACGCATTCGTCCGGGTGGATGTAGAGGGACCGCTGTCCCTCGTAGATGCAGTCGACCGGGCATTCCTCGATGCACGCCTTGTCCTTGACGTCGACACAAGGCTGGGCGATGACGTAGGTCACGAGTGCTTTCCTCTGTTCATGGCGCTGTCTGCGGCGGTTGTCGTTGTCGGGCTCAGCCTCGGACTGTCCAGCTGTCGGTGCCGGCCAGCAGGGCAGCCAGGTCGCCCGGGCCCCGCTCGGCCACGGCGCCGGCGGTCTGCCGGTTCATGAGCTGGTCGTAGGCGGGGCGCCGGACACTGCGCAGGACGCCGATGGGGGTGGGGTGCCTGAGCCGGGAGAGGGTGAAGGCAGCGGTGGGATCGGGATCCTCGACGTCGTGGACGATCTCCTCGGCGTCCGGGGCGAGCCGGTAGGGCCTGCCGTGTTCCAGACGCAGCAGGGCGTCGTCGCGGGTGGCGGGGTTCTTGAGAGTGTCGAAGGCGCCGTCGTTGAAGATGTTGCAGTTCTGGTAGATCTCGACCAGGGCCGTGCCCTGGTGGGCGGCGGCCTGACGCAGGACGTCCGTCAGATGCCCCCGGTCGGAGTCGATGGTGCGGGCGACGAAGGATGCCTCCGCACCGATGGCCAGTGAGAGCGGGCGGAACGGTTCGTCCAGGGAGCCCATCGGGGTCGACCTGGTGATCTTGCCCCGCTCGCTGGTGGGCGAGTACTGGCCCTTGGTGAGGCCGTAGATCTCGTTGTTGAACAGCAGGATCTTGAGGTTGACGTTGCGGCGCAGGGCGTGGATGAGGTGGTTGCCGCCGATGGACAGCGCGTCGCCGTCGCCGGTGACCACCCACACCGACAGGTCGGGGCGGGCACAGGCCAAGCCGGTGGCGATGGCCGGGGCGCGGCCGTGGACGGAGTGCATGCCGTACGTGTTCATGTAGTACGGGAAGCGGGAGGAGCAGCCGATACCCGAGACGAAGACGATGTTCTCGCGCGCGATGCCCAGCTCCGGCATGAAGCCCTGGACCGCGGCGAGGATCGCGTAGTCGCCGCAGCCGGGGCACCAGCGCACCTCCTGGTCGGACTTGAAGTCCTTCGGGGTGAGCGCGATGTCAGTGGGCACCGGTGGCCTCCGTGTTCTTGGCGTTCTCCTCGATCACGGCGGCCAGCTGTGCGGCCTTGAACGGCATGCCGGAGACCTGGGTGTGGGAGCGGACGTCCACCAGGAACCGCGCGCGCAGCAGCAGCGCGAGCTGACCGAGGTTCATCTCCGGGACCAGGACGCGGTCGTAGCGGCGGAGCGCCGCGCCGAGATTGGCGGGGAAGGGGTTGAGGTGCCGCAGATGCGCGGTCGCGACCCTGCCGCCGGCGGCGCGCACCTCGGACACCGCGGCGGCGATCGGGCCGTACGTCGAGCCCCAGCCCAGCACCAGCAGCCGGGCGTCCCCCGACGGGTCGTCCACCTCCAGGTCCGGTACGGCGATGCCGTCCACCTTGGCCTGGCGCAGCCGCACCATGTGGTCGTGGTTGGCGGGGTCGTAGGAGATGTTGCCCGTGCCGTCCTGCTTCTCGATGCCGCCGATGCGGTGTTCAAGGCCCGGTGTGCCCGGCACCGCCCAGGGGCGTGCCAGGGTCTCGGGGTCGCGCTGGTACGGCCAGAAGGAGCCGTCGGGCCGGTTCGGAGCGGTGGCGAACTCCACGCGCAGGTCCGGCAGTTCGGCCACGTCGGGGATGCGCCAGGGCTCGGAGCCGTTGGCCAGGTAGCCGTCGGACAGCAGGAACACCGGAGTGCGGTAGGTCAGGGCGATGCGGGCCGCGTCCAGAGCGGCCGTGAAGCAGTCGGCCGGGGTGGCCGGGGCGAGCACCGGGACCGGGGCCTCGCCGTTGCGGCCGAACATCGCCTGGAGCAGGTCGGCCTGCTCGGTCTTGGTGGGCAGTCCGGTGGACGGTCCGCCGCGTTGGATGTCGACCACCAAAAGCGGGAGTTCCAGGGAGACCGCGAGGCCGATGGTCTCCGACTTCAGGGCCACGCCCGGACCGGATGTGGTGGTCACGCCCAGCGCGCCGCCGAAGGCCGCCCCCAGGGCCGCGCCGATGCCGGCGATCTCGTCCTCGGCCTGGAAGGTGCGCACCCCGAAGTTCTTGTGCTTGCTCAGCTCGTGCAGGATGTCGCTGGCCGGGGTGATCGGGTACGAGCCCAGGAACAGCGGCAGGCTCGCGCGTTCGGCGGCCGCCACCAGCCCCAGGGACAGGGCCAGGTTTCCGGAGATGTTGCGATGGCGGCCCGGTGCGAAGGCGCGCTCGGCCGGCGCCACCTCGTAGGAGACGGCGAACGACTCGGTGGTCTCGCCGTAGTTCCATCCCGCCCGGAAGGCGGTCACGTTGGCCTCGGCAAGCTCCGGCCGCCGGGCGAACTTGGTGCGCAGGAACCTTTCGGTGCCCTCGGTGGGCCGGTGGTACATCCAGGACAACAGGCCCAGCGCGAACATGTTCTTCGCCCGCTCCGCGTCCTTGCGGGTGAGCCCCGAGTCCTTCAGCGCCTCCGCGGTCAGCGTGGTGAGCGCCACCGGATGCACCCGGTACGCCTCCAGCGTGCCGTCGTCCAGCGGGCTGGCGGACCAGCCCACCTTGGCCAGGGCGCGCCGGGAGAACTCGTCCGTGTTGACGATGATCTCCGCGCCGCGCGGCAGGTCCGCCAGGTTCGCCCTGAGCGCGGCCGGATTCATCGCCACCAGGATGTCCGGCGCGTCACCGGGAGTGAGGATGTCGTGGTCGGCGAAGTGCAGTTGGAAGGACGACACCCCGGGCAGCGTGCCGGCGGGCGCCCGGATCTCGGCCGGGAAGTTCGGAAGCGTCGACAGGTCGTTGCCGAAGCCCGCCGTCTCCGCCGTGAACCGGTCGCCCGTCAGCTGCATCCCGTCGCCCGAGTCGCCGGCGAACCGGATCACGACCCGGTCGAGCTGCTTCACCGTGGGCGGTGTACTCATCCGCCCACCACCTTCACGGTCACCTGCTCGGCGGCAGGGTCGGCGGCCTCGTCCGGCGGCATCTGCTCGGCGAGCTTGAACGCCTCTTCGATCAGCGTCTCGACGATCTTCGACTCGGGAACGGTCCTGATGACCTCGCCCTTGACGAAGATCTGGCCCTTGCCGTTGCCGGAGGCCACACCGAGGTCGGCCTCGCGGGCCTCACCGGGGCCGTTGACGACACAGCCCATGACGGCGACGCGCAACGGCACTTCCATGCCGTCCAGGCCGGCCGAGACCTCGTCGGCCAGCTTGTACACGTCGACCTGGGCACGCCCACAGGAAGGGCAGGAGACGATCTCCAGGCGCCGCTGCCTGAGGCCCAGGGACTCCAGGATCTGGATGCCGACCTTGACCTCCTCGGCGGGCGGGGCACTCAGCGACACGCGGATGGTGTCGCCGATGCCCTCGCTGAGCAGCGCGCCGAACGCGACCGCCGACTTGATCGTGCCCTGGAACGCCGGGCCCGCCTCCGTGACCCCGAGGTGCAGGGGGTAGTCGCACTTCTCCGCAAGCAGCCGGTAGGCGTTGACCATCACCACCGGGTCGTTGTGCTTGACGGAGATCTTGATGTCCCGGAAGTCGTGCTCCTCGAACAGGGACGCCTCCCACAGCGCCGATTCGGCCAGGGCCTCCGGGGTGGCCTTTCCGTACTTCTGCAGCAGCCGTTTGTCCAGGGAACCGGCGTTGACGCCGATGCGGATCGGGGTGCCGTGATCCTTGGCGGCGCGCGCGATCTCCTTGACCTGGTCGTCGAACTGCTTGATGTTGCCCGGGTTGACGCGGACCGCCGCGCAGCCGGCCTCGATCGCGGCGAACACGTACTTCGGCTGGAAGTGGATGTCCGCGATCACCGGGATCTGCGACTTCCTGGCGATCGTGGCCAGGGCGTCCGCGTCGTCCTGTGTCGGGCAGGCCACCCGCACGATCTGGCAGCCGGACGCGGTCAGTTCGGCGATCTGCTGCAGCGTGGCACCGATGTCCGACGTACGGGTGGTGGTCATGGACTGCACGGACACCGGGGCGTCCCCGCCCACCGGCACGGGTCCTACGTTGATTTGACGGCTGGCACGCCGTTGGGCCAGCCTCGGCGGCACCGTCGGCACTCCGAGTGCGACAGTCATGACAATTCCTCCTTGAAGTTCTCAGCGTCCGCCGAGGGCCAGAGAGGGAGTGGCCTCCTGCCGGGCCCGGCCCTGTCCGGAAGGCAGGGATTCCAGCAGCGCGTGGGTGAGGTGACGGGCTGTGAGGCCGCTTGCCTGCAGCACGTCGGACCGTGAGCCATGGTTCAGGAAGTGCTGCGGGACACCGAAGGTACGGACCGGCAGCGTCGCTTCGACCTCGCTCAGCGCCTGGGCGACACGCGCCCCGACGCCGCCGACCCGGCCGTTGTCCTCGACCGTGGCGACCAGCTGGTGGTCGAGGGCGAGCCCTATCAGTTCGGGTGCGACCGGCTTGATCCAGCGGGGGTCCACGACCGTGACGCCGACGCCCTGCGCGGCCAGCCGCTCGGCCACGTCCAGGCAGGTGGTGGCCATGGCGCCGACGGAGACCAGGAGGACGTCCGGCCGCTCGCCGCTGCGCAGGATGTCGATTCCGGCGAAGGCGTCGACGGCGGGAATGTCCTCGACGCTGGCGCCCTTGGGGTAACGCAGGGCGGTGGGACCCTCGTGGCAGGCGACGGCCTCCCTGAGCGAGCGGCGCAGGGTGGCGGCGTCCCGTGGTGCGGCCAGGCGCAGGCCGGGCACCAGGTTCAGCAGCGACAGGTCCCACATGCCGTTGTGCGACGGGCCGTCGTCGCCGGTCACGCCCGCCCGGTCCAGGACGAACGTCACCGGCGCGCGGTGCAGGGCCACGTCCAGCAGGAGCTGGTCGAAGGCACGGTTGAGGAAGGTGGCGTACAGCGCGACGACCGGATGCATGCCGCCCAGGGCCAGTCCCGCGGCCGCGGTAACGGCGTGCTGCTCGGCGATGCCCACGTCGATGATGCGCTCCGGGTAGCGGCGCGCGAACTCGCTCAGCCCCGTCGGGTCGAGCATGGCGGCGGTGATGGCGACCACGTCCGGCCGGTCGGCTGCGAGGTCCACCAGCTCCCGACCGAACACCGACGTCCACGAAGCCGCGCCGGACGCCTTCTTCGCGGAAGCGGCGCGCACGGCGTGGAATCGGTCCGTCTCGTCCTGCTCGGCCTGGAGATGACCGCGGCCCTTCTCCGTGACGCAGTGCACCACCACGGGGTGGCGCAGGCCGGCCGCCTTGCGCAGCGCGGCCTCCACGGCCTCCAAGTCGTGGCCGTCGACCGGGCCGAGGTAGGCCAGCCCCAGGCTCTCGAAGAGGGCCTGCGGGGCGTCGGGGCCGCGCAGCACTGCCAGGTGCTCGGCAATGGCGCCGACCGTGGGGGCGTAGGAGCGGCCGTTGTCGTTGAGCACCACGACCACCGGGCGCTCGGGGGCGGACGCGATGTTGTTGAGAGCCTCCCAGGCCATGCCCCCGGTCAGCGCGCCGTCGCCCACGACGGCCACCACGGCGCGGTCGGTCACCCCGCGGATGGCGTGGGCGCGGGCCAGCCCGTCCGCCCACGACAGGGCCGTCGAGGCGTGCGAGTTCTCGATGACATCGTGTTCGGACTCGGCGCGGCAGGGATACCCCGACAGCCCGTCTGTCTGACGGAGCGTGGCGAGGTCCTCGGTGCGGCCGGTGAGGATCTTGTGAACATAGGCCTGGTGGCCGGTGTCCCACAGGATCCGGTCGCGGGGAGAGTCGAAGACCCGGTGAAGGGCGATCGACAGCTCGACGACCCCGAGATTGGGACCGAGGTGACCGCCGGTGGCGGTGCAGGTGTCCACGAGCAGCCGCCGGATCTGCGGCGCCAGGTCGCGGGCCTGCTGCGGGGACAGGGCCCGTACGTCCTCCGGCCCGCGGATCTCCTCCAGGCAGGGCATTGCGGAACCCTCTTTCTCCTGTGACGGATTCATCGCGCCCCACCGGGTGATGACAGGGCCTCTCCGGCCAGCGGTGTCTGCGGCACCCGGCCGGTGGCCGGGTCGGCCAGGCGTCCGGGCATGGAGAACACGACGTCCTCGGCGATGCCCTGCTGAAGCTCGACGCCGTCGAAACCGAGCGCGGCGAGCCTGGCGACGAGCCCGTCCACCAGGATTTCCGGGGCACTGGCACCCGAGCTGATGCCGATGGTCGAGACTCCCTCCAGCCACGCAGGTTCGAGATGGCCCTCGTCGGGCACGAGATGCGCCGCGGCCCCGTGTTCCCGTGCCACCTCGACCATGCGCAGCGAGTTGCTGGAGTTGAGCGAGCCGACGACGAGGACCAGGTCGTTGCGGCGTGCCAGGTCCTTGACGGCGTTCTGCCGGTTCTGGCTCGCGTAGCAGATGTCGTCGTCGTTCGGGGTGATCAGGTCCGTGAAGCGGGCGCGCAGCGCCTCGACGACCTTCGCGGTCTCGTCGAACGACAGGGTGGTCTGGGTGAGAACCGCCACCGGGGTGTCGTCGGGCAGACCGAGACGCCGTACGTCCTCCTCGGTCTCGATGACGACGACGCGGTCGGGTGCCTCGCCGAGGACGCCCTCGACCTCCTCGTGTCCCTCGTGCCCGACCAGGAGGATGGTCCGGCCGTCGCGGGCGAAGCGCACCGCCTCCTGGTGCACCTTGGAGACCAGTGGGCAGGTGGCGTCGATGACTTCGAGCTGCCGTTCGGCGGCGGAGGACCGCACACCGGGAGAGACGCCGTGCGCGGAGAACACACAGACCGCGCCCTGCGGGACCTCGTCCTCGCTGTCGACGAAGACCGCGCCGCGCTTCTTGAGTTCCGAGACGATGTAGTGGTTGTGCACGATCTCCTTGCGCACGTACACCGGCGCTCCGTGCAGGTCCAGTGCCCGCTCGACGATGCCGATGGCGCGCCGCACGCCCGCGCAGAAGCCGCGCGGCTGGGCCAGGACGACGTTGCTCCCCGTCATATGGCGTCACCCCCGGTCGGTGCCGGTACGGCGGACGCCACAGGATGCGGGGTACGCGCGGACAGCTTCAAGCGCAAGCGGCGCGGGTGGTAGACGGTGGCCAGCGGAACCGGGCGGATGTCCATGTCCGGCTCAGGGGTGACCCGCCAGCGGCCGAGGATCGTGGCGAGCCCCAGCGTGGCCTCGGTGCGCGCGTACAGGTCGCCGATGCACTTGCGGGCGCCGGTGCCGAACGGCATGAACGCCTGGCGGGCCGACGGCGAGACCCGGTCCGGCAGCCAGCGGTCCGGGTCGAACTTCGCGGGGTTGTCGAAGGCGTCGTCGTACTGGGCCACCGCCGCGGGGCTGAAGACCACGGTCGTGCCCGCGGGCAGCTGCCGGCCCGCCAGTTCGGTCTCGGAGGCGGTGAGCCGGGTGAACAGCCAGGCCGGCGGGTGCAGTCGGAGCGCTTCGGAGATGATCCGGTCCGCCAGGGAGAGGTTCGGCAGGTCGTCCCACTCCGGGGCGCGGCCGTCGAGGACGGTGTCGATCTCCTCGTACAGCGCGGCCTCGATCTCCGGGTGCTGGGAGAGCAGGTAGAACACCCAGGTGAGGGTGCCGGCGACGGTCTCGGTGCCGGCCGCCATCACGGTGATGACCTGGTCGTGGATCTCCCTGTCGTCGAGCCGGCCGCCGTCGTCGTCGCGGGAGGCCAGCAGCGCGGCGAGCAGGTCGTCGTGCTCGACGCCGTCGTTGCGGTAGTCCTTGATCAGCTCCTGGGTGGTCTCGTGGAGGAACTCGAGGTTGCTCTGGTAGCGGCGGTTGGACGGCAGGGGCAGACGGCGGATCACACCGGGCAGGAACATCTGGCGGAACAGCCCGTTGAGTACGACGTCGAAGGACCGTTCCACCTTCGCCGTCAGCTCCGGGCTGACCGGGGTGGAGTACAGGGTGCGGCCGACCGTGCGCAGGGCCATGCCGTACATCTCCTGGAAGGCGTCGACGACCATGCCGTCGTGCCAGCGCGACGCCGTGTCCTCGATCTCGGCGTGCATGGCCGCCGCGTAGCGCTTGAGCTGGCCACGGGTGAACGCCGACTGCATCAGCCGGCGTTGGCGGCGGTGGTCGGCGAACGGGCAGGTGACCAGCCCGTTCCCGGCGATGTCGCGGGCGCGGTCGTAGAAGACGCCGCCCTTGTCGAAGATGCGGTCGTTGGTCAGCACATACCGCAGGAGGTCGGGGTGGGTCGGGACGTAGGCCGTCGTGGGACCGATCCTGATCTGGACCAGGTCGCCGTGGGCCGACAGCGACGTCATGAAGTTCACGGGGTTGCGCATCATCTGCAGGGCGTGTCCCACGATGGGGACGGCCCCGGGCGCCGCTCCCGCGACGAAGGTCGTCTGCTCGGACATTCTTTTCTCAACTTCCCGTCGGTACGGAGCTGTTGATGGATGGGGCCGTTCCCACGGCCACACACAGGTGCTAGCGGGCGGAGCTGCCGAGTTCCTCCAGGTAGCCCTGGGAGCTGGCGGCGAGCGCGAACTCGGCGTCGTAGCGGCCCGAGGAGCGGTGCCAGTAGTAGGAACCGCTGATCACCGGGCGTACCGCGTCCGTGCGGTACCGCTCCAGCGCCTCGCGTTCACCCGCGTCGAGCTGGTAGATCTCGCTGACCTTCGGCAGGCAGGACTCCAGCAGCAGGAACTGTTCGAGCCGGGCGTGCACCTCGTCCTGGATGTGGGAGATGCTGCGGTCCCTGGACCAGCCGTGCTCGCGGCCCAGAATCATGACCATGTTGTTCAGCTCGCCGCGGGCCTCCTCCTTGTCCAGGGAGGCGACGTCGTTGAGCATCAGGTTGACGTCGACTGCGATCTGGAGCATCGCGGACAGCACCGCGCTGTCGAAGACCCGGTGCGGCACCTCGAAGCGGCCGGCACGCTCGGCGAGGTCCACCGTCGGCTGCACGCCGATGGTGTGCCGCCGCATGGCGAGGTAATGCGCGGCGGAGTCGTACGGCGTGTTCAGGAACCGGCTCTCCGCCTCGTCGACGTAGCCCTCGAAGTAGTTGCGCCAGTGCCGGGCGGTGCGCAGGCACCAGGCCGGTGTCATGCCCTCGCACTCGCGCTGCCAGATGTCGGCGAATCCGTGGGCGATCGGGGGCGCCGAGGGCGGGAGAGGCCCGTCCAGTGCGGCCGCCACCGCGTCGGTGAGGTGCCTGGTCTCCTCGGGGCTCTCGCCGCGCGGCCCGTCGAAGAGGTCGTCGAAGAGGAAGAACCACGACATCAGGTCGACGCCCAGGTCCAGGTCGGCGCCGGTGGCGTGCGGGTAGAAACGGGAGGCCAGATCGGCGTAGCCGCCGCGCAGATGACGCTCGGCCGCCGCATCGGACTTGATCAGACCGAGCGAGCGCGGCCACGCCAGCTGCTCGGCCTCGGCCCGGGTGTGATCAGGGCTCTGCCGTCCAGGCAGCGGTATGTGGAAGTCGACATCCTGTGGCATGGGGGATCCTTGAAGTGGGAGCAGAGGGCATGGTGGTGCTTTGAAAGTGGGGGGAGAGAAACGGACAAGGGCAGTCGGGCCCGGTCCGGCTTCAGACCTCGCGGTCGACGACGAAGCGCCCGAGCGCGAGAAGTTCCTCGCACGCACCGGCGTCCAGCTCGACACCGCGCAGGGCATCCTCGGCGAGCGCCATCCGCCGCGCCGCCTCGGCCATGGCCCAGTCGCGGCCGCCGGCGTCCGCGATCAGTTCGGCCGCGCGCCGCAGTTCCTCCTCGCCGGGTTCGCCGGCAGCGGAGAGCCAGGCTGACAGCTCGACGCTGAGCTTGCCGCCCTGATTGAGCGCGTAGCTGACCGGCAGGGACTTCTTGCGGGCGCGCAGATCGGAGTGGACCGACTTGCCGGTGACGGCCGGATCACCCCAGATGCCGAGGACGTCGTCGACGAGCTGGAAGGCCAGGCCCACCTGGTCACCGTAGAGCGCCAGCGCGTCCACGGTGGCCTCCGGAGCCCCGGCGAGTACGGCGCCGATCGCGGCGCTCGCCGACAGCAACGCCCCGGTCTTGCCCGCGGCCATGTCGACACAGTCCTCGATCGCCACGTGCGGCCGCTGCTCGAAGGACAGGTCCTGCACCTGGCCGCGGATCAGATGCCGGGTGGTCTGCGCCAGCAGCCGTGCCGCGGGCGCCGCCGTGGGCAGCCCGGAGTCCAGCAGAACCTCCTGGGCGAGCGCCAGCATCGCGTCACCGGTCAGGATCGCGCTGGAGGCACCCCACAGCTTCCACACCGTGCGCCGGTGGCGGCGCTCCTCGTCGCCGTCCATCAGATCGTCGTGCACCAGGGAGAAGTTGTGCACGAGCTCGACGGCGACGGCTCCGGGCAGGGCGACCTCCGGCGGTGCGCCGACCGCCTCGGCCGACAGCAGCGCGAGCGCCGGCCGTACGGCCTTGCCGGCGTCGGCGCTGGTGGGCGCGCCGCCGGCGGTGATCCAGCCGAAGTGGTAGGCCGCCTGATGACGTGAACGGTGGTCGAGCCGGTCGACGGCCGCGCGCAGCGCCGGGGTGATCGTGCCCCGGCTGTGGCTGAGGCAGGCGGGAGCGGTGCTCATGCGGCGACCTCCGCGCGCCAGGGGCCGGTCGGGTCGTCGAAGATGCTGACGACCTGGCGCATGATGCGCCGTTCGGCCGGGTCGAATGCCTGCTTGGCGTGGACGGTGCCGAGCTGGTCCCACATGACGATGTCCCCGGGCTGCCAGGTGTGGGCGTAGGTGTACTGGGGCTTGCCCGCGTGCGACAGCAGTTCGTCGAGCAGCTTGCGGCTGTCGTCGGGAGCGAGGTCCACGATCCGCTTGGTGTTCAGCGTGCTGATGTAGACCGACTGGCGGCCCGTGCGCGGATTGCGGGCGATCAGCGGGTGGATGGTGGAGGTGCCGTCCTCGGGCTGGATCTGCGCGGTGCCCTCGCCGAGGGACACCTCGCGCTGGAGCTCCTCCTCGATGGTCTCCTCGTACCCGGTGCGCAGGGCGTGGCGGACCCGGTAGGAGTGCAGACGCCTGCGCTCCTCGGGCGACAGCGACTCGTACAGGGCGTACATGTCGGTGAAGAGGGTCTCCCCGCCGCCGGAGGACGGCACTTCCACGGCCTCCAGGAAGCCGACCTGGGAGACGCGGGGGCGGAAGGAGTAGTCGGTGTGCCAGCCCATCCACTCGGCGTCGCCGACGCCGATCTTGCGGCCGTCCTCCACCAGGTTGGAGACGAT
Source organism: Streptomyces spongiae (assembly GCF_009377185.1). Lineage (GTDB taxonomy): Bacteria > Actinomycetota > Actinomycetes > Streptomycetales > Streptomycetaceae > Streptomyces > Streptomyces spongiae. The sequence goes on from NZ_VJZC01000030.1 coordinate 35,234, forward strand.
CAGGATCTCGTTGTGGTCGGGGTGGGCGCCGCTGGTCAGACCGGTCTTCGGGATGTACCCGAAGCGGCGGCCAAAAGCCAGGAAATCCTCGTAGGAGGGGGTCTCGTGGCCGCGGAAGACGAGGACGAGATGCGCGTCGAGCGCCGCCCAGATCTCCTCGAACTGGGTCTTGTCCATGTCTCCGGTGACGTGGGCGCCGTTCACGACGGCGCCGAGAGCGGCGCCGGGTATCGGCGTTACGTCCATGGGCGTTGCCGCCTTTCGCAGAGGGGATGGGATGGTCAGCGCAGGTCGAGGCCGGCGAGGTCGCCCGCCTCGCGCCAGCGCCTGAGGATGTTCACGAACTCCACCGAGCCGCCGCCGTAGCTGGAGTTGAGCTGGGGCAGTCCGCTCGGGTCGCCCTCGTTGTTGTAGAGGCCGGGCGTGCAGTTCTCGAGGAAGTCGAGGTCGTTGCTGGCGAGCCGGAGGATCTCCTCGACCCATTCCTTCTCGCCGGCCCCGGAGGCCTCCACGACCTGGTGGCCGCGCTCCTCGACGCAACTGACGATGTGCGCGAGGTGCCGGGTCTGCTCGCCCAGCATGTAGGCGATGTTGACGTGCCGGCCGGCCTGGACCTTGGACAGGATGAAGCAGTTGGGGAAGCCGTTCACCTGGAGTCCGTGCAGGGTGTGCGCCCCGTCCGCCCACTTCTCCGACAGCTTCAAGCCGTCGCGGCCCACGATGTCGTAGCCGGCGCGGTCGGTGTACGGGACGGAGAACTCGTGCTCGTAGCCGGTGGCGAAGATCAGGCAGTCGACCGGGTACTCCTGGCCGTTGGCGACCACCCCGGCCGGGGTGAGCCGCTCCACGCCCTGTCCCTGGGTGTCGACCAGGGTCACGTTGGGCCGGTTGAAGGTCTGGAGGTAGCCGTCGTGGAAGCAGGGCCGCTTGCAGTAGACGCGGTAGTACGGCTTGAGGGCGGCGGCGGTCGCGGGGTCGGTGACGACGCTGTCGATGCGGGCGCGCAGCTCCTCCATCTTGAGGAAGTCCGCCCGCTCGGCCGCGAGAGCCCGCTCCTTCGGGTCGCCGTCGGTGTCGCCGGTGGGCAGGATCGCGGCGGCCAGCTTGGCCGTGGTCTGGGTCCAGCGGTCCTGGACCAGGTCCTCGTCCTGCGGGATGCCGGAGGTCAGCGCGTGGAAGTTCTCCATCCGGCGCTGCTGCCAGCCCGGTTCGAGGCTGTCCGCCCAGTCGGTCGAAGTGGGCCGGTTGCCGCGGACGTCGACCGCGGCCGGGGTGCGCTGGAAGAGGACGAGCTGCTCGGCCCATTCGGCGAGGTGCGGGGCGAGCTGGATGGTCGTCGAGCCGGTGCCGATGACGCCGACCTTCTTGTCCTTCAGCTTGGTCAGGCCGCCGGTGCTGTCGCCGCCGGTGTAGTCGAAGTCCCAGCGGCTGGTGTGGAAGGAGTGCCCGGCGAACGTCTCCAGGCCCGGCAGCGCTGGGAGTTTGGGGCGGTGCATCAGGCCGATCGACATGGCCACGTACCGGGCCCGGATCAGATCGCCGCGGTCGGTGCTCACCAGCCACTTCCCGGCGGCCTCGTCCCAGCGCAGCTCGGTGACGGTGGTCTGGAAAAGGGCGTCGCGGTAGAGGTCGTACCTGTGGGCGATCTGCTGGAGGTGGGCGAAGATCTCGGGCCCGGTGGAGTACTTCTCGGTGGGTATCGTGCCGGTCTCTTCGAGCAGCGGCATGTAGATGTAGCTCTCGACGTCGCACCGGACGCCGGGGAAGCGGTTCCAGTACCAGGTGCCGCCGACGTCGCCGGCCTCGTCGATCAGCCGGATACGCTCCAGGCCGGTCTCCTTGCGCAGATGGGCGCCGGTCAGCAGGCCGCCGATGCCGGCACCGACGACGGCGACGTCCACCTCGTCGGTGAGCGGCTCGCGCTCCTGCCACTCGGTGTAGGGGTCTCGCGCGTAGCGGCTGAAGTCACCGCGCGCGAACTGGTAGGTGCGACCGACGCTGCGCTTGTCGCGTTCCTGCCGGTATTTCTCCCTCACCGCTTCCAGGTCGATGGTCAGTGTTTCATCGGTACGGTCGTCGCTTTCGGCGCGGGCCACAGCTCCTCCTCGGGGGAAGGGGGCGGAAGGGAAAGATGACGCCATACGTCGTCGAACTGATCGCGCAGCCGCAGCGGGGCGTCGGAGTTGCTGAAGAGATAGAAGCGGTCGGAGCCGAGGGCCTCCCACACGAGTCCGGCGACGTCCTCGGCGCTCACCGAGGTGTCACCGCCCGCGCCGCGCGGGGCCGTCAGGCCCTGGACCATGGGGGTGTCGACCCGGCCGGGGCACAGCACCGACACCCGGACCCCGGTGCCCCGCAGATCGGCACGGAGACTGCGGGCGACCGCGAGGTCGGCGTGCTTGGAGGCGGCGTAGGCGGCGCTGCCGGCGCCGACGACGAAGGCGGACATCGAGGCGGTGTGGATCAGATGGGCGGGCCGGCCGCGCTCCAGGAGCCGGGGGACGAAGGCTCGGGCCACCAGGACGTGCGCCCAGTGGTTCACCTCGAAGACCTGCCGCATCCGCTCCAGCGGCACCTCCCACAGGGGCTGTCCCACGGGGCCGAGGACCCCGGCGTTGTTGCACACGACGTCGATGTCGCCGAGCACGTCGAACGCCGTGTCCGCGAGACGTTCGACGGCGTCCGGGTCGGTCAGGTCGGCGGTCACGGCGGTGACCTGAGCGCCCTGTGCGGTGAGTTCGGCGGCCCGGCGGTGCAGTGCGTCGCCTTCGACGTCCGCCATGACCACGCCGGCGCCGGCCCGTGCGAAGCGGGCGCTGAGGGCGAGACCGATGCCGCTGGCCGCGCCGGTGACCACGGCTGTCCTTGTCTGTAAGTGCACTTGGCTGTCTCCGCTTCTGCGCGCGGGTACGCCGAAGGACGGCGCGCCGTTGCCAAGGAGAAGGTCTGGATCAGAGCGCGCCGTTCGAGGGGCGCCGGTGTCATCTGGGGTCGGGGAGCCTCAGGCTGATCACGAGAACGATCACCGAGAAACACACCAACAAGGCGAGAACGAGCACGGCCGCCGACACCGTCGACAGCGAACCGGCCAGGGAGACATACAGGGTTCCGCCGATGGTCGCGCCCAGCGCGGTCGCCATCTGCTGGCTGGTCACCAGCACACCGCTGCCCATGCCGGCCTGTGCGGAGGGCACGTCGGCGAGGATCATCCGGAACAGCGTCGGGCCGATCAGCGCCGCGCCCGCTCCGAAGGAGCCGATCCCGACGAGCACGAGCGCCAGGGAGGGATGCGGCCAGCCCAGCCAGAGCACCAGCGCCAGCAGCAGAAGGCTAGCGCCCTGGACGACGGTGCCCAGGGTGACGATCCGGCCGCCCAGGGCCGCCGCGATCCTCGGGGTGAACTGCGCCACCACGAAGAACGCCACGGCGAACGGCGACATCACCGCGCCGGAGACGAGCCCGTCGAAGCCGAAGTGACCCTGCGCGATCAGCGCGTAGACGAACAGGAAGGCGCCGAAACAGGTCGAGAACGGCACCATCGCCGCCAGCCCTCTGCGCATCCCCGGGTGGGACAGCACCGACGGGGACAGCAGCGGTGAGCCGCCCCGCGCCTCCAGCCCGCGTTCGACCCGCGCCAGCGCCAGTGCCCCCACGGCGGCGAGCGCGAGAAACGACCACAGCCACAGTGGCCAGCCCAGGTCGGGGCCCGCCACGACCACGGCCAGCACACAGGCCATGGTGACACCGAACAACAGGGTGCCCAGCGGGTCGAAGCCCGGCTTCGTGTCGGCCCTGGTCGCGGGGACACGCCGGACGGCCAGCAGCGCGGCCACTCCGATCGGCACATTGATCACGAAGACCATGCGCCATCCGATCCCGGCGATGTCCAGCGAGACCAGCAGCCCGCCCAGGATCTGCCCGATGACCATGCCGACGCCCGCGGTCGCGCCGTACATGCCGATCGCACGGGCGCGCGCCTGGCCCACGGTGACCGCCTGGATCGTCGCCAGCACCTGCGGTACGAGCATGGCGGCGGCGGCGCCCTGCAGCAGCCGGGACACGACGAGGAACTCGATGGTCGGGGCGAGTCCGCACAGCGCCGAGGTGACGGTGAACGCCGCGAGCCCATAGGCGTACAGCCGCCGTCTGCCGAAGGCGTCGCCCAGCTGTCCGCCCAGCACCAGGCCGAGCGCGTAGGTGAGACCGTAGCCGGACACCACCAGCTCCAGTGCGGCGGGGCCGCCGTGGAGGTCGTCATCGATCGAGCTCAGCGCCACATTGACGATGGAGGCGTCCACGATGGACAGGACGTATCCGGTGAGCACCACCATGAGGGCGATGCCACTGAGCCCCGCGGTGGCCGGTTCCGTGCCGGCCGAGGGCTCGGGTGTCGCGGTGGGCTCCTGCAAAGGGGGGAGGCCCTCGCGTTTCGTCATGCGCTGCCTACCAGGCGTTTGTGGGGGGACGGTTGGCGCGGGTGCGGAGGGAACGTCACTCGGTGGTGGCGGGGGTGCCGGAGAGCTTCGCGACGAGTCCCTTGGAGGGGTCCTTCGCGGAGTCCGCCCAGGGGGTCAGAGCATTGAACCCGCGGTGTGAGGAGGCGGGCTGGATGCGGGTGTCCATCGACATCCGCATGCCGGCCGGGTTCACCGAGACGTTCGGGATGGACTTGTGACACATGAAGGCGTGGAAGATGATCACGTCGCCCGGTTCCATGGGCGAGAACAGCAGCTGCTCGTCCGCGCCGAACTCCTCCGCCGGGATACCGCGCATGGGGTGGCCGAAGCGGCGGTGGTTCTCGGTGGCGACGTGCTCGCGCGGGCCCTTCTTGTGGCTGCCGTCGGCGACGGCGACGCCGCCTATGCCGCGGGTCGTCGGGAGCAGTGGTATCCAGGCGGTGCGGAAGTCCTTGTTCGGGCCGATGTAGTAGCCGTCCTGGTGCAGCGGCGTCAGGAAGCTCGGGTCCGCGGAACCCGCGGCGGAGGGGTAGTAGCGGATCGTCGTCGACTTGAAGACGAAGACGGGCTCGCCGAAGACCTTCTCCCAGACCTTGAGGGCCGAGGGGTGGTTCCACAGGTCGTCGTACTTGACGTAGTCGTGCATCGCCACCTCGTCGACCGCCTCGAAGGACTCGATATCGAGGGTGTCGAGCGTGGTGCCGGGGGCGGCGTGGCCGAGTGCGATCAGGCCCTCGAGCATCTGCTCGGCGGCGGTCCGCACGAGTTCACGGTCCAGGGCGCCGCGCAGATAGACGTAGCCGTGCTCGTCGTAGAACCGGTTGAGGGCCTCACGGTCGTCGAGGAGGGGCGTGCAGTCGACGTAGTCGCTGAAGGTTTCCGTCATGATTCCTTGTCCTCGTGACGTCTGTGCGTGGG
>NZ_VJZC01000002.1 GCF_009377185.1 Streptomyces spongiae
GCCCGTCCCGGGGCCGAGCGTTCCGCGCCCGCCCCTCCTCGTCCCGGTCGCGCCGCTCGACGCCCCGTCCCTCCTCCGAGTCCCTCGTCCGCTCTGTCCCGCTCGCACGTCGTGTCCCGCTCATACCTCGATTCTCCCGCGCCCACGTCCCCCGTCGAGCCGGCCCCCGACGTACGGTAAAGTTCTCACCGCGCGATCACGCGGGACACCCGCGGTAGCGCAACGGGACGTGGCGCAGCTTGGTAGCGCACTTGACTGGGGGTCAAGGGGTCGCAGGTTCAAATCCTGTCGTCCCGACCAGCTTTGTTGCAGGTCGGAGGCCGTTCTCTCGCTTGAGAGAACGGCTTTCGCGTTCCCCGCGGCCGCCTCACCAGCCAACAATCTCGAGGGCCCTTTCGAAGTCCCGGATGATGTCGAGATAGTTGCCGCGCTGGACTTCCGCAAGATCACCGATGGTGAGGTCGGCGACCCGGCCGACACCTTCGAGTTTGTACCAGACACCGATCGGGTCGTTAAGGCGCTCGGCGGAGATTCCCTCCGTGTTTCCGCTCCAGACCCGCTTGTCGATATCGGTCATCACGGCGATCGCAAAGGCGTAAGGCCCGGTGTCCTTGTGCTGGTCGTACAGCCCCCGCAACCATTCGTGGAACGCGTGCGACTGAGCGGTACCCGCGCTGTGCCTGCCCCGTTCGTCCTTGCTGAACGAACCGACGTGCCCGGCGAGCCCGGGGTCGAAATGCCACAGCACGAAATTCGTCCGGCTGCGAAGTTCGTACTGGAACTCTATCCACTTGACCGCGAGGGCGAGTGCGACCGGATCGAGGTGTGCGTCGAAGGCCTTGCGCAGCAGGTGCGGAAGGAGATTGGTGGGAATCCACTCGTGTTGGCCTTTGATGCGGAATCGCCGGTTGAGCCATTCCTTCGTGGGCTTGTCGGTCCAGGCCCACTGGAGACGGACAGCGCTGTACTCGTTGAAGGTGCGGTCCCGGGCGATCCCGAGGAGGAACGCCCTGATGTCCTGTGCGCGCTCGACGAGGGCTTGGTCGGGCTCATCTCCTCGCCCTGGCAGGTCGGCGAACGCGCCATAGGGTGCCGTGTCGTTCTCATACTCGACCGATGCCACTGTCTCCGACAACTTGGAGTCGACCGGGTCGATGTTCTGCGGCGGTCGGGAAGCCATCCCGCTCCGGTACGCCTCCCCGAGGGCGTCGAGGAAACCCTGCCGGACGGGATGGCTCTGCCCGGTCTCGACGAGGGCGTAGTCGCGGAACGCTCCGGTATCTGCGCGTCGAGCGGTCTTCCCGCCTTTCCCGCTCTTCGTGAAGTACGGGAGGAGCTCGCGCTGGACGTCCTCTCGGCCCAGGTATGCCTGGCCTGCGGAGACCGCCGGTCCGGCCAGGTCTGCCGGATTCCACACCGTGGCCGGCGCGGAGGCATCGAGCGGTACGTAGAGAGGGGGTCCCGAGTAGCGCCGCGCCCAGAGGTCGGTCACATCGCCCGCCCTGGCCCTGCCGTGAAGGGGCAGGTTGGCGGCGATGTCGGCCAGGTAGGTGGCTTCCGAGCCGGTTTCGTCGAAGATCTCGAAGAGCTCACGGAGCATGCCTGCCACCGCGCGTTCCCGCGCCTCGACGGTGTTGTCGCTCGGCGGCTTCACGGAGTCGTCGGGATCGCGGTTCGCCTCGAGGAACTCGCGCGCGAGTTCGGCGCCCTCTTTGTTCGTCTCGTCCGCCACGGCCGCGAGGGCGTCGAGTTTCGTCGCTGTGGGAGCCCGCTGCTCGTCGGGGAGTTCGCCCAGCCTGTCGCGCCACTCGGAAATCACGCTTTCGATCGGTTGCGGCACCGAGGCGACCATGAGCGCCGCGTCGTCGCCGGCGACCCTGAAGAAGAGCCGGTGGCCTTCGTGCGCGGCGGAGAAGCGCACCGTCGTACCGAGTTCGTCGTCCCCGCCGCCCTCGCTGTCCTCCTTGCCGCCGATGCCCAGACGCTTGAGCAGGGCGATCGCCTTGGCGGCCAGGTAGCCGATGACGCGGTCCATCGCGGCGTACACGACGGCCTGGAGACGGGTGATGGCCTCTGCCACCTCGCCCGGGAGGTCACCGAGGTGCAGGATGCCTGCGAGGAAGTCGATGACCGGTGGGATCAGTGAGGCCAGTGCTTTCTCCACGGAGGTGGCCAGGCCGGTGATGTTGCCCGCGACGACGTCGGCCATCCCGTTGACGACCGCCTCGACGAGCCGGAAGATCCTGGCCGCGTTGCGGAAGATCCACGCGCACACCTGGTAGATCAGGTCGATGGCCTGGGCGATGGCCCCCGCCGGGTTGAGGAGTCCGACGACACGGACGGTCACCTGCTCGATCAGTGTCTCGACCAGGTAGTCGACTGCCGCCTCGAGGATCATGCCGACGACGTTCTCCGGGGCGAGCTGTTCCTTGAGCAGCTCGACCAGGCCCTCCGGTCCGCGCTCGATCAGCACGGAGACGAACTGCCAGGCCGTCTCGACGACCTCGACCGCGGTGGGGCCGATGTGCCGTACGAGGATCTCCCGCACTCGCGGCCAGGTGATGCCCATGAGCTGCAGGGCGAAGGTGAACAGGGACTTGGCGGAGAGGTCGCGCGGCATGGGGGCGGGCGTCTTGAGGCCCGAGAACAGCCAGTCCCAGAAGCCCCGCAGGACATGCGTGCCGAAGTGGTCGAAGAACTGCTCGAACCCCTGCCTGACGCCGGCCACGAGGTTGTTGACGAAGGTCTCGGGATCCTCGGCGATGTCCGAGATGACCTGCTCGACCTTGGCGATCAAGGCCCAGAAGGCGGCGGGCGGGATGCCGGCCAGCCGCAGCAGTCCGTTGATGACGGCCCGGACCGGGTCGTCGATGAACTCCTCGATCGCCGCGACCACGCGCCCGATCAGCCCGCCGGCCTCCTCGCGCAGCGCCTGGGCCTCCGCGTGCACCTGGTTGACTGCCGCGACGGCACGCTGGGAGACGTCGCGGACGAAGCCGGTCTGCGCCTCCGTGACCCGTTGGCTCAGAGCGTCCAGCATGCCGCCGAACCGGGCCCGCTCCTGTGCCGCCCACTCGGGGAACTCCGCCTCCATCGCCTGGAACACACCGTCGATGTCGGTGCGGGCGTGCTGGATGACGGCCTGCGCCGCCGCGACGACCCCGTTCACATCGCTGGAGATGGTCGTCAGCAGTTCGCAGACGCCGTCCCCGAAGGTTCGCTCAGCGCGGTTGTACTCGTCCGTGACCCAGTCCGGCAGGCCGCTGATGTAGTCACCGATCGCGAGGACGGCGCCGCCGACGCCGGAGTGCCGCTCGTCGATCCAGCGCTTGACCCGGTCGAGCGAGTCGTGGAACTCCTGCGAGAGACGGCTCAGACCCGCGTCCCACCGTGCGATCGCCGTCCGGCTCAGCGGTTGCAGCAGCGCGTCGACCTGTTTCTGGGCGTCGTCGTAGATCTGTTGCGCGTGGCGTGCGACCGACTCCCGCGTGCGCTCCTCCGAGGCGACGGCCGCGGTCTGGCCACCGCCGACCGCCTTGACCGTCCCCGACCGGGTGCCGCGCATGGCCGCTACGGCCTGCTCCTGGAGTTGGGCCATGTCGGCCTGGGCCGAGTCGATGGCCTGCTGTTGCTCGGCCTGGATCTGCTGCGGAGTGCGTTCGGCGACCTCGCCGAGGCCGGCGCGGGCGTCCCGCGCCGCGGCGAACGGGCCGTCCGGGATCTCCTTCGTCACCCGGGTGTCGATGCCGGAGTCGGTGATCCTCTGGTCGGTCGCGGCGACGTCGGCGTCGAGGGACGTGTTCTCCGGCGGGATCGGGTCGGGGGCCGCCGAGGCCGCTTCGACGCCCATACCCGGGGAGGTGGGAGACGGCTTCTGGAGTGGCTCCGGTGTCAGGGTCGGTGTCCCGGGCGGCGGCGAGGCCATGGCGCCGTAGCTGTTGCCGACCTGCTGGACCTGGCCCTCTACCGAACCTGTGATCGTGGATCCGGCCTTCCGCGCCTCCTTGGTGGGGTCGGACTCCAGGAGCTCGTCCTCGTCCTCGGGCCGGTTCGCGCGGATCGCCGTGCGGATGCGTTCGCAGAGTTCGACGATCTCCGGGCTGGGCGCCGGCCGTGCGCCCAGTTCGGCGGCCAGTTCCTCGCGGGCCCGAGCGGCGGTCTCGGCGGCCGGTTCGGTGACGGCCGCCCGGGAGTCGGCGACAGCGGCGTCGGCGGTGGGCAGATCGCGGGCTGCCCGTGCCGCTCCGCCTGCCCCGCCCTTGACCGCCGTGCCCCGTGCTGCCGCCGCCGGTGTGAGGTCGGTGGGCGGCTCCGGCATGATCAGCTGGACGGTGGGGGGTGGTGAGGTCTCGGCGGAGGGCTCTTCCGGTACGCCTTCGGCCGCGCCGCCTTCTGTGACGGGAGCCGTCTCCAGCGAGGCCGTCACCTCACCGGCCCGTTCCGCGGCACCGGCACCGGCACCGGCACTGGCAGCGGGCCCGGTCGGGCTTTCCGGCACGGTCGCCGGGACGACGGAGGTCTCCGCCGCGGGTGCCTCCGGCTCGGCCGGTGACCGCGGCACCACCTGCGCCGGGTCCCCGCCGACCGCCCCGAGCAGACCCGTCAACGCGGCACGGACCGCGGCGTCCAGGACCCTCAGGGCCTCCGGGCTGTCCGCGCCGTGGATCCCTGGCGCGAGGAAGAGGTTCTGGTCGGTGACGAAGGCCGGAGCTCCGCCGACCTGGGTGTCGGGGTGCACCCGCAGGTGGGAGACGTCGAGTCCGAGACCGCGGTAGACCTCGGCCACACGAGGGCTCAAGGGCAGTCCCGACGGCATGGCGTCGCCAGGCAGGTGGACGACGACGCGGTCGCCGTGGCGGGGTGAGTCGATGCCGTTCGGCGCCGTCCAGGTCGCGCCCTGCGGCAGCGGCCCCAGGTCCACGGCCAGCGTGCTGCCGCGCAAGGTGACCGTGGGGGTGGCGAGCGGCACCTCGGCACTCCAGTCATGGACCGTCCATGCCACCTCACCCAGGGCGAGGCCCAGGAAACGCACCCCGGTACGCATCCGGACGACGCCGTCGAGGGAGCCGTCGGAGCGGAAACCCGCACTGCCCGTGACGTCCGCGAACGGGGCGGCGCCGGTGAGCACCACCGCTCCGCCGTCCACACCCCACTCGGCCTGAACCGCCGTCAGCCCACCCGCGGCGAGCGGTCCGAGAGCCACGACGGTCGCCTCGCCCTCCGGCCGCGGGACCTTCGTGAGGAAGCGGCTTGCCTCGGCCGCGGCCGGCGACGACGTAGCGATCGGCGATGACGTGGCGACCGGCGACGATGTTGCGGCCCGCGAGGACGTAGCGGACTGCGACGGCGTCGCGGCCGTCTGCCCGGGCGGAGCCCGGTCGGCGACCCGGTTCACGCCGGCACCGACTTTCCGGACTTCTCGTACTGGCGGCGGACGCCGGTCAGGAGGTGCTCAGCGGTGACGACCCGGCCGTCGGCGGCGGCCAGATAGGCGGCCTCCAGGGTCGCCTCGCGGATCTGCGCGCCGGTCAACGGATAGCGGTGCGCCAGCGCGACCAGGTCGACGCCGCCGTCCACCGGCAGTTGGGACGGGGCGACCGTGGACCACAGCCGCACGCGCTCGCCCGGCCCCGGTTCGGGAAACTCCACCAGGACGTGGATCCGGCGCTGGAACGCCGTGTCGATGTTGGCCACGAGATTGGTCGTCAGGATGACGATCCCGGGGTGCTGTTCGATACGCGACAGGAGATAGGACACCTCCTGATTGGCGTACCGGTCGTGGGCGTCGTCGATCTCGGTGCGGGCGCCGAAGACCGCGTCGGCCTCGTCGAACACGAGGACACAGCGCTCACGGGCGGCACGGTCGAAGACCTTGGCCAGCGACTTCTCGGTCTCGCCGATGTACTTCGAGACCAGCGCCGACAGATCCACCAGGTAGGCGGGCAGGCCGACCGTCCGGGCGATCGCGGCCGCGGTCATCGTCTTCCCGGTGCCGGGCGGACCGTGGAACAGCGCGATCAGGCCGGCGGCGTTGTCGTGGTGTGCCCCGAAGCCCCACTGCTCCACGACGACGTCACGGTGCGCGATCCGCCCCGTCAGGTCGTCGACGCGGGCCCGGGCGCTCGCGGGCAGGACGACGTCTTCGAGGGTGTGCACCGTGGTCAGCGGCCGGGCCGGGAAGTCGGACGTCGCGACGCCCGCCTTGGGCGGAAGCCCCAGGATCCACGCGAGCAACTGCGGATCCGGTCTCAGCACTCCGGACAGGTCGCCCGGCGGGTCCAGTGACAGCAGACCGCGTGTCTGCAGCAGCCCTCGTGGCGACAGCATGACGGCCGCGTCCAGCCTGCCCCGGAAGGAGCGCGCGACCAGGGTGCGGGCCACCTCCCCGGTCAGGGCCGTGATACCGGGGCGGTCGGTGAGCATGCCGTACAGCGCGTCGAATCGCTCGTCGACACAGGGAGCGACGGCCGCCGTGAGGACGACCGCCTCCGCCGCCGAGAGGCCCGCGGCGGTGACGATCTCCGCGAGCGGGCCGGTGCCGGCGAAGCGCCGGACGTCGGGCAGCCCTTCCGTGTCGTCGTCGATGCTCAGCCGCCGCCCGCAGGGCCCGCCGCGGCGCTCTTCCAGCCGTACCTGAATCAGGGCGTCGACCATCTCGAGCGCGGCACGCAGCTCGGCGACGGGCGTGGGGACCGTCGTCATGGCCGGAACCGCACGGTGAGAGGGGGCGACCACGGCAGCTTGATCAGGCCCACGGGGTAGGGGAGTCGCGGCAGAACGACGTCGAGCGGGCGGGTGGCCGCGGTGAGCAGCTCGGGATCCCGGTCGCGGTCGACGACGCCGAGGCGGGCGATCCAGGAGCCGCGGACGAAGCCCGGCGAGGAGCGCTCGAACCCCGGCAGCAGGGCGGCGAACGAGGCCAGCACCCGTGCGGCCGACTCGGCCACCTCGTCCTGTCGGGCCAACGGCACACGCAGCTCGGCCGGTTCGGACGACGTACGCCCGGCCAACAGGCCGACGAGCGGGTCGTCCGCGAGGGCGGGATCGTCCGGGTCGACGATCGCGGCCAAGGCCGCCTCCCGGACCGCCAGGCCGTCCAGGCCCGCGTGGAGGTCCTCGGCCCGGCGGCAGTGCTCGGCCAGCCAGGGGTACAGCAGAACCAGGCCCGCGCCCCGGGTCACGGCCGCGGTCTCCACAGCGGTTGTCCGCCCATCCACGAGCTGTGCCAGTACGGCGAGGACGTCCAGGACTTCGCCCGGCGTGAAGGGGAGTTCCTCAGCCTTCAAGGGCGTGTCGGCCGTGTCCACCCGCCGCTTCTGAGTCCCGGCCTCGTCCACCCGCCGCTTCTGAGTCCCGGCCGCGTCGGGCGCGGCAAGCGAGCTCGGGAGCAGGGGGCCGGTGCGTTCCACCGGGGTGCCCAAGCCGGTTCCCGTTGCCTGCCTCGGCGCCTGCCCCGGCACCGGAAGCCGTAGTGCGTGACAGAGCGTCCGCAGCAAGGACACCCACGCATCGGCGCCGATCTCGTCGGCGACGGCTCGCGCCGTATCGGAGTCGGCGAGTTCCAGGACGGCCCGCGGCAGCGGCATGCCCGGTCCCGCCTCCGTCGCCCCGAGTGCGTGGACGACGGCGAGTACGTCCCGCGGCCCGGGAACCCGCCCGCCCACCGGATCGCCGACCGGCCCTCCCGGGCCGACCGACACGGACTCCCGTCGTACGGCGAGCAGTTGCGCACGGATGGAGTCGGCCCACAGGACGGCGAGGGTCTCGTCGTCGTAGGCCGTCACGTCCAGGTCGAGCCTGACCACGATCTCGTCCACCCGAACGTCGCCGACGTCCGCCAGGGCGCGTTCGAGCGCGGCGGGCAACGCGCGCGCGGCGACGCCCGTGAGGCGCCGCGCATGCGGCCCACGCAGGCGTACGGTGTCCACCGCGACGTCGGTCATGTGATCAGCCCGCCCAGGTTCCGTAGCTGTGTGTCGAGTTCGCGTCCGTGTTCCGCGGAGACCCCGGAAGCCTTGACCATCGTGCGGACGGTGCCCAGCACGGCGAGTGTGGCCTCGGTGACGAGTTCGGGGTCGCCCGCCGCGATCGCGGAGTCCAGGTCGGCGCGGGCCCGTGCGGCGGCCGCGGTGTAGCGCTGGAAGTTGGGGTTCTGCACTTCCGGCAGCGACTGCATCGCGGCGACCGTGGCTTGGGCGAACTCGGAGACACCCTTGCCGAGATTTCTGTCGATCGTCTTCTCCTTGGGCAGCTTCGCCAGGACGTCGACCTTGCCCTCGACCAGGGAAATCCGGTGCTGGACCTCCTCGAGGCGCTTCAACTGCGCTTCCGCCGTGGCGATCCGGACGCCGTAGCCGCTGCTGTCGAAGGCTCCACCCTTGTAGGACTGGAATTCGCCGTGGAGGGTGGTGAAGTCCCGTTTGAGCCCGGAGAAGTTCGCCTCGGCCGTGTCGACGCGGCTCACCACTGTCGCGGTGAGACCCCGCATTTCGGTGGCGGCGGCCTTGGCGTCAGTGGCGGCGGAAACCGCCTCCGGCAGCGCGGCACCGACGATGCGCACGTTGCGTACGGCGGGAACGCGGCCGGTCGCGATGACCTTCCCCGCGGCATCCTTGGTGAGCACGATCGTGTCCGACGGGCTGAAGCCGCCCGACGGCAGGTAGCCCTTCATGTCGTCGACCGCCCCGACATCGACCACCTTGATGACCGCCGCACCACTCGTGCTCGTGATGAAGTCCCGCAACTTGTCCCGCACGACGTCGGCCGGGCGCCCCAGATAGTCCGTGGCGCCGAAGACTCCGTCCTCGAAGAAGTCCCAGCCCTCGGTCTGGTAGATCTCCCACGGCTGCTTCCACTTCTCCTCGAACGGCGGGTACCAGATCGGGTCGCGCGGGTTGATCCTCCACCGTTCGGCCCACTCGTGGGGTATCTGCTCGGGAGGGTAGAAGATGTTGACGCACTTGCCACGGATGAGAATCGAACCCTTCGGGCAGAACACCGGGGGCTCGACCTCGCCCTGTGGCACCGGAGCCGGTGGTGCGAATCCCGCGAGCAGAGCCTCCAGTTCGTCCTGGAGCCGGGATGCCGGGTTGTCGCAGGTCCCACCGAAGAACACCTCGGTCAGGCCCCTCGGCGGCTCCCAGGCGTGCCGGTAGGCGCACTCGAACGTCCAGTCACCGCCGACCTGGTGCACCCAGCCGAGCACCACACCGGGGCGCGTGGTCGTCCGGTCGCAGCTGAGGTGCAGCAGGGCCCGGGCCCGGAGCAGGTCGAGGGTGGCGAACAGCACCATGTTCAGCCAGCCGCACTTGTAGCCCTGGGCCCCGGGCGAGTCCGCGCTGTCGACGGACGTGGCTTTCAGCTTCGCGATCAGGGCCGGATCGACCAGTGGCTCGGTGCCGTTCTTGAGCCGGTACTCGATCAAGTCACGCAGCGCCGCGTAGGAGTTGACCGGCGTCGAGTCCAGGGCCAGGCGGATCGGCTCGGCCTTCAGCAACTCGTCGTCGGAGAAGTCCATGCGCGTACCGGTGACGCGGCCGGCGACGGTGCGCAGCGCGACGCCGACGGTGTGCAGCGTGGCGTGCCCGGCGCAGTCGCCCTCGCCGCAGTCAGGGGCTGCCTCCGGCTCATCTGTCGCCTCCAGCACGACGCTGAAGCCGCCGGGCGCGGTGTCGATGAAGTCGTACGACACGTTCATCGCCGGTGGCGCGAGGTTGATCGGCTGTGCGGTGGGCAGTACGAGGGGTTCCCCCGGCTGGTCCACGGCCAGACCCGGCTGGATCGTCAGAGTGGTGCCCGAGACGCTGCCGCCGAGGCCGCAGTTCACCCCGAATCCGGTCATCCGCCCGACCAGGCGGTCCCGGGCGTGCTGGAATTCCCGGACCATGTTGAGATCGGCGGCGGTGAGGGTCTGACCGCTCTCGAAGAACGGGTACTGGTTGGCGGTCATGCGATTCTCTCCTTGACTGCCTCGGGCCGTCACGTCGTGGGCAGGCGCCCGACATCGAGCCGGTCATGGGGTCGGCCCCCGTCGACGCACGCGTGGATGTGGATTCCGTTCCTGTGGTCGATCTCCGACACCGCCGAGCACAGCAGCGCGTTGAGCTTCGCCTCGTGTTCGGCGACCGCGGCGGCGTAGGCGTCGAGCTGCGACGGGGTCGGTGAGTCGGGCAGCACCGGTGGGTCGGTGAGGGGCGGTCGCGTGAGCAGCTCGGGGTTCACGAAGCAGACCCGCATGCCCACGTGGGCGGGCGCGTAGCGGTGGACGAAGTCGGCCGCCTCCTCCCGCCTGGCCCAGTCGGCGAAGCGCGGGGCCGGGACGAAGAGCGTCGCCGAGTACGGCGCCGGGGCCGCGACGGTGCCCGGCGCCTTGTAGTGCTCCAGCAGATAGGGCCGTTCGTCCGCCCTGACGATGCCGAAGTACAGGGCGAACCAGCTGAGGAAGCCGCGCGGTGTGCCCCGGCGGCGCCACAGCCGCGCCGACCGGGCGAGGAACTGGCGGCGCCGCGCCAAGCCCGCCTCGGTCCTCGGCCAGCTCGCCGGGAACACGAAGCCGGCCCAGGCCGCCACCTCGTCGTACGTCGCGAGGTAGGACCGCAGCAGGGCGTCGGGCCCGGCGTCCAGCGGTACGTCGGCGGGCCAGCGCAGCACGGCGTCGGGACCGAGGCCGAGCAGCAGGTCCTCCAGCCGCTCTACGATCGCTCGGTTCAGGTCGTCGGCCAGCCCGAGATAGGCGTCCACCTGGGCGAAGGACACCGGGTCCTGCTGGTAGACGGCGGGCAGCTGCGCGGCGAGCCGGGTGTAGTCGGGGCTACGCATCCGCGCACCCCGTGACCAGGGCGAACCGCACCCGCAGGCAGTCCGCGTCGGCCAGCTTCGGCACGGCGTTGCCGGCCAGGGGAAGGCTGCCGTGGGCCAGAGTGACGAACTCGGGTCCTCCCTCGACCTTCATGCGGAGGTCCTCGACACCCCGTACCGCGATGTCGGCCACGATCGCCTCGACGACCTCGGTGAACCGGATCGGGGCGCCCGGAATCCAGCCCTCGGTCGGCTGGTCGATCCGTGGCCACGGACCGTCGACGGGCCGCTCGGCTGCGGGCACCCGCGATTCCGGCCGGCCCGCGGCGAAGTACGCGGAGATCCGCGCCCGTACCTCCGTGACCAGCGCTGCCCGGTCGACCCCGATGCCCGTGATGAGCGTGCCCTTGACCAGGACGCGCTGCTCCGCCAGCAGGCCCGCACCGACCTCGTCGCAGATGACGCGGCGGGGGGCGACGTCGTTCACCGTCGCGCGCCAGTCGGGGCACGGCGTGCCCGCCTCCGGGCCGACAGCGGTCCGGAGCACGGCGCGCAGGAATTCGTCGCGGTCGGTCGGGTGCCGGTCCTCGGGCTCCACCACCAACGTGATCGCCGGCGCCTTCGGGTCCACGGCGACGGACGCGAGTCTCCCGGTGGGCAGGCCGTTCCAGGCGACGCCCTCGAGCCTGCCGGGCACCGCCCAGGCCCGGCGAACTCCGGGATGTGCGCGGGCCCGCCGCGCGTAGTCCTCCGCGGTCACCGGTTCACAGGTCAGCGACTGGATCGGGTGGGGCGGCCAGATGTGTGTACGGCCCCGAGGGTCCTCGAGGTCTTCCGGCACCGTGTCCGGCGGCCGGGGTCCGGCGGCCATCGCGATCCGCACCTCGGCCGGGCCGAGGCCGTCCCCGGCGAGCGCCGCCCGGACGGCGGGGGCAGTGGCCGCCGTGGCCGCGCGGACCTCGGCCAGCCGGGCGACGAGCGCCTCCTGCGTCAGCCGGCGCCGCTCCCGGCGCACCAGGGAGACGATCTCCTCGTCCCACAGCGGCAGTGTGCCGGCCAGCTCGGCCGCGGCCCGCGCGTCCCGGGTGGCGACCGGATCGGCCGAGCCCTGCTGGGCCGCGACGGCCTCGGCGACGATGTGGGCCTGCTCCTGCGCCACTTGGCGGACCAGCCGGGCCCGCATCAGCGCGATCACGGCCGGGCGGTGGCTCGCGCCGAACGCCGCGCTCCATGGCGGCCTCGACAACAGGGCGCCGGCGTCCGACGGCGACGGACAGGCACGGATCAGCGGTTCGAGTACGGCGGCGGAGGTGGGCCGGGATGACGCCAGCGCGGCCGCGATCGCCGTCAACGATCCCCGGGGAAGCGTGGCGTGCCAGGACCGGTCGGCGTCCGGCTCCCAGCCCCGTACCTCCAACGGCCAGGCGTCGAAGTGCCGTTCGGCGACGCGGTAGTGCAGGTCGGCCAGGCCGAACGCGGCCACCTCGGCCAGGGTCACACCTGGATCCACCGGGTTGTGGTCGCTCCAGGCGTCCGGGACGGTGGCGGCGAGTCCGTCCGTCACCCGTGCCCGGACGGTCTCCCAGTCGGCGTCCGGCTCGACGGGGACGAAGGGCACGATCGGTGCCGGCTGCTGCGGGGTCACAGTCGCTCCTCACACGTCAGCACATGAGCGGCGGACGAGCAGTACAGTCCGCGGCACGGGTTCACCTCGATCACCTCGACCGGCGTCCCCTCGGCGTCGCACAGCTGGAACGACGTGACGACATCGACGACCGGATGGCGCTCCAGGAACGCGATCAGCGTCGACGCGTACAGCGACTGCCCCCACCGCGTGGGGACGGTGCCGGCCGGATGCAGCACCGACTCCAGCGCATCCGTGATCGACTCCTTGCCGGTCAGGGCGGCGACACCGCGACGCAGCGTGATCGTCGCGACGACGGTGACCGGTGCGTAGCGCGGGCAGAGCACCACCACCCCGGCGCCGAGCGGCCGGGCGGGGGTGACGGCCTCGACGATGCGCTCGGCGAGGCTCACCGAGGGGCGTGGTGCCGGGTCCAGCGGCCGGTCCGGCAGGACGACCAGACCGACCTTCCCGGCCTCCCGGGCGCCCTTCCGGTTGGTGTGCGGCAGACACAGGACGGCTGCGACCTCGGGGAAGGCCTGCGCCACCCGCTGCTCGTAGTCCCAGGGCAGGACGGCACGGTCACGGTGCCGGGTGCGCGCCGACGCCCTGGCGCGGTACGCCGGATCGGGCTCCGGGGCGCGGCCGCGCAGCGAGGCCGGATTGGTCGCCTTCCTGACCCCGCGCAGCGGCGAGAGCGTGCCCTTGATCGTCCCCGGTGGCAGTGGGGCGGCCGAACTGGGGTCGGCGGCCGGGTCGGGGGCCGCGGAGACGAACTCCGCCACCACGGCGTCCACCTGCACGCCGTGGATCGTGCCGAGCCGCTCGGGCGCGGTCGTGACGAGGCGGATCCAGCGGCCCGTGTCCGCGCCCAGGTCGGCACAGCCCACCGCCGAGCCGGCCGGGACGACGAAGCGCAACAGGCCGGACTCGCGCAGCTGACGGGATCCGTCCGCGACGGGGAGGTCGTGCCAGGTCGTGCCGTCCCACCACTCCCACCGCGCGGCCACCGGGTCGGTGGCGCCGCAGGGCGTGGCCGGGTCGACGTCGAAGTACACCGAGACACTGGACCCCACCGCCGACGCGGGCAGGTCGAGGCCGATCGCCACCATGCCGGTGGCTCCCGCGTCCGAGACCGCGCGGCGGAACGGCCGGAACACGCCGCCGTCCTGCTGGGCCGCGTGCCGCCACCCGCTGCGGGACTCCACGCGGGTGGCCGCCACCGGCACGGTCGTGTACGAGATCGTCACGCCGGAGGCGACCGGTGGCACGGGCGGCGGCGGCATCGTGGGCTTCGGTGTGGTACCGGCCACCGCCTGGGTGGCGAACGCGGCGATGTCCTCCTGGTAGGCCGTCCAACCGAAGTCGCCCTCGGACAGGAAGGCCCGCACGTAGTGCCCCTGCTGTCCCGCGACGGCGCAGCGCTCGGACCCGACGGCGCCGGACACGTCGGCGCTGAGCGTGCCGAACCGGTCGCCCCGGTCGCCGATCCGCCGCCACTGTCCTTCCACTCGCCGCTGCCACACCACGGTGGGGTCGCCCGTGTCGTCGAGGAAGGCCAGGATGTCGTGGAAGTGTTTGGTGTGGGCCGCCCCGACCTCGGCCTGAACACTCATCAGCCGATCCCTGAGGAAGCCCGCCGTGGCCGCAGGGATACCGCTGCCGCCCGCCGAGGCCGAGAGGGTCCCACCGCCCGCCCGCAACAGGGAGACGGTGACGGTCAGCTGCCGCAGGGCCTTCGAGAACGCCTCGTCCGAGCGCAGATAGAAGGCGTCCCCGCGCTTGGCCACGGCGCCGAACGGCTGGAACTCCTTCGTGACGTCCACCGCGCCGTCGTTGTGGAAGGCGGCCTGCGGCACGAACGGCGTTCGCCCGGACACCGCGACCTCCACCGTCGAGAAGGCCAGCTCCTCCGGCACCGGCACCGTGGCAGGGACGACGCATTCGATCCACGGAGTCCCCCCGTCCGGCGCCCCGCACCCGCCCGACAGCGTGACCGTGACGGTCCCGCCGGACGGGGTGTCCGTGACCGTCCCCGTCGTGGTCGGACCGACCTCGCCGTCCGCCGTGGAGCACCGCCACATGACCGGGGCCAGCAGGTGTACACCGGTGGCGTCGCCGAAGGTCAGCGTGGCGGTGAGGTCGCCGCCCTCGAAGGACAGCGCCGGTGAGTACACCCGCAGTGTGTGGACGGCGTCCGGCCCGGTCCCGGGGGCGAGCGGAAACTCCGGCGCCTCGTTCGCGATCCCGGGTCGTCCGCGCTCGGTCCCGCCGGGGTGCAGGGTGCGGACGGCGACCAGCGGCGCGCCATGAGCGGTGAGAGCGTCGAGGGTGGCGTAGCGCCGTTCGTTGCCGAAGGCGTCCTTGCCGCCGCGGAGCAGGGTGCCGCGCGGGACGACGACCGGCGCGGCTTTGGGGTCCACCGTGACGTGGACGATCACGCGGTCGGGCACGGCCGGCAGCCGCGGGATGCCGAGGAGTCGCTCCAGCCAGGCCACATGGGTCCGGGCCGCAAGGGCGTCGGCGTGCTGGTCGAGTGCGGTGTACTCCCGGGCCAGTACGGAGAGCAGGGCACCGTCCGGCAGTTCGGACCGCGCGAGGACGTCCTCGTCGGCCACGCGTGTGAACAGCACGTCGTACCAGGAGGTCCTGTCGTCGAAGGGGGCGAGCCGGGCCGCGGCCGCCATCGCCTCGACGATGCGTTCGGGGGGCCGGGTCATCGCGCACCCACCAGGTAGAACGGGACGACGAGGCTGTTCGGGCGGCGGTGGCGGTCGATCCGGTAGGAGACGTGGACGTCGACCCGGTCGTCCGCCTCTTCGGACGGCACCGCCTCGACGGAGTCGACGATGACCCGGGGTTCGCCGAGCAGCAGTGCCCGGAGCACGTCGTCCGCGAGCCGGTGGCAGGCGTCGGGGGTGCGTGGCTCGAAGACGTACCGGTCGACGCCGGCGCCGAAGTCCGGCCGCATGACCCGGCTCCCCGGCATGGTGCGCAGCAGGATGACAAGGGCGGCGGCCACGTGTTCCGCGCCCTCTTCGGTCACCAGGGACACCGGCCCGGACCCCGGGTCGGAGTCCGGGCGGGCCCATGTCGGAGGGAAGGCCCATCCCCGGCCCACCTGGGGGTAGTCGCCGCTCATCCGATCACCACCGTCGGGTTGCCGACGGCCACCGACGCCCCACAGGCGCAGGAGTCGCCCGCTCGCAACGCGGGCCGACCCTGGATCAGCACCGTGGACGAACCCGCCAGGAACGGCGTCGCCGGCGGGTGCGGTGGGGGCGAGGGGATCACGCAGGCGTGCATGTCTCCCAGCACCGCCGCGGGCATGCCGCCGACCAGCACGGTGGCGACTCCTGGTCCGACGACCGTGCCACCGTGCACCGTGGTGTCTCCGACCCGAGCGGCCGCAGGCATGACGATCTCCCCGGTTGCTAGTTGATGGTGATGAGTGAGCCATTGAGCGCGAGCGACCCCGACGCCTTGAGACCGAAGGTCGCCGAGGTCTCGATCGTGGACGGCCCGGAGGCCTTGGCCTGGAGCTTGAGCGAGTCGAGCGAGATGCTCCCCGCCGCCGACGACAGCTTGATGTCGCCCTGCGCCGCGACGAGTTCGATGCCCTCCCCGGACAAGCGGATGGTGTTGCCCGAGTCGGCGTGCGTGATGACAACCGCGGAGTCCTTGTCGTCGAGTACGAGACTGTGGCCCTTGCCGGACAGCAGCTTCGCCGCGGTCGAGTCGCCGTCCTCCAGACGCAGGGCGTGGCCGTCGGGGGTCGTCAGGGCACGGACGGCGTTGGTCTCGGCGTCCACCACGACGGGCGGTCGCTGCGTGCCGTTGTGGAGGGACCCGAGGACGACGGGCGTGGCCGCGTCACCGTCGACCAGCCCGACGAGGACCTCCTGTCCCACGTTCGGGACGAAGACGGCGCCGTACCCGTCGCCCGCGTCGAGGTTGGCCGTCCTGGCCCAGACACCGTCTCCGTGGTCCGCCCGCCAGGGCAGCCGGACCTTCACCCGGTTCAGCGACTCCGGGTCGTCGAGCGCCTCCACGACGCCCAGTACGAGGCCACCTTCGCCGGTCCTCGACCTCGACGGCGGGACCAGGGCGGGCGGTGACCCCAGCTGAAACTCCGTCAGATACCCGCCGGCGGTGAAGCGGTGCCTGGCCGCGGTGACGTAATGCGGTCCGGACATCCGCGTGCCGACACCCGCGACCGACACCCAGCCGTCGCACCGCAGCGCCGGGTCGCCGTGCACGACGCCGGACCCGAAGCAGTGCGCCAGTGCGGCCTTCCGCTGTGCGGCGACGGCGCGGGCGTCGGCCTCGTCCGATCCGGCCACGGCCGGTGACGCGCACCTCTCGTCCCGCGACGGCCAGCCGGAGTCGGCCACGGCGGTGTCGTGCGCGGTGCGCCCACCGACGTCGATGCCCGCCGCGGCGGCACTCTGCTCGGACTCGGCGGCTTCGAGCGAGGCCAGGTCCCAGGCCACGCCGACGGCGGAGCCGATGGCACGCGTCAGGTCCTGGGTCAGGTGCAGCTCGACGAGGTCACGGGTGTAGTCCAACGCGATCGGCCGCTGCTTCGGTGCGGGCGGGCGCAGGACGAGGGTGTCGCCTCGGACGTAGGTGACCCAGCCCAGTTCGTCTGCGCGGCGCTTGAGCAGTTCCCAGTCGCTGAGCCGGTCGCCGACCACGAAGGGACGGCTGACGCCGTCCGCGGCGTCCGTGGTGAGTGCGTAGTCGGCGGCGACGGCGGAGGCGACGTCCGCGTCGGAGACATTGGCCAACTGGCGGGAGCGGGGCGGGTGTTCCAGCAGGATGGATCTGCTGCGCCCCTCGACGCGGAGCACGGGGCGGCCGCCACGCGGGAAGTGTGTGGTCAGTGACGCGATGACGCCGTCGAACACGGTGGTCAGCCGGGAGTGGTGGCCGAGCGAGACCGCGATCGCCGCCCCGGGTGCGAACGGGCCGTCGTCGCTGTGCCGCACACTGCGGCTGTCCGCGTCCCAGTTCTGGACGAGCAGCGTCAGGCGGCCGTGCCGGTTCACCTCCTCGGAGATGTCCAGTTCGACGATGTCAGCGGCCACGAGAGGTCGCAACGCCTGGTCGGCCACGCGCACTTCGAACGCGGGCCGGTCCCGCTCCGCCGGGCTCATCGTCCGGCCGCCAGCGGTGGGAGGACGAGCAACTGGCCCGTGCGCAGGCCACGCGGGTTGGCCAGACGGTTCGCGGCGGCCAGCGGACGCCAGTAGGCCGGGTCCCCGTACACCCGGGCGGCGATGGCGTCGAGGGTCTCTCCGTCCTCGACCAGCCAGGTCTGGTAGAGGTCGGGTGAGGACGGCCGGTCCTGCGCGGCCGTCTCCTCGGCGGAGAGCGCCTCCTTCAGCGACAGCTTGACCGTGGCCCGCAGCGGCTCGCCCGCCCGGTCGAACAGTTTGTACGTGACGTCGGCCTGGGTGAGGATCCCGCGGAACCCGAACCGCCCCCAGAAGGCGTGCACGTAGTACGGCTGGTGCGTGTCGCCCTGAAACCGCGTCAGCTCCAGCAGCGCGTCGAGCAGGGGGCCGATGCTCCCGGGCTCGCCGACCACGCCGGTGCCGTCCAGCAGCAGGTCGATCTGGACCTGGTCGGGCTCGCCGCCACTGAACGACTGCTGCGGGGCGGACGTCCCCGCGGACTGCGTCGCCTGGTAGAGGTTCTTGCGCGAGAAGGACAGCTCGGTGGGGTTGAGCAGGGCCTGCCAGCGGATGCCGGTGGGCTGCTTGAACTTGATGTCCGCGTAGGCGTCGATGGTCAGCTTGGCGAGTTGGGTCGCGGTCAGGTTCACAGGTCCCACTCCCGATTCACAGGTCCCACTCCCGACGGAGGATCTCCAGTACCCGCTCGGCCGCCCGGCGCACGATCACGTCCATGTCCGCCTCGCCCCGGGGCTCGCCGGGCGGCGGGACGTCGGCCGGTGCGGGGCCCAGCACTGTCTCGGTGACGATCTGTCCGATCACTACGGCCATCTCAGAGCACCTTCTGCCATCTCAGAGCACCTTCTTGAGCGAGAGCCCGTGGTGGGCGATCTCGATGACGTCGATCGCCGCCGCGGACGACTGCGCGTCCAGGTCCGGGCCGGTCACCTTGGCGGGCCAGCCCCTTGTGAACGCCCACACCCGGACCGGGGCGATCACCCCCTCGACGGAGCTCATCAGAGTGACGCTCCCGTCCCGCGGGGCGACCAGCCCGCTGACGTGGAACTCGGCGAACCAGTCCCACAACTCCTGCACCGGCCAGGCGCCCTGGCTGAGCACCAGGTTTGGGAACGAGGCCCGGCTGGGAAAGCGGTGGGCGAACCGGTTCTCACCGCCCTCCTGGTACTCCTCCACGCCGACCTCCGCGGCCAGCCCGGTGCACTTGGCGAAGTTCGCCGACGCCAGGCCGTCGATGGCCAGGACGAAGTGGGCCGTGGTGAACGGCCTGACGAGAGGCGAGGCCAGCGGCAGCATGAGGTCACCGGGTCTCGATCAGGATGCCTTCGCAGGCGAACTCGACCGATTCGATGGCGACGTCGGTGCCGGTTGACTTGAGGCCCGGGCCTTCGAGCTTGACCGGCCAGGCCTCCCTGATCTTCCACGTCATCACCGGGTCCCGCTCCTCGTTGAGGAGACTGACCGTGACGTCACGGCGGTCCACGGAGCCGATGCTGATCGAGTTGTACCACTCGAACAGTCCGTTGCCGGCCTCGGCGGGGGCGATGCCCCTCTTCATCGTGACGTTCGAGAACTTGCGCAGACCCGGTTGCTTGTGGGTGGAGAACTGGGGGTCGGCGCCCCCGCGGTACTCGATGACCTCGGCCTCCATCGTCAGTCCGCTGACTTCCGAGAAACTCGAGGTCTGCTGTGTGTCCCCCCAGCTCACCGCGAAGTGCAGGGTGGTCATGGGATACATGCGTCAACTCCTACTCGTCCTACTCGGACAGTCGCTTGTGGCTGAAGCGGACGACGACGAACTCGGCGGGTTTGGCGGGTGCGATGGCGACCTCGGTGACCACCAGCCCCAGGTCGATGTCGGCCTCGGTCATGGTTTCGCCCAGCCCGACGCGTACCCGGTAGGCATGCTCGGGCTTGGTCCCGGCGAGGGCGCCGGCCCGCCACTGCTGGTCGAGGAAGTTCTCCACGGAGACCTTGATCCTGATCCATGTCTGGGCGGTGTTCGGCTCGAAGACCACCCACTGCAGGGCCCGGTCGACCGAGGTCTCGATCATGTTGAACAGCCGTCGGACATTGACGTAGCGCCAGGCGGTGTCGTCCGTGGCGTTGCGGGCGCCCCACAGCCGGGTGCCGCGCCCGGGGAAGGCCCGGATGAGGTTGACGCCGCCCGGGTTGAGCAGGTCCTGCCGACGCTGGGTGTACGTCTGGGCCAGCCCGATGGCACCGCTCACGGTCTCGTTGCCCGGAGCCTTGTGGACACCACGCAGCCGGTCGGTCCGCGCGATGACACCGGCCACGAAGCCCGACGGCGGCACGGTGGTGAACCTGTCCGACGAGTCGGGATCGATGGTGACGATCCGCAGGTGCGGTGCGTAGACCGCCGCATAGGTGGACGACAGTGTGGTGTCACGCCACTTGCGGAGCTCCGCGTCGGCCTTGTCCGGTTTGCCGATCACGTTCGGGGTGTCGATCACGGCGAACCGGCGGAAGTTCTCGCAGTGGGTCACGACCTGCCCCACGAGATCGGCCTGCAGCAACGGATCCTCCACGGTGACCAGGTCAGGGCAGATCACCATCGCGGGCTCGTCCACCTCCTCGAGCCGGGCCAGGCCCTCGCGGAAGTCGTCGTTGGTCGCGGGCCTGTCCGCGCCGATACTGTCCGCGGTGACGTAGAACGGCGCGGACGCAGGTGACACGGCGGGGGCGGCGGTGTCCCGCGGAGCGACGGTGACGAGCGCCGAAGTCCCGTTCACCACGCCGTCCCTGGCGAAGTACGAAGGGTGGCCGGTGCTGAGCGACAGTCCGCCGAAGGTCTCGGCGACGGCGCCGTTCACCGTGACGGACAGCGCGAACCGCTCGGCCACCACTGAGGCGCTCTGCACCGCGAACAGCCCGAACCGGGTCTGGTTGGCGTTCCCGATCGCCGTTTTGGTGGCGAAGCGCAGCACGTAGGTGTCACCGCCGATGCGCACGACCTCGGTGATCGGTGCGAAGGCCGCGTCGACCGCGAGCCGGTCCCCGATCCGCGGCTCGACAGCACACCGGACGGCGATGCCGGTGTCCGCGTTGGCCTGAAGGGTGAAGGCGGCATCGGTGTACGTGTGCGCCGCGTCGGGCGACGGCGCCAGGTCGAAGCCGGTGGCCGTGCGGGTGGCGACGACCGTGGTGGCGCCGGTTCCCTTGTACGTGACCTTCGCGCCCGTGGGCAGGAAACCGTAGGCGGCCGAGACATCGGCCGGGGTGAGCTTGGTGATGCTCAACCCCGTGTCGGCCAGGAGCACCGCGGACACGGGCGCGTTCACCGTGACGGGCCCGCTCGGCGGTGGCGTGGTGCCCGCCACCTCGAAGCGGTTGCCGCCCGTCCACTCCCCGGTGCGTCCGTCCGGCATCGTGATCCGGGCGACCGCGCTCTCCTGCGTGGAGACCGACAGATCGGCGGCGACGGGTGCGGTGAGAGGGCGCTCGAAGGTCAGAGCCGACATCGCCACGTTGGTCGCGGGGACCGAGCCCGTCGGCGTGGTGGTGACCGTCGCGACAGCCGGAAAGTCGGCCCGGCGGAGCACGAAGGCGGCCCCGGGGACAGCGCCCGGCGCGGCGGCCAGGGTGAGCGTGACCGATGTCCCGGCGGTGACGACGTCCGTCACCAGGGCGCCGGCGCGCGCACCGTTGGGCGCGGTCGCCACGACCACGTCTCCCGTGCGGAATCCCTTGCCGGACGGGAGGAACAACGTGGTGCTGTCGTTCGCCAACGCACTCGCGACGATCGACCCGGGACTCATCGACGCCGCGCCGCTCGCGGTGAGCACGATGCTGTTCGACGTCACTGAGCCGACGGTCGCGGACACCGGCGCGCTCACGCCTCCCGAGGCGGGGATCGGCACGAGCACCAGGGCGTCACCGGGCCGTAGCCCCGTCGTGGACGGCACTTGCAGGGTGGCGGCCGTGCCGGCGGTCACCGAGACCGTGGCGCCCGTCGTCTCCGCGCGGTAGAAGGCACCGGAGGCTCCCGAGGTGTCCGGCCGTACGCCGATGCCCAGGGACGTCGCCCAGGCTCCCGGCGAGCCGGCGGTGACGGCGAAGCTCTTCTTCCCGGACCCGTCGAAGACCTGCCAGGACGCCGAGGTCGAGGGATCCACCCGGACCACCCAGGCCGCCGGCCCGCCGTTCTCGAAGTAGCCGAAGACGGACTCGCCGGTGAAGCCGCGTGAGGCGGGAGCGCCGAACGTGCGCACGTAGTCGCCCCAGCCGGTGACGCGGGTCGGCGTGAGCAGCGGCCCCTTACGCGTCGTGCCGAGGACCGCCATCACGCTGGTCGGCGCGGCCGCGATCGGCTGTGGCCCGGAGGGGACCTCCTCGATGTACACGCCGGGCGATTGATACGTCACGGGTCCTCCTCAGCTCATCGTTCATGTCGTGTCGACCAGCCGGATCCGGGTCGCCACGGACAACCCGTTCATGGAGACGGTGCGCAACAGCGTTCCGTCGACCAGTAGCTCCGCGGGGGTGAAGGCGGCCGTCCACTCGGCCGGGGCCGAGGCGTAGACGCCGGGTGCGACTTCGGGCAGCGCGATCTCGGGCTTCGGGCCCGGGCCTTTCGTGGCCCGGGCGGTGACCGTCCGGCCGGAGCGGGGAGCGCCCGTGGACGGTGCCACGAGGGTGGCGGTCAGGGTCATCGGGACGGGGTGCAGCGGCAGCTCGATGTCGGCCGTGTCCAGCTCGACCAGGAGGGTGCGCGGAGGCAGGCCCGGCGCAGGAGGGAACACGAGCAGCTGGGCCAGGGCGCCGTCCGTGACGGTGACGGCCAGCTGCGGGGGAGTGGGCGGGGCGGCAACGTCGGTGCGCGCGGTGACGACCACGCCGTCCGGCACCGTCCGGACAGCCCACCCATGTCGTGCTGCGGTGAGCCGGGCGCTGAGTGGGCCGATCGGTGCGCCCGTGGAGGCGTGCACCAGGCGTACACGGTGCCGCAGGCGGGTGTTGCTCGTCGCGATCCTCACGGCGCCCTCACGTACTCGACGCGGTGCTCGACCACACGGCCCGCGCCGTCCTGCCGCAGCACCGGGACCGGCGCGACGTCCACCTCGTAGAACACAGCCAGCCGACCGGGGCGGCCGAGGGCGCCCCAGATCTGGTTGCGCTGGTCGTGGGTGGGGCCGACCAGACGGATCGTGAGGGTCTCGACCTGGTCGGCCAGGGGCGGTTCGAGCATGTGGCGGCGCAGGATCGGCGTGCTGTGGAAGGCCTGGACGATCCGGGCCAGCCGGCGCTGTGCCTCGTCGTGGTCGCCCAGGAAGGTGGCCAGGTAGTGCAGCTTCAGCGCCAGCGGTGCGCGCACCAGTCCGGCCGCGCCTGTGGTGAGGGGACGGTTGCGCAGGTGGTCGTGCTCCTCGACGGCGATGAGCGCGAGGACTCCCTTCTTATCGGGCAGCGGCGCCTTGTCGGCCTGGGAGAGTGAGTGCAGGACCATCCAGCTTCCGTGGTCGGGAGTGGCCTGGTGGATGACGTCACACAGGGCTTCGCTGACCTCGGTGATCACGAGCACCCCCTACGACGTGGTGACCTTTCCCTCGTGTGATTCAGCGTGGCGTTGCGCACTCACGGGAGAACCACGGTGAATCACCGGCCCGTCACCGTGTCCTTGTTCTGCCCGGCGTGCACCTTCGAACGGGCAAGGCAGGCAGGGAGGTTGGGCGCATACGGGGGCTCCGGCCCGCGGTCTCACGCACGGCCGGAGCGAGTCTGTGCCGACACACCAGGTCGGAGTCAGGACATGCCGCGGAGCTGGTCGAGTGCTCTGTCCATGGCGGCGGCCAGACGCCCGACGTCCCGCCGGGCTCGTTCGAACTCGGCTATCAGCGGGGCCAAGGCCATCGACCGGCTGCCGGCTCCGGCGCGCAGCCGTGCGTAGGTGGCCACCGTCTCGGGCATGGGCTCGACGCCCAGTTCTTCGAGAAGGACGGCCCGACACCGCTCGAACTGCCGCTCCGCCAGATCCAGCCGACCGGCGTTTCCAAAGGCCCAGATCAGATGGCGGTGCAAGTCCTCACGGAGTGGCTCCAGTTCAAGGGCGCGCTCGCCGTACGCGGTGATCGCCGGGACGTCACGACGTGCGCCGTAGTACTGGATCAAGTGGTCGAGGGCGGCAAGGTAGAGGGTGTCGATTCGGCACCGGGTGTCCAGGACCCAGTGGTCCTGGCAGGTCTCCACCAACTGGCCCCTGCGAAGGGACACGGCGCTGCGCAGGCGGGCGACGTCCGCCTCGTCCAGGTCGGTCGGTGGTACCCGCAGGACCAGCTCGATCAGTTCCTGGAACCTGGTCGCGTCAGTGGTGACGCGAACATCGGGATTCAGGGCCACCGTCCTCAAGCTGTCGCAGCCCACGATCTCGAGGCCCGTACCGGCCCGAACCTCGCACCTGAGACGCCACAGCGCGGTGTTGAGACGGCGGCGGGCCAGCCGCTCGGAGCAGTCCTCGAACAGATGGGCGGCGGCGACGGATCGTGGTCGGCCTTCCGGCGGCGCGAGGGCGAGGTAGGCGCACAACGTGGTCGCGCCGGGTGACAGTCGGACAGGCTCCCCCTCGAAGGACACACTGGGCGGCCCGAGCAGCCTGAGACTCAGCGTGTGCGACGCGTCCGGCCCTAAGTCAGAGGCGCTCACATCGTGTATCGCCGCACTCGTGAGTTGAGCGGTGGGCAACACGAGTGCCCGCGGGCGGGTGTGCTCGCGCGGCGCTGGTCCTTCGGGCGTCATCCATGGCCTCCCCCTGGCCGGTGGGCGCAACGGAAACATACTCGGAATGCGCGCGTAGCGGGACCTAAACGGCAGAAATGCGACGGAGCGCAACTCCAGGATGTGGCCGCGGAGTTGGCGTACGGCACCTGCTTCAATCGTGCCGGGGCAGTACCCGGCCTTGCAGCTGCCACCCGGGGTCGAGGTCGATGCCGAGACGGTCCAGGACCGTGGGGGCTATGTCGACGAGCCGCGGACCGTCGAGACACGTGCCGCCCGGCGTTCCGGGTTCGGCGAGGATCACGAAGACCTCCCGCTCGGCAGGGGTGTCGCCGCCGTGGCCGCCGCCGTCGAGATGGCCGTGGTCCGTGGTGACCAGCACGGTCCAGTGCTCGTCGGCGCGGGAGCGGCGGGCTTCTATCGCCTCCAGGAGGCGCCCCAGGTGGGCGTCCTGGTCCAGTAGAGCCCGGTCGTAGGCGGGACTGAGGGGGCCCGTGTCGTGACCGGCCTCGTCGGTGGCGCCGAAGTACACGAACACGGCATCGGGGTCGTCCTCGGTGAGCAGGCGTGCGACAGTGTCGGCGACAAGGGCGTCCGAGGGTCCGTAGCCGTCGCGGTCGCCGTCGTAGTGCGCGAGGTGGCCGATGGCGGAGCCGAGCGTGCCGCGGCGTACCAGCTCCGCCCAGGACACCGCGGCCGCGGTACGCAGACCGGGCCGGACGGTGGCCGCGCGGGTGAGGAAGTCGGGATAGCGGAGGTAGTCGGCACCGGTGAAGTCGTTGCCGGTCACCCCGTGCCGGTCGGGCCACACCCCGGTGAGCACGCTCGACCAGCCGGGCCCCGAGTCGGTGTAGGCCATGCTGGTCGACGGCCCGTCGTCGGCCTGACCGTCCGCCTCGCCGTAGGGCAACAGGCTGGTGCCGTGGGCGCCCGAGGCCAGCAGACCGTGCAGGACGGGCGCGACGGACGGCGAGCGGGTCAGCCGGTCGTAGCGCAACCCGTCCATCCCGACGACGAGCACCCGGCCGTGCGGGGTGGGGCGGCGCGCGCGAAGCATGGCGGAACTATAGGGGCACGGGGAACGACGCTGTCAGTGGCCGCCCCTAGAGTCCTCGCCAAGTGATCGCGGAGACGGCGTGAGCGGGCGCGGTACGTCCCGGAACCGCCTCTGCCGATCGTGCATCTGACGTGATTGATCGCGCACCTGGCGTGAACGATGGGGAGACGGCGCATGGGGTGGTTTCCGGCGGGCGAGTACGAGGTCGCCCTCGACGGTGGAAAGGTCGTCTGCCGCAACGCGGCCGGACGTCTCCTGAAGTCGTTACCGGCGAAGTTGAAGGATGACCCGGCGGTGGTGGAGCTGCGGCAGCTGGCGCAGTGGCTGGATCAGCACGAGCGGCAGTGCCTGAGCGATGTGGAACGCTGGATGCTGCGCTCGCTGCCGGTGCCGGTCGCGGTCCTCGTCCAGGTGTGGCCGGACCCGTCCTGGCAGTCCGTACTCCGCGACCTGGTCATCACCGACGAGGACGGTGAGTTCGCAGGCTTCCTGCGCGACGCCGACCGCGACCACGACGGCTTGGGCCTGGGTCTGAGCCTGGTCGACCTCAACGGCGACACGGTGCGCATCTCACCCCGACTCGTCCGGATCCCGCACCCGGTGCTCCTCGACGGACTCGACGACCTCCGGGAGTTCGCCGTCGAACTGGGCGTCGAGCAGAAGGCCGGCCAACTCTTCCGCGAGGTGTGGCACCGGCCCACAGACCTCGACGACGAGGGCGAACAGGTCGACACCTACGCCGGTGCCCGTTTCGACGGCCGGCGCTCCCTGCACGGCAGGGCCGCCTCCCTCGGCTACCGGATCCGCGGCGGCCACGCGGTCTGCCCGGTCTTCGAGGACGGCCGGACCGTCGAGGCCCGAATCTGGATCGGCGACTACGACCCCTACGACGACGACACCGACACCGAGACCGGACCACTGACCTGGACCGACACGGCGGGGCGGGTGATCCGGCTCGGGGAAGTGGGGCCCGTCGCCTGGTCGGAGGGAATGCGCATGGCCGCCGCCCTCCACGCGGGACGCGAGACCGAGATCGAGGAGCAGGCGGCATGACCACGGAACGGAACACCACGGCGGCCCTTCTCGACGAGGGGGCCGTCCTGCTTCCCGGCAGCACGGACGGCGATGACGCGGACGTCCTCACTGCCCGCACCTACACCCATCCGGCGCTCGACGGCCGGCCCGTGGTGCGCCTCGTACCGGGCACCCTCGGTGAGGCCGAGGACCTGGTCATGGAGTTCCTCGGCCTCACCCGCCCGGCAGACGTCCCCGAGGTCGGTCAGGTCCGCCGCGAGACGCTCGGCTTTCCCGCCTGGCCGCTGGTCCACGACCCCGCCAACGGGCATCACGCGCTCGCCCTGGTCAAGGACATCGAACGGCTCGCCAGGCTGGCGGGACCGCGCCCCGGTGCGGCCAAGGACGGCTTCGAGTCCCTCGGCGAGCGCCTCAGCGCTGCCGTCCCGCACTTCCTGCCGACCTACTACGAGGAGGTCGCCCGGATCTGGATCCGGCACGACAACACCACGTACGCGGCGATGTTCTTCGGCAGGGCACGGGCCGCCGAGCGCGCCCACGCACTGGACGTCGACGAGGAGCGGCAGCGCGCGGTCTTCCTGGAGTTCGCCTTCGCCGGTGCCCTGCCCGTCAAGGCTCTCAAGGAATACGGCCGTGACCTCATCGAACGGCTGGGCCCTGCCGAGGCATGGTCGCGGTTCAGCCGGCTCATCGTCGAGCGCTGCGAGGCCGGCTTACCGCCCTACGCCTCCCTGCCGAAGGACGCCCGCGCCCTGATCAAGGCCGCCGGACTCGATCGCGCCGAGGCGGAGCGGTCCCTCGTCGCCGACCTGCTCGCCTCCCCGACCGTGGTCCGGGCGCCCGCCTCGTTCTGGACCGACTATCGCGCCACCCTCGTCGACCTCGGCCGCCACGATCCGGCGGTCCGGGCCCGGCTGCTGGAGTTCCTGCCGCTGGGCATCGGGGACGACATCGCCTCCGGCGAGAGCTGGCTGAAGCTGCTCGCCGACTCCGGAGCCGAGGCCCTGCTGACCGGCGCACCGGCCAGTGGGGCGGTGGTTTCTGAGGTGGGTTCCTTGGCCGACTCTCCGGCCGATGCCTTGGCGGATTCCGCGGTGGGTGTGTCGGCCGATTCTGCGGCCGGTGTCTCGGGCGGCTCCCCAACCGATACCCCGACCGGACATCCGCACACCGGCGGCATCACCCCGGCGGACTGGCTGAGCCGTTGGGAGCGGCACCGTCATCGCGGCAAGGCCCCCGACGACTCCTCGGCCACCCTCGCCCTGGTCCAACGCATGGTGCCCCGGCTGCTCGTCGACGCCCGGCCGGTCGACCTCTTCATCCCGCAACGTGGCTACGGCCCCGACGTCACCGTCGACATCGACCTGCTCGACCTCTGCCTGACCGCCGGCGTCCCGCTGACCGTCCCGTGCGGCGACACCACCATCGGCCTGCCCCTGGACCGTTGGCTGCAGGAACCACGCACCGGCGCCCGCGACCTGGCCGCGGTCGCCACCGACCGGCGTTTCCGGCCGATGCTGTACGACGCCCTCGGATCGGCGGACCTCTCCAGGCTCACGCCGTCGGCCCTGGACACCCTCGCCGACCACCCGGTGCTGCGTCCGCTCCTGCACGACGTGCTCGCCGACCGGGCCGCGGAGTTCGTCGGGGCCGTCGGGCTTCCCGGCTCCCGCGCCGCGCTGGGAACACTGCAGCGGTTCCGCAAGGTCCCCGCCCGGGTCGATCCCGACGCCTTCGAGGCGGTCGCCGCGCACGACCTGGCCCAGCTGCTTCTGCGCACCCTGCGCACCGGAATATTCGACGAACTCGGCTGGCCCGCCCTGGAGGAGGCGCTCGACCGGATCGGCGAGGTCGACACGTCCACGACCTGGTTCGTCGTCCAGGAGGCGTGGCCCGCCCTCATCCTGGCCCGCGAGGGCAAGGCGGTCGTGGTCGGGCCCGACCGGATACTGCTGGAGCACGATCTGCGGATACCGGTGGAGGGCCGGCTTGTGCGTCCGGGTTTCCGGTGGGCCGACGGTGAACTCCTCGTCAACTGGGAGTCCTACCGGGCGAACACCTACTGGTCCGGCCGTCCCGATCATGCCTTCGCCCTCCAAGGCGAGCAGCTTTTCGGGACCAGGCTCAAGTTCGAGCCGAAGATCCCGTCTCTGCCCTTGCCCGGCGGTGGTCGGGCCACCGGCGGCGGCACTCTGCGTGCCGGTGACCACGCGGTGCCCACCAGCCGCCCGCTCCTGGGCGACGGCACGGGCTACTGGGCACTGGTCCGGAACGACGACGAGACGTACTGGGTGGAGCACGACCCACTCACCGGCGCCGACGGCGGGCCCTCGCTGCCGGCGTTCCTACGCTCCGGAACCGGCGACGCCGATGACGCAGGCGACGCAGGCGACGCAGATGGCGCCGAAGACACCGGCGACGGTACGACGCTGCTGCCCGAGCGCTGCCAACTGCTGCCGCTGCTGCCCGGCCTCGAGAACACCCCGTTCGGCACCGACGGCAGGATCCTCGGACGCAGGGTCCACAGGTCCGGCACGGGCGCGCAGGCCGTCATCACCGTCGGTACCCCCGACGGCCGTACCACCTCACTGCCGTCCGGCACCGGGAGCGTACCGCTGGGCACCCTGCGGCTCCCGGGCGGCTCCGGACCCGTGGCGGGCCAGAAACACCCCCGCTCGGTCACCCTGTACTCGGCCGACAGCGGGCCGATCGGGGACCTCGGGACGGTCACCATCGAGGAGCCGGGAGGTGAGTTCGCCGCCGGCACCCGGTTCGTGCCGCCGGTGCCGTTCTGGCACGTACTGGTCCCCCGCGACGAGCGCGGATCGCTGGCGCTGCGCGCCCTCACCACGGAAAGTGCC
This sequence comes from Streptomyces spongiae, assembly GCF_009377185.1. GTDB lineage: Bacteria > Actinomycetota > Actinomycetes > Streptomycetales > Streptomycetaceae > Streptomyces > Streptomyces spongiae. The sequence continues at coordinate 29,305 of NZ_VJZC01000002.1, forward strand.
GCGACCCTGCTGAGCGCGACCACCGAGGCACTGGCCGCGCAGCGCGCCGAGGCGGCCACCGCCGAGGCCCGGTCGCTGCGGTACACCGGCCCCACTCCGGACGAAGTCGCGCAGAGCGCCGTGGCCCGCTGTCTGCCCGACGTCACCCACCCCTCGCTGCTCGCTGGGGTGGCCTCGATCGTGCGTGCCTTCAGCGCCCACGCGGCGGACACCGCGGAGTTCGTCGCCGCCCGACAGCCACAGGAGGCACCGCCCCGGCATCTCAAGGGCATGTATCCCGACTACGAACCGGAGCACGGGTCCGACCCGGCGATCTGCCACGCCCTCGTCAACATCGCGGCGAAGAGGACGTACGGGTGGCACGCCTTCGAGGGGAAATGGACCGTCCTGCGGCACATCCGAGCGGTCAACCACGTCCTGTCCGCGAAGCCCGCCGACGGCATCGCCCTGCCCGAACCGGAGGTGCTCGCGCATCTCATCGACGGCTGGACCAGTGACGCGCGGACCGTTCCCGGAGTCGTCCCTCCGTGGTTGGGGGCCCTGGACACGACGGCGCCCCTGGCCTGGCGCGCCACGGCCCCCGGCATCGGGCCCGAACGCAGGGAGGCACTGCTGCTGCTCCTCGACGCGATCACCGAAGGGCCGCTGGCCGATCCCGGGAGCCCGCTGCGCGAGGTCGTGCTCCGCGAGCCCAGGGCGGGTTCCGGAGAGCGGGCCGGGCAGGTCCTGCGCCACGGCGACCGCACGGTGGTGATCCAGCGCGAGGTGGGCCGGGACGACCGTGAGATGCAGTGGCTCGCCCTCGACCACGACCCGTCCGGCGAGTTCGGCGCGGTGGCCCACTTCACCGTGCACAAGGAGCGCCGCCGCACCCCCGGCCTCCCGGCAAGCCGGATCACCGCGTTGACCGGACTCGTCCGCGAGCGGGGCCCGGTTCCCTGGCGGCCCCAGGCCGTCGGCGAACTGGTCGCCGCCACCGGCGGCGGCCTCGGCCCCGCCCAGGCCGCGCTGCTGCTGGGCGGTCTGCCGTCGGAGACGGCCATCACCCCGCAACTGACCGCCATCGGTCTGACCTTCCGCCAGGCGGAGCTCGGCGAAGAGCTGCTCAACTCCCTCGGGGACGACCACACGTTGGCACTGCTCACCGCCCTGCTGCCCGAAGACGCCGAACGGCTGTGGAGGGACGGCCCCGACCTCGCCGCTGCCGCCCGCTGCTGGTCCGACACCTTCGGCGACCTCGTCCGCGTGCCCGAGGAACTCGCGGACAGGGTCCGCGGGGAAATCGTCGACGGCCTGCTCAACCCGTCCCGCACCGCCTGGCTGCACCGCACCACCACCCTGCGGGTGGCGGACGGCGAACTCGTCGCCGACGACCCCTCCGCGATACCCCACCGGCACGTGTGCAACAGGGCGGCGAAGGATCTGGCCGTCCTCGCCTACAACCTGCCCCACGGCCATCCGGTGCGGCCGGTGCTGGCCGCCGGTCTGGAGGCACTGCGCCACCGGCTGTCGGATCCCGACCTGCTGCTCGACCTCATCGGTGTCCGGGTGCGCGGTCTGATCCGCGAGGCCCACGGTATGCCCGAGACCGGCGGTGCCGGGCCGGACGGTCTGACCCGGGTCGGCGAGGCCATCGTGCTGTACACCGCACGCTTCGGTGAGGAGAAGGCAGTCCTGCGCCCCGCCGGCCTCACCGGCGCCGACGACCCGGTCCTCGAACTGCTCGAATCAGGCGGCGACCAGGACCGCTTTGCGACGAAGGGGATACGCGCCGTCCTCGGCGACGACCTGGCAGGCGCCGTGGCAGTCGGCCACGGACCGGGCACACCGCACGGCTGGGCACAGGACCCCACTCTGTCCGCGCCGGACCTGGTCACCGAGGTCGCCTCGGTCCTCGGGCTCGGCGCCGACGCGGCCGCCCACTACCTCCAGTTGCTCGCCCTCCCCGACCCGACCGACCGCAACTGCGTCCGCTGGACCGGCTGGAAGCCGGCCCGGATGAAGCAGGCCCGCGCCGAACTCGCCGCCACCGACCTGGTGGTCGAGGCCAAGCGCCCCCGCGCCGGACGCGGCCTCTTCCTCCCCGGCGCATGGCTCGGCTTCACGAGCGGCTCACTGCCCGTCGAGGCATGGAAGCGACAGCTCTACCCGATCACCGACTACGAACCGGCCGTACCCATGACGTCGGTGGCGGACCTCTTCGCCCGCGCCTGGACCCGGGTCCGCGACGGCGACGCCCCCGCGTTCGAGGAACTCACCACCCGCGCCCCCGGGAAGGGCCATAGCCGATGAGCTCCGCACCGGACCGGAGCCGGTGTGGGCGACACGTCAGATACGGACGGTCATCTCCACCGTCACGTCGTCACCCGCCGAGAGCCCCTGCGGCTTGCGTACGGCGGCCTTGAGCGGCAGGAGGTAGACGCCGTCCTTGGGGAAGAGCGACGTCTCGAAGACGACCTCGCCGATCCTGGCTTCGACGGGGATCACTCCCCAGCCGTACGTGACCATCGTGGCCACCTCGCGGATGTCGGCGGATTCCATGTCCGGTACGGGGACGAAGTAGTACGGGGCCGGTCCGCGCCATTCGATCACCTTGCCGGTGAAAGCGAGCTCCATGAGGTCAGCCTCGTTCGGCACAGCCCGTGGTGTCCAGCTGTTCCCGCCAGGCGTTCAGTCCCGGTACCCCCGCAGCTTCCGGTACAGCGTGGCGCGGGCGATGCCCAGGGCCGCCGCGGCGCGGGCCTTGTTGCCGCCATGGAGACGGAGGGCCTCCAGGATGGTGGTGCGCTCGGCATGCTCCATCGGACTGAGAGGCCGGGTCGCGGGCCCCTCCCGCACGGGGTCCGGCAGCTCGGTGCGCCGGACGGGACCCGTCGCGCGGCGGGTCTCGGCCAACGCCCGTACGAGGTGGGTGAGTTCGGTGACGTTTCCGGGCCACGGATGCTGCTCCAGGGCGCGCAGCGCGTCCAGTGTCCAGGTGAGCGGTGGCTGTCCCGGCGCGGGCCGGGGAGGCAGGGCGGGCAGCAACTCCCTTATGTCCTCCGGTCGTTCGCGCAGAGCGGGGAGGGTGACCGAGCGGGCGGCCAGGGTGTCCAGGAGCCGTTGGAGACACGGGCCCGGAGGTGCTCCGGGGGTGTAGGTGACCAGCAGGGGTACGCCCGGACGCGTGTCGAGCAGCGAGTTGAGGGCCGCCACGTCGGGCTGCGCGAGACGCTCGACATGCCGGATGAGGAGGGGGTGGCCGTCCGCCAACCCGCCGATCTCGGCGCCGAGTTCACCTTCCGCCGCGTCGACGACCAACGGCCTCGCGGCCAACTCCCGTGCGAGCGAGGTCTTCCCGGTGCCGCGCTCGCCGACGAGCAGCAGGGGCTCCGGGGTCAGCGCCAACTCCGTCGCCCGGCCGACCGCGTGTCGCCAGGGCACCGACCGCCCGGCCAGCGCCACGGCGGTTCGCCCGGCCGAGGCCACGGGCACCCGCCCCACCGGCTCCAGCACGGCGACCGCACCGATGACGGAGCCCAGGTGCGGGACGAGGGCGACGGTCGCGGAACAGTCCGCGCCGTCGGGGAGCTCAACGCGGTACGAGGACGAGGACGAGGACGCCGAGCCGGCCACCGCAGCCGAGTCGTTGTCCTTGCCGGGCGCGGTACCCGCACCTGTACCCGATGCCGCCTCTTCCGCGGGCCTCGCAGCAGTACCCGAATCGCCCTCGAATTCCCTCCGCGCCTCGCTGCGGCCCCCGTCCCGCAGCAACGCGACCGTGGTCCGCTCCAGAGCCTCCAGCCCCTCCGGTGACAACAACTGCCCCGCGGCCTCGCTGACGAGGCGGTTGCGTCCGTCGAGGGCGACGACCGCGTGCCCGTGCTCGCGTACCGCCCGGAGGTACGCGTCCAGCAGCACACGTTCCGCTGCCCGCGACCGGGCGAGGAGTTCCGCCTCGACGGCGCTCGCCGCGGCCTCGGCGAGCGGGGCCCCCGGATGCGGAGTGCACTCGGTGCGGAGCTCCGAGGCCACCGTCACCGTGCCCAGCGTCTGTCCGGTCTCGGGCGCCAGCACGGGCACACTGACGGCGGAGACGTCCTGCCACAGATCGAGGAAGTGCTCCGGGCCGTGCACCTCGGCGCGGCGGCGGGTGTGCAGCGCGAGGGCCGCGCTGTTGTGGCCGACCTCCTGTTCGGAGAGGTCACGGCAGCGCGCGTCGTCCGCGGCGCAGCCGGCGGCCCACAGCACCCGCAGCCGCTCGTCGGTGAGCACGAGCGCCCCCTGCCCGGTACCGAGGGCCGGGGCGATCCGTTCGAGCACCGGCCGGGCCGCGGTGAGGAGGGCGGACTCGGCCGGTCGTGCAGGAGGCCGTGGCGCCTCCGGTGCCGAGTCGGTCACGTCGTGCCGCACACCGAAGAACCGGGCGCGCTTCCACGCGGCGGCGACGTCCGCCGGTACGTCGTCCGGCAGCTCATGCCCCGTCAGGAACAGCTCGCGGGCCCTGCGCAGCGCAGCGAGGCCGGGGCGGACGGAGGGGTGCTCTGTGGTGGTCACAACGCCACTCACCGTACCGGGTGCGGTTGAATCAGCAACAACCGCCCGCGCGGCCCCGCGCTCACCCTCGTGAACAAAAACCTCCACCGCCGCGTACCCATGCGTACCCAGTACGTGCGCCATCGCGTCCCTGCGCACACCCTGTCTCCCACTGTCTCTAATTGAGACACCCACGCTCCCACGCACCGCTCCATGATCTTGAACGGTCGGCCCTGTTCTCATTCCGGCCCCTGTTCTCATTCCCTGGAGCGTTTCCCGTGCACACCGTCGAGCCCGATGTCGTGACCGACGTACTGATCGTCGGCAGTGGCCCCGCGGGCGCGTCCGCCGCACTCGCGCTGAGCACCTACGGCGTCCCGAACATCGTCGTCACCCGCTACGCGAGCCTCGCCGACACGCCCCGGGCCCACATCACCAACCAGCGCACCATGGAGGTGCTGCGCGACCTCGGCGTGGAGGACGAGGTCGTCGCGAAGGCCACGCCGCAGCACTTGATGGGCAACACGACCTTCTGCACCAGCCTCGCCGGTGAGGAGCTCGGCCGGGTCCGCTCCTGGGGCAACGACCCCCTCGTGCAGGCCGCGCACGACCTGGCCAGCCCCACCCGTATGTGCGACATGCCCCAGCACCTCATGGAGCCCGTGCTCGTCGACGCGGCGGTGGCGCGCGGCACGAACCTGCGCTTCAGCACGGTCTACAAGTGCTTCGTCCAGGACTCCGACGGGGTGACGGTCACCGTCGAGGACCGGCTGCGCGGCGACGAGTACACCATCCGCGCCAAGTACCTCATCGGCGCCGACGGCGGTCGCTCGCAGGTCGCCGAGGACGCCGGGCTGCCGATGGGCGGCCAGATGGGCGTGGCCGGCAGCATCAACATCGTCTTCGACGCGGACCTGAGCAAGTACACCGCTCACCGGCCGTCCACCCTCTACTGGGTGCTCGCCCCCGGCGCCACCGTCGGCGGCATCGGCGCCGGTCTGGTCCGGTGCGTGCGGCCCTGGAACGAGTGGCTGATCGTCTGGGGGTACGACGTCACCGCGGGCGCCCCCGACCTGACCACCGAGTACGCCGAGTCCGTCGTCCGCCAGCTGGTCGGCGACGACGAGATCCCGGTGACCGTCAAGTCGTCCTCGGCCTGGACCGTCAACGAGATGTACGCGGAGACCTACTCCGACGGCCGTGTCTTCTGCGCCGGCGACGCCACGCACCGTCACCCGCCGTCCAACGGCCTCGGCTCCAACACCTCCATCCAGGACTCCTACAACCTGGCCTGGAAGCTCAAGCTCGTCCTCGACGGCACGGCGTCCCCGAAGCTCCTCGACTCCTACACCGCCGAGCGCGCCCCGATCGGCAGGCAGATCGTCACCCGCGCCAACAAGTCCATCGGCGAGACCGCCCCGATCTTCGAGGCGCTCGACGGGCTCTCCCCGCAGACCCCCGAGCAGCTGTGGGCCAACATCGCCGCCCGCAAGGAGGACACCGAGGCGGCCGAGAAGCAGCGCGCGAAGCTGCGTGAGGCGATCGCGTTCAAGGTGTACGAGTTCAACGCGCACGGCGTCGACCTCAACCAGCGGTATCCCGCGGAAGGCTCCGCCGCGATCGTCCCCGACGGCACCGACGACCCCGGTTTCGACCGCGACCCCGAGCTGTACCACCAGCCCACCTCCCGCCCCGGCGCCAAGCTCCCGCACGCCTGGATCACCTCCGGCACGCGCACCCTGTCCACGCTCGACACCGTCGGACAGGGCCGCTTCACCCTGGTCACCGGCATCGGCGGCGAAAGCTGGGCGCGGGCGGCCGCGGCCCAGGACCTGGAGATCGCCACCGTCGTCATCGGGCCCGGGCAGCAGTACGAGGACCCCTACGGCGACTGGGCCCGGCTCAGCGAGGTGGCCGACGGGGGAGCCCTGCTCGTACGGCCGGACGGGTACGTCGCCTTCCGGCACGCCACGGCGGCCGCGTCCACCGGGGACGCCGAGAGGTTGCTGACCGAGGCGGTGCGACGGATCCTCGGACATGCCTGACGGGAACGGGCGGAGAGAATTGACGGGAACAGGCGGGAAGACCTGATGGGCAAAGGCGGGAAGACCCGCGGGACCAGGGGAGCCGCATGAGCACCGCATTCACCAGCGACATCACCGAGGCCGTCGTCGACAGCGTCGAGGGCACCACCGACCCCCGGCTGCGTGAGGTGCTCGGCGCCCTCGTCCGTCACCTCCACGACTTCGTCCGCGAGACCGAGCCGACCACGGCGGAGTGGGAGCAGGTCATCGGCTTCCTGACGAGGACCGGACAGACCTGCACGGACACGCGGCAGGAGTTCATCCTCCTGTCGGACGTGCTCGGCGTCTCGATGCTCGTCGAGACGCTCAACGCCGACCGTGCCGGGACCGGGGCGACGGAGTCCACGGTCCTCGGCCCGTTCCACATGACCGAGTCGCCCGTCCGGGAGCTCGGCGCGGACCTCGACCTGGTCGGCGGCGGCGAGCCGTGCGTGGTCAGCGGCCGGGTGCGGTCCGCCGACGGCACGCCGCTGCCGGGCGCCGTCCTCGACGTCTGGCAGGCGAACGCCGAGGGCTACTACGACGTGCAGCAGCCCGACGTCCAGCCGCCGGGCAACGGGCGCGGGCTGTTCACGGCGGACGCCGAGGGCCGCTTCTGGTTCCGTACGTGCGTGCCGAGCCCGTACCCGATCCCCACCGACGGCCCCGTCGGCGACCTGCTGCGCGCGACCGGACGGCACCCCTACCGACCCGCGCACATCCACTTCATCGCCTCGGCCGAGGGGTACGCGCCGGTCACCACGCACATCTTCGTGGCGGGCACCGACTACCTCGACTCGGACGCGGTGTTCGCGGTCAAGAAGAGCCTCGTCCAGGACTTCGCCGAAACCGACGACCCGGCCCTGGCACGGGAGTTCGACGTTCCGAACCCGTTCCGGCACGCACGCTTCGACCTCGTCCTGGGCGAGGAGCGGTCGTGAGGGAGTTCGTCCACGAGACCCGGCCGATGCGGGTCGTCTTCCGCCCCGGAGCCTCGGTGAGCGCGGTGCCGGACGAGGCGCACCGGCTCGGACTGCGGCGGCTGCTCGTCGTGTGCGGTCCCCGGGGCGAGGCCACCGCACGGGCGGTGGCGGACTCCCTGGGTGACGCCTGCGCCGGGCTGCACGCCGAGGCCCGTATGCACGTGCCCGTGGAGGTAGCCGACCGGGCCGTCGAGGTGGCGCGGGCCGCGGGCGCCGACGGCTGCGTGGCGGTCGGCGGCGGCTCCGCGATCGGCCTCGGCAAGGCCGTCGCCCTGCGCACCGGTCTGCCGCTGATCGCCGTGCCGTCGACGTACTCGGGCTCCGAGATGACCCCGGTCTGGGGCCTGACCGACCAGGGCGTCAAACGGACGGGCCGTGATCCGTCGGTGCTGCCGCGCAGTGTGGTCTACGACCCTGACCTCACCCTGTCGATGCCCGTGGGCCTGTCCGTGACGAGCGGCATCAACGCGGTGGCACACGCCGCCGAGGCACTGTACGCGCCGGACGCTTCGCCGCTGATCTCGCTGACGGCCGAGGAGGGCGCACGGGCGATGACCCACGCCCTTCCCGGGCTGGCGGCCGATCCCGCGGACCCGGACGCGCGCGGGCGCGCCCTGTACGGGGCCTGGTTGTGCGGTGCCGCGCTGGGTGCCACCACCATGGGCCTGCACCACAAGCTGTGCCATGTCCTCGGGGGCACGTTCGGTATGCCGCACGCCGAGACGCACACCGTGGTCCTGCCGTACGCCCTCGCCTTCAACGCGCCCGCCGCCCCCGAGGCCATGGCCGCCCTGGCGCGCGCCCTGGGTACCGAGGACCCCGCGCTCGCCCTGTGGAACCTCTCCGCCCGCCTGGGCGCACCCCGCTCCCTCGCCGAACTCGGCCTGACCGAGCCCGACTTGACGGTGGCGGCGGGGCAGACCGCGGGCCAGGCGTACCCCAACCCCCGCGAAATCACGGTGGACGGCGTGCTGGAGTTACTGAAGGCGGCGTACGAGGGCCGGGCACCGCGGTCGTCGTGACCGCCCCGGCCGGGCCCGCCGCCCAGGCCTGTGCCACCGTGAACTGCTGAACGAAAACTGAAAGGTGAACTTCATGGCCCTCGGACTGCTCCGGCGGCGACTCAAGGGTGTCTCCGGAGGCGCGGCAGGCCGCGCACTTCCGGTACCGGCCGGCGCGGGTGTCGTCGTCCGCGAGGTCCTCGACCCCGTCAACCAGCCCATGGGCGGCGCCGATGTGACGGTGATGGAACTGCGCAGCCACCGGGTCGCGGCACGCGGCACCACGGACCCGTACGGCTTCTTCACGGCCGTCCTGCCGCCCGGCAACTACAGCCTGCTGATCGTGGCGGAGGGTCTGGAACCGCACCGCGAGACCGTCGACGTCGTCGCGGACGCGGGCCCGGCCCCGCAGCGCGTGTGGCTCCAGACGGCCCGTCAGCTCGAACTCCCGAACGCGGGCACCTGGCTCTTCGACCCGCCGCACACGGCGATCCGCTTCATCGCCAAGCACGTCGGCATGGCCCATGTGCACGGCCGTTTCGAACGGTTCGAGGGCGGCATCCAGGTCATGCAGGACGTGTCCGAGTCCCGCGTCCACGTGCGCATCGACGCCTCCAGCATCAACACCGGCAACAACACCCGGGACACGCACCTGCGTTCGGAGGACTTCCTCGACGTCGAGCGCTTCCCGTACATCGACTTCCACAGCACCCGCTTCTCCTACCGGGGCGGCAGCAAGTGGACGCTGCTGGGCACCCTGACCATGCACGGCGTGAGCCGGTCCGTGGGGCTGGACACCACGTACCTGGGCATGGTCAACGGCGGCTACGGCGAGGAGTTGCGCTGCGCGGCCCTGGCCAAGGCGGAGCTGCACCGGGAGGACTACACCCTTAACTGGCGCACGATGCTGGCGCGCGGCATCGCGGTGGTGGGTCCGACGGTCCAACTGGAGCTGGACGTCCAGGCGATGTACCGCACGCACGACACACCGACGCCGCCGGAGTAACACCAAGGGGGTGCGAACACGCCCGCGGCCAAGGGGGGTGCGAGCGCGCCCGCAGGGGAAGGAGACACCCCCATGACCACCGTCTCCCACACCCACACCGCGGCCCGCGCCCACGAGCGGGCCGAGCGTTTCCAACAGGTCGCCTCGGACGTGTTCGCGCCCCTGAGTATCAGGCCCGGCGCGGTCGACGAGGGCGGCACCCTGGACTGCGCCAGGCCCGGCCGCGTGCTGGTCACCCGGATCACCGGAGGGCCGTGCACCGTACGCCGCACCCCCTCCCTCATCGGCTCCGGCGACCGCGAGCTGGTGAAGGTGGCGTTACACGGACGGGGGCGCGCGGGCGTCGAGCAGGACGGGCGCCAGTGCCTGCCGGGCCCCGGCGACCTCGTCGTCTACGAGACCACCCGCCCCTACGAGCTGCGCTTCTGGGAGCCCTTCGACCTGGTGGTGCTCGGCATCCCCCGCACGCTGCTGGGTCCGTTCGGCGACCGGCTCCCCTCCCGCACGGCGTCGGCGGTGCCGACCGACGGCGGCGGCGGACGGCTGGCGGCGTCACTGCTGCGGGACGCCGCCGGCGACCTGGACGCGTGCACCGGCGGGGGCGCCCCGCACCTGGCCGACGCGCTGGTGTCCGTGGTCCTGTCGGCACTCGCGGAACAGCCGGTCGACGTGAGCGCGACGGACGACCTCGGCGACCGCATCCTCACCTACTGCCTGGGCAGGCTCTCCGATCCCCGGCTCTCGCCGGAGTCGGTGGCCCGCGCCCACCACGTCTCCGTCCGCCACCTGCACAAGGTGCTGCGACAGCGTGGCGTCACGCTCGCCTCCTGGATCCGCGGCCGGCGGCTGGAGCGGATCCGGCGCGACCTCGCGGACCCCGCCCTCGTCGACCGCAACGTGGCCGTGATCGCCGCCCGCTGGGGCATCCTCGACGCCACACACCTCAGCCGCGCCCTGCGCGCGGAGTGCGGGCAGAGCGCGTCGGAGATCCGGGAGGCGGCGGGTACGGACCGTGGGCCGACCTCTTTCAGGACGCGGCGAGGAGGAGGTCGGCGGCCTTCTCGCCGATCATGATCGACGGGGCGTTGGTGTTGCCGGACGGGATGGACGGCATGATCGAGGCGTCCGCGACGCGCAGCCCCTCGACGCCGTACACACGCAGGTCCGGGTCGACGACGGACAGGGCGTCCTGGCCCATCCGGCAGGTGCCGACCTGGTGGTGGTAGGTCCCGACGGCCCGGCGCACGTAGGCGCGAAGGTCGTCCCGGGTGCGGGCCTCGGGCCCGGGTGCCACCTCGGCCTTGCGCCAGCCGTCGAAGGCCGCCTGTCCGCCGATCTCCCGGCACAGCTCCACCGCGTCGACGAGCGCTTCGAGGTCGTACCGCTCGGCGAGGACGTTCGGGTCGAGCAGCGGGGCCGCCTCCGGATCGCCCGAGGCGAGCCGCAGGGTGCCCCGGGACTGCGGCCGGACGATGCCGGGCGCGATGGTGTAGCCGTGCTCCGGCACCGGGTACGACTCGGCCGGGTAGACCAGGTGCAGGAAGAGCGGCTGCAGATCGGGGCCCGAACGGCGGGGATCGGTGGACGTGTACAGCTGGCCCTCCAGCAGGTTGGCCTTTCCGGGCGGCAGCGGCCGCGATGCCTCGTACACGTTGCTGACCAGCAGGTGGTCGTGGAGGTTCTCGCCGACCCCGGACAGGTCCGCGGTCACGTCGACGCCCACCTCGCGCAGGTGCCCGGCCGGGCCGATGCCGGAGAGCAGCAGCGTCTGGGCCGAACCGATGACCCCGGCGCTGAGGACCACCTCGGCGGTCGCGTACGCCTGGCGCAGGGCGCCCCCGGCGGCGTACTCGACGCCGATCGCCCGGCCGCCGTCGAGCAGGACGCGGTGCACCCGGGCGCCGGTGGTGACGGTCAGCTTCGGGTGACCGGATCGGCCGAGGACCGGGGCGACGAAGCTCTGCCAGGCACTCATCCGGCGGCCGTCGCGGATCGTGGCGTGGTTGAGACCGACGCCGGTCATCCGCTCGCCGTTGAAGTCGTCGGTGGGCTCGTGGCCCAGCGCGACGGCGGCCTCCACGAAGGCGGTGGTGGTGGGGTGGGGGTCGGTGATGCGGCTGACCGGCAGGGGGCCGCCCTCGCCGTGCCAGTCGCTCTCGCCGTCCACATGGTCCTCGGACCGTTTGAAGAGCGGGAGCACACTGTCCCAGTCCCACCCCGGACAGCCCGAGTAGGCCCAGGCGTCGTAGTCGCCGCGGTGACCACGGATGTAGATCATGCCGTTCAGCGAGCTGGAGCCGCCGAGCACCTTGCCGCGCGGCCAGAACAGGGTCCTGTCGTTCGCGTGCCGCTGGGGCACGGTCATGGCCGCCCAGTCCAGCTCGGACTGGAACAGCAGCGGCCAGCCCTGCGGGCTGTGCACCCGCTCGTCGTCGTCCGCCGGGCCGGCCTCGACGACATGCACGGAGTGCCCCCGGTCCAGCAGCCGCCTGACGACGACGCTGCCGGCCGAACCAGCCCCCACCACCAGGTAGTCGTGCTCGACAGGTGCCTGCTCTGCCATGGTGTCCCGCTTCCGTCACGCGTACTCGTCCTCGCGACGGTAGGCGGGATGGGGGCGTGCGGTTCTCCGCCGAGCGCACGCGCACTCTCCAGGGAGTGCACAGCGGCACCGCGGGCCCCGGCCCCGGACCGGCTCAGCGGTCCAGGTAGGAGAGTTCGGGGAACTGGCGCTGGTAGGCGTCCAGCAGGCGCTTGGCGACGGCGTACGAGTCGATCAGCGGGTGGATGGTCAGTGCCCTGACCGCGTGGGCGCGGTCGCCGGTGGCGGCGGCACGGATGACGGCGCGCTCGACCGCCTTCACCGCACACACCAGGCCCGTGCCGTGGTCGGGAAGCGGGGCTCCGGCGATGGGGTGGGCGCCGTTGGCGTCGACGTGGCAGGGGACCTCGATCACGGCGTCGTCGTCGAGGACCGGGATACGGCCGCGCCCCCGGACGTTGAGAATCAGGGCGGTGCGCTCGTCCAGGGCGATGGCCCGCATGAGGGAGAGGGCCACCTGCTCGTAGCCCCCGGACTCCAGGTCGCAGGAGTCGCGTTCGCCCATGCCGACGGCGTCGCGGTTCTCCGCCATGTACGTGGTCTCGCGCTCCAGGCGGGTCGCGTCCCAGGCGTGCCAGGCCGCGCGGGGTGCCGACGGGCCGGTGCCGTCGGTGCCCATGGCGTCGTAGAAGCGCTGCTGCTGGGAGTGCAGGAAGGCGCCGCGGGTCTGTTCGGCGGCCCGGGCGGAGCCGACGGACTCGCGGTGGAAGTAGTAGTAGTGCAGGTACTCGTTGGGCAGCGCGCCGAGCGTGCGCAGCAGGTCGGCGCCGAAGAGCTTGCCCTCCTCGAAGGAGGTCAGGGCGGCCTCGTCGGCGAAGAGGGACGGCAGCAGGTCCCGGCCGTCGGCGTACAGGCCGCACAGCCAGCCCAGGTGGTTCAGGCCCACGTAGTCCAGGCGGACGCGGGCCGGGTCGGCGCCGAGTGCTCCGGCGACGCGGCGGCCGAGGCCCACCGGGGAGTCGCAGATGCCGATCACGCGGTCGCCGAGGTGGGCGGTCATCGCCTCGGTGACCATGCCGGCGGGGTTGGTGAAGTTGATGACCCAGGCGTCGGGGGAGAGGGCCGCCACACGGCGGGCGATGTCCAGGGCCACGGGGATGGTGCGCAGGCCGTAGGAGATGCCGCCCGCTCCGACGGTCTCCTGGCCGAGGACGCCTTCCTCCAGGGCGATCCGCTCGTCCGCCGCGCGCCCGGCCAGCCCTCCGACTCGGATCGCGGAGAACACGAAGTCAGCGCCGGTGACGGCCTCGTCGAGGTCGGTGGTGACGGTGACGGTGGGCGGGTCGGGGTGCCCGGCCGCCTGGTCGGCGAGGACCTTGCGGATGGTCGCCAGCCGGGAGGCGTCCAGGTCGTACAGCGTGACGTCGGTGACGCGTCCTTCGCCGCGGTCGCCCAGCAGCGCCCGGTAGACGAGCGGGACCCGGAAGCCCCCGCCGCCCAGAATCGTGAGTCTCATACCTCGACCACCTCAACTCCCGCCTCGCGCAGCCGGCCACAGGTCGCCTTGTCCCCCGGGGCGTTGGTCACCACGACATCGAGGTCCTCCGGCCCGCACACCCGGGCCATTCCGGTGCCGGGGAACTTGCCCGCGTCCGCCACCAGGACCACCTGGGCGCTCGCGGCGATCATCGCCCGTTTCACGGGCACCTCCACGGCGGTGGTGTCCAGCACCTGGCCGTCGGGGCGTATTCCACTGGTGCCGAGAAACAGCCGGTCCGCGTGGATCTGGCGGAGATTGTCCTCGGTGAGGAAACCGACCAGCGAGCGGTAGTCGCGCCGGACCACACCGCCCAGCAGTATCAGCTGGACGTCCTTGTCGTCCTGGAGCTCCTCGTAGACCGCCAGGTTGCTCGTGATCACGGTCAGCGACCGGCCGTGCAGATGGCGGGCCACTCGGTGGGCCGTGGTGCCGATGTCGAGCAGCACCGTCTCGCCGTCCCTGATCAGTTCCGCGCACCGCGCGGCCAACACGTCCTTGGCCTCGACCCGGACCGCGGCCACGTCGGCGAAGGGATCGTCCTCGCCGACCAGGGGGGCCGCGCCGCCGTAGACACGTTTGAGCAGGCCCTCCTCCTCCAGCTGCACCAGGTCGCGCCGGATGGTGGCCTGGCTCGCCCCGACCTTCTCGGCCAGGGAGACCACCGTGGTGGGCCCGTCCGCGCGCAGGACACGCAGGATCAGCTGATGTCTTCGGTCAGGGAGCATGGCGCTGACCATACTCGGGAACTCGCCAAACTCAAGCAAAGTCGCGCATGAATGTCTCGATCTCTGCTTGACCCTTGTCAAACTCGCGCACCGGGTGCACTCTCTTGCGTAATTCGAGCCAGGCCCGGACCCCACTCCGGTCAGCCGAAGCGGAGAAGAGGCATATTTCGCCGCCCCGACGCATCGGCACCGTCCGAGAGGACCAGCTCACCACGTTCCGGGTAGCGGGGCGCGTCAACGGATACCGGCGATCTTCAGCCATCCGGAACCCCGCCGCGCCCTCAGCCGCCCACGACTCGCAGGTCCTTGCCGGACAAGCCGAACACCAGGAGAAGACCGTGGACCTTTCCCGCAGACGTTTCCTCGAGGCCGCCGTGCTCACCGCCGCGACGGCCGGTCTGACCGCCGCGTGCGGCGGCGGCTCAGGATCGGGCAGCAAGGACAGCAAGAACCTGAAGTTCTGGTACTGGGCCGGCGGCCTGAGCGACAAGGTCGTGGCCGACGCCAAGAAGCACTTCTCCGACGCCACCCTGAAGACGTCCGTGATCGGTGGCGACTTCAAGACCAAGCTGCTCACCGGTCTGAAGTCCGCCGCGTCCGCCCCCGACATCACCGGCCTCAAGGGCGAGGACATCGCCTCCTTCCTGCCCAACGCCAACCGCTTCATCGACCTGAACACCCTCGGCGCCGACAAGCTGGCCCCGGACTACCTGTCGTGGAAGCTGAAGCAGGCCACCAGCCAGGACGGCAAGCTCATCGGCTTCCCGATCGACATCGGCCCCTGCGCGATGTTCTACCGCGAGGACCTCTTCGAGAAGGCGGGGCTGCCCACCGACCCGGCGAAGGTCTCCGCCCAGCTGTCCACCTGGGACGACTACTTCGACGCCGGCGTCGAGCTGCACAAGGCCCTGCGCAAGACCTTCCTCATCAACAACATCGGCTCGGTGTTCTCGATGATGATCGGCCAGGGCACCAAGCGGTTCATCGACGAGGACAACAAGTTCATCGGCGACCAGGACCACATCCGTACCGCCTGGACCACCGCGGTGAAGCCCTACACCCTCAAGATCGACGCCAAGATCAACGACAACACCTGGAACGCCGCCATCGGCAACGGCACCCTTGGCACCGAGATAGGTGCCGCCTGGCACGCGCTGGACATCTCCAACGCGGCACCGGGCACCAAGGGCAAGTGGCGGGTGGCGAGCCTGCCGGGCGGGCCCTCCAACCTCGGCGGGTCCTTCCTGGCGCTGCCCGCGACCTGCGCCAACCCGGAGCTGGCGTTCAAGGTCATCACCTGGATCCTCAGCCCCGAGAACCAGGCCCGCGGCTTCACCGACGCGGCCCTGTTCCCGACCGCCCCGGCCGCGTACAAGCTGCCCGCGCTGACCGGGGGCGACGCCTTCTTCGGCGGTCAGAAGACCATCGAGATCTTCGGCCCGGCGGCCGAGAAGATCCCCGCCGCCTACGAGGCCCCGGCCGACGCGGCGGTCTCGGCCGCCTACTTCAACCAGCTGACCGCCATCGAGGCCAAGGGCAAGGACCCTGACGACGCCTGGAAGGACGCGGTCAGCCAGGGCAAGCAGATCGCCCAGCGGCAGGGAGTGAAGTGACATGTCGTCAAGCCCGGTAGCCGGTCCGGCTCCCACCGGTCCGTCCTCGGGACCCGCCACCGGCCCCACCGGGCAGCCGTCCCCGGGCCACCGCCGTGGCCCGGGGCGGCCCGGGCGCCGGGTCCGGCCGGTGTCGGCCGTGGCCCGGCGCGGGCCGCGGCGCGGGATCGCCCGGTACTGGCCGCAGTACCTGGCGGTCTCGCCGTACTACCTGCTCTTCTCCGTCTTCATGCTCTTCCCGATGCTGTACACGGTGTACCTGGCGTTCCAGAAGTGGGACGGCATCGGGGACATGCAGTTCGTCGGGTTCCAGCAGTTCCGGTTCCTGTGGGACGACCCGATCTTCTGGATGTCGCTGCGCAACACCCTGGTCATCTGGGTGCTGTCGACCGTGCCGATGCTCTTCATGGCGCTGCTGCTGGCGGTGCTGGTGAACTCCACCAAGCGCTTCACCGGCTTCTACCGGGTCGCCCTGTTCATCCCCAGCATCACCTCGCTGGTGGCGATCGCGATCTTCTTCGGCGCCGTCTTCAGCAACAACTTCGGCCTCATCAACGCCATCCTCAAGGGGCTGCATCTGTCGGCCGTGCCCTGGATGAGCAACGAGTGGACGATCAAACTGGTCATCGCGGCGCTGATGACCTGGCAGTGGACCGGCTACAACGCGATCATCTACCTGGCCGGCCTCCAGGCGATCCCCTCCGAGCTCTACGAGGCCGCCCGGATGGACGGTGCGGGCCCGGCAAGGATCCTGTTCTCGATCACGATCCCGCTGCTGCGGCCGATCATCCTGTTCACCGTGGTGATCTCCACCGTCACCGGCCTGCAGAGCTTCACCGAGCCCCAGGTGCTGTTCGGCAGCGACGCCTCCACCAACCCCAACTCCGGAGGGCCGGGCCAGGCGGGTCTGACCACGCTGCTGTACTTCTACCACCAGGCCTTCGACAACAACGACTTCGGTTACGCCGCCGCGATCGTCTGGGCCTTCTTCCTGCTGATCCTGCTCATCGTCGTCATCAACTGGCGCCTGGTGCAGCGTAAGGAGCGACGGCCGTGAACAGCCAGAACCGCAAACGCCTCAGGGGCCTGAGCGTCCACGCCGTCCTGATGATCTGCGTCGTCATCTCGGTGTTCCCGTTCTACTGGATCGTCGTCATGGCGACCAACACCTCGCAGGACATCTACAGCTACCCGCCGAAGCTGTGGTTCGGCGGCAACCTGCTGACCAACATCCAGCACCTGTTCGACAAGATGGACTTCTTCGGGTCGCTGCTCAACACGGTGACCGTGGCGGTCTGTACGACACTGCTGGTGCTGTTCTTCGACTCGCTCGCCGCCTTCGCCTTCGCCAAGTACGAGTTCCCCGGCAAGAAGTTCCTGTTCGGGCTGCTGCTGGCGATGTACATCCTGCCGACCCAGCTGGCGATCATCCCGCAGTACGAGATCATGGTGCAGCTGGGCTGGCTGGGAACGCTCAAGGCGCTCATCGTGCCGGCCGCCGCGAACGCCTTCGGCATCTTCTGGATGCGCCAGTACACCAGCACCGGTGTCCCCGACGAACTGCTGGACGCCGCCCGGATCGAGGGCGCCGGCTTCTTCCGTCAGTACTGGCACGTCGTGCTGCCCTGTGTCCGCCCGGCGCTGGCGTTCCTCGGCATCTACACCTTCATCGCCGCCTGGAACGACTACGTCCTGCCCCTGGTGATGCTGGTCGACCCGAGCCGCCTCACCCTCCAGGTGGCGCTGGCGCAGCTGTACGCCGGCCACTCCACCGACTACAGCATGGTGATGGCCGGGGTGCTGCTGGCGGTCATCCCGCTGGTGCTGGTGTTCACCTTCTTCGCGCGCGGGTTCATCGCCGACGCCACGAAGGGAGCCCTGCGCTGACGGACTCCCTCGTGTTCCGGGCCGGTGTCGCGGGCCGCGTCCCTCAACGAGGAAGCAGCAAAGCCGAGTCCCCGTGGAGCGTGATGTGTACGGGGGTGAAGTCGACGGCCTCCACCCGCGACTGACCGGTGCCGGGGTTGCTCGCGTAGCGCGGATGGGCGCCTCCGCTGATCTGCCAGCGTATGCGGTGGCCGACGGCGAACCGGTGGGCGGTGGAACTCATCTCCACGGTGACCTCGGACGGAGCCTGGCCGGACGTCCGCACCGGGGTCAGGCCGTCGCAGACGTTGACGGAACGGCCCTGTGCGTCCACGTCGCACAGGCGGGTGAAGACGTCGGTGTGCCCGGTGTCGGTGGAGAGGGTCAGCCGCGCCGAGACCGGGCCGACGACGTCGACGGGCTCGGTCAGCGGGGGACCGGTGAACGTCAGGACGTCCGCTCGGGCCTCCAGGGTGCCGTTGTCGCGGGGCCCGGCGTCGGGGGAGAGCACTGGACCGCCGACGGAGGGAGTGGGGTCGGCCGGGTCGTAGCGGAGGGAGGCCAGGGGGCCGTGATCCGTGGGTGCCTGCTGGACGAGGTGTCCGTCCGGAGTCGGGAACCACGCGGTGGCGGCGGCCGGCGTCGGCGGCCACTCTTCGAGGTCCCGCCAGGTGTCGTCGCCGCCGACGTGTACGCGCACCGCTGTGGAGCGCAGACCGGACGGGTCGCCGCACAGGTGCGCACGCAGCCAGGCGAGACTCTCGGTGAACACCTCGGGCCAGCCCTGCTGCATCGCGGAGGTGTGGGTCCAGGGGCCGACGAGCAGGGAGGTCTCGCATCCGGCCCGGCGCAGTCGGCCGAACTGCTCCAGGGACTGGTCGAGCAGCGCGTCGTGCCACCCGGTGGTCAGGGCGGTGGGGACGCTCAGCCCGTCGGCCGCCGCCGCCAGGGACGCGCCGTGCCAGTACGGGTCGTCGGCGTCCGGATGCGTCATCACGTCGTCCAGCCAGGGCACTTCGTCGCCGAGGGCCGACACGTGCGCCCCGCGCAGCGGCCGGGCGGTGGTGATCTCGCGCAGTCGGCGCTTCAGACGCAGGGTCGCTTTCACGAACGGGAGGAGCCCCCGGTGCTGGTACGTCATGCCCGCGGCCACAGCGAGGGCGTTGTCCAGCCGGAGCGCACCGTTCGAGTGGAACAGGGCGTAGGGATCGTGCAGACCCACCTGCACGACCATGGCCTTCAGCTCCGGTGGCGGGTCCAGGGCCAGCGCCCACTGCACGTAGGCCAGATAGCTGGTGCCGATCGTCCCCAGGGTGCCGGTGAACCAGGGCTGGTCCCGCAGCCAGGAGACCGTGGCCTGCCCGTCGTCGGCCTCGTTGCGCCACAGGTCGAACGTGCCGCCCGAGCCTCCGGTGCCGCGGCAGCTCTGCAGGACCACGTGGAAGCCCTGTTCGGCGAAGAGCACGCCGTACATCGGGGACCACGGTATGCCCCGGCCGTAGGGAGAGCGGACGAGGAGTGTGGGGAAGTCGCCCTCGGCGCGCGGGAAGTAGTGGTCCGTGACCAGCGGGCTGCCGTCGGCGCCGGGGACCGTCAGCTCCGGCTCCCACCCGACCTCGTACCGCTTGGCCGGAAGGCCGCGAAAGGTCGCCCGCAACAGTCGTGAGGACAACGGCGGTTTGCCGGCCGGCGGCGTCCAGGCCCGCCTGGACGAGGCGCCGGCGGTGTCATGGATGCGTGATGTCATGGCAGCCCCTTCTCTATTTCCGTACGTTGTACGAGAATAGAGCATGCTTGGATGACACCGACAGCCGACGTCGACAAGGGCGGCAATGACGAGGGCGGCAGTGACGAGGAGAGGAACGCGAGGACCGTGACCCGTGACGGCGGGTCAGGCGCCACGGGCGTCGACCCCCAACAACTCTGGCTCGGCCCCGCCCAGCCCCGCAGAGGCCGCAGGCCCGCCTTCAGCCGCGAGGCGATCACGGAAGCGGCCGTCGCCCTGGCGGACGCGGAAGGGCTCGAAGCGGTCACCATGCGCCGGGTCGCCGAACGCGTCGGAGCGGGCGTCATGTCCCTCTACAGCTACGCACCCGACAAGGAGACGCTGCTGGAGCTGATGGTCGACCACGTCAGCGGCGAACTGCCGACGGCCTCCGGTCTTACTGGCGATTGGCGCGCCGACCTGAGGGAGGTCGCCCACCTCCAGCGTGAGCTCATGCTGCGGCACCCGTGGCTGCCCGCCGCCCTGTCCACCCGGCGCGTTCCCGGTCCCAACACCCTTGCCTTCCTGGAGCGCGCGCTTGCCGCGTTGCGGCCGACCGGGCTTGATGGCGCGGCGAAGTTGGAGGTGTTTGCTCAGCTCACGGGGTTTGTGGCGGGGCATGTGGCGCATGAGCTGGCGCAGGCGTCGGTCGCGCGGTCGCCCTCGCGGGTGGCGGCGGAGGCGCGTTATCTGGCTGCGATGGCTGCGGATGGGCGGCATCCGGAGCTTGCGGGTGTGCTTGCGGCGCCTGGGCGGGCGCAGGACCCCGAAGCCACGTTCGCCCGTTTCTTGAATCGGCTGATCGACGGTCTGGGGTCGGACTGATGTGGGTGGTCAGGGGTTTCGTCTGCCGGGTTGGGGGAGGTGGCTGGGTGCGGGTTTGTTGTGGCTTGTCGCGCAGTTCCCCGCGCCCCTAAAGGCCTTGGGCGCACCCGAGTCAGGAAGGTGCCCTCAAGGCTCGTCGAAGTAGACCCGGCGGGCATTCTCCTGGCCCGTCCATTCCGCGATGCGGAGAGCGTCCGGCAGGCTCAGCTCGTCCGTGTCCACCCGGGACTGGAGCAGGTCGGCCAAGCCCTGGCGGAAGGTCAGGGAGCCGAGGTGGTAGAACTCGGCCACTCCGTACGCGTCCGAGCTGTACAGCAGTTTGCGGAACGGGGTGACCTCCAGTGCCTCCTCCAGTACCGCCCGCGCCCGCGTCGGGCCGACGTGGTGGAGGGTGAGCCCGACGTCGAGGTACACCTGCTCGAAGACCGCCGACAGGTAGGCGGCCTGGCGCTGGTAGGGCCAGCAGTGCAGCAGCAGGACCGGGACGGTGCCGGAGGTCAGGTGCAGCCAGTCGGTCAGGTGGGTGGGGTCCACCCGGTGCATCCGGATGTCGCTGTCCCCGAAGCCGACGTGCAGTTGGAGGGGGAGCCCGACGTCGACGGCGGTCCAGAGCAGGTGGCGGACGAGTACGGGGTCGTCCAGCCGAGGAGCCGTTCCCGTAGCGCCGAGCCAGCGCGCGGCCGCCGCCGTGACGTCCGCGTCGGAGGGGCGGCCCGGGTCCAGGTCGAACCCCGTGCGGTAGGCGGCCACCGACTTCACCGCCACGACGTGCCGCCGCGCCACGGCGTCCTGTACGGCGGTGTGGAAGGCGGTGGCGTACTCGCCCGGCTCCACGCCCTGTGCCGCCACGGCTTCGGCGACGCTCTCCAGCCGGACGACCTCGTACGCGTCGGCGGTACCGGCCGTAGCGGCGAGTTCCCAGGATGTCGTGACGTCGTCCGGCGCGTACCCGGTGTCGACGCAGAACACGTCGGTTCCCGCGGCCGTGACGAACCGCCGGTTCACCTCGCGCGAGCCCAGCTCCGCCCGCCGTGCCAGGTACTCCGCGGCGGACGCGTGCCGCGGCAGGTCCAGAACCGGAGCGCAGTGCCGACGGATCGCCACGCCGACAGGGGTGTCGAAGGGGGAGATTCCGCTGCCGGGCCACGCGGCGCCCTCGGTGATCAGCGACGCGAACCGCTCCGGGCTCGGATCGGCGGTGACCACCCCGTGGCAGTGGTGGTCCACGAGCCGCAGCCCGGCGAGGGCCTCGTAGACCGGGCCGGGGGCGGGGGCTGAAGGAGTCATGGCGTCAGTAGGTCCACCGGTACGCCGCCGCCACGCGCTCGTCGTCCAGTCCCGCCACGGCCTCGAACTCGCCCTGACGCACGGCGATCACGGCGTCGGCCAGGACCGGCCCCAGCGCGGTGCGCAGCACCTCGTCCCGGCGGAACTCCTCGACGGACTCCGCCAGGGACGTCGGCAGGCGGTGCACTCCCCGTGCCGCCGCCTCCTCGGCGCCGAACCGCGCCGGGTCCCCGGTGATCTCCTCGGGCAGGGCCGCGGCCGACTCCAGGCCGTCGAGCCCGGCGGCGATCAGACAGCCGAGGGCGAGATAGGGGTTGGCGGCCAGGTCGACCGGCTTGACCTCCAGGTTCGCCTCCTGGTCCTGGCGGCCCGTCATCCCGGTGATGACACGCACCGCGGTCTCGCGGGTCTCGCGCCCCCAGGCTGTGAACACCCCCGCCCACTGCGAGGGTCTGAGCCGCAGATGGCTGGCGGGGGACGGGGCGGTGACCGCCGTCAGTGCCGGGAGGTGCGCGAGGACGCCGGCCGCGAACGACTCGGCCTCGGCGGTCATGCCGTACCGCCGATCGCCTCCCGCATGGAGGTTCGACCCGTCACGCCACGCGGAGAGGTGGACGTGCCCGCCGTTGCCGACGCTCCCGGCGAGGACGGCCGGCGAGAACGACGCCCTGAGTCCGTGGCGTCGCGACACCGCGCGGATGGTCTGCCGCACCAGCACGCTGCGGTCCGCGGCGGCCACCGGGTCCAGCGCGCCCACGGAGATCTCGAACTGGCCGGTCGCGTACTCGGGGTGGATCTGGTCGACGTCGACGCCCTGCTCCGCGAACGCCGTCAGCAACTCCAGGGTGTAGTCGCTCAGTTCGACCTGCCGGGTGGCGCTGTAGGCCGGGCCCGTGGTGCCGGGGACGAAGGTGTCGCCGGGTGCCGTGGCCTGCCCGACGGCCCACTCGACCTCGAAAGCGGCTTTGAACTCGATGCCGTGGCGCTGGGCCGCGTCCGTGACGATCCGGCGCAGGAAGGTGCGGCTGCACCCCGGGTGCCGCGCTCCCTCCTGGGTGATCCGGTCGACCGGGGCCCAGGCCCAGCCGGGCTGGGCCGACAGGGCCACGACCTGGTCGAGGTCGGGGTAGAGGCGCAGGTCGCCGTCCGGTGAGCCGAGCACGTCGGTCGAGACGATGGAGTCGTTCGCGAGAAAGGTGTCGAACACCGGCGACATCCCGACACCCCAGGCAGACGCCGAGGCGAGCCGGGACACCGGGATGGTCTTCACCCGGCAGATGCCCGCCGTGTCGACGTAGGCGAGGACGACACCGTGCACGCCTTTCGTGGACAGGTCCTTGGCCTGTGCCCTGGCCCGCCCGACATCTCTCGGACGGCCGCCGGGGACGGGATCGGCCAGGGTCGTCATACGTCCTCCTCGCGTGCGCGCTGCTCGGGCTCAGGGTTTCACGGCGACCGCCCCGAACTGCGGTACCACGACGGGGGAGTCGGAGTCGGCACGCCAGTGCGAGCACGCCACCAGCCCCGGGTCGAGCAGTTCCAGTCCATTGAAGAACGCCGTGACGTCCGCGCGGTTGCGGGCGGTGATGGGCGGAGTGGCGTTCTCGTTCCAGAACTCCATGGCCGGGACCTGGCCCTCGCCGCCGAGGTCGGCGTCGGCCGTGGGGTGCGTCAGGACGAGGAAGCTGCCGGAGGGCGCCGCCGCCATGATCCGCCGCACGATGTCACGGGCCGTGCCGGTGTCCAGGACGAAGTTGAGGACGCCCAGCATCATGACCGCGATCGGCCGGGTGAAGTCCAGTGTCCGTGTGGCGCGTTCGAGCAGGGTGTCCGGGTCGTGCAGGTCGGCGTCGATGTAGTCGGTGACGCCCTCGTGCGTGCCCGTCAGCAGGGTGCGTGCGTGGAGGAGGACGACCGGGTCGTTGTCGACGTACACGATCCGCGACTCGGGCGCGATCCGCTGGGCGATCTCGTGGGTGTTGTCCGCCGTGGGCATCCCCGTGCCGATGTCGAGGAACTGGCGTACTCCACGTTCCTCGGCCAGGAACCGTACCGCCCGGCCGAGGAACTCGCGGTCCGCGCGGGCGATGTCCCGGATCACCGGGAACATCGAGGCGACGTGCTCGCCGACCCGCTGGTCGATCTCGTAGTTGTCCCTGCCGCCGATCCAGTAGTTCCAGACACGGGCGTTGTGCGCCACGGAGGTGTCCAGCCGGCCCGTCAGTCTCTGTTCGCCACTCATGTCTCTCCCCCTTCCGAACCGTCCGCCATTGTGCCGTCGGATGATCAACCTGTCAGCACCGCGCGGAACGGCGCTGACGTGATCGCACGCCCGTCTATTGGCTGACCCGTCATCACCCTGACACCCGTTGATCTTCGACGCGTCAACGAGGTTGACCGACACTGTTCTGGGCATGTCAATCCTGCTGGAATGCTCTCACCCCCCACTTCCCTCACTCCCTCCACTTCCCCCACGTCCGAACCAGGAGGACACATTGAAGACGCGTGTGCGGAGGCTCCGCAGAGCATCCGTCATCTCCGGCAGCGCTGTGGCTCTGGTGATCGCCTTCCCCGGCAGCGCGCTCGCGGCCCCGCCCCAGGCCCTGCCCGCCAACGCCGACACCACCGAGCAGACATGGCAGCCGGCGTACGACTACGACACGGACGGCTGCTACCCGACGCCCGCCATCGGCCCCGACGGGACGGTCAATGGCGGCCTCAACCCGACGGGTGCCCTGGGCGGCGAGTGTCACGACGCCTCGGACCTCGACAACACCAACGGCTACGTCCGCTACAAGTGCAACAACGGCTGGTGCGCCGTGATGTACGGCCTGTACTTCGAGAAGGACCAGGCCGTGGCCGGCAGCGGCATCGGAGGCCACCGCCACGACTGGGAGCACGTCGTGGTGTGGGTGCAGAACGGCCAGGCCCAGTACGTCTCCACCTCGGCCCACGGCAGCTTCAACGTCTACACCCGCGACCAGATCCGCTGGGACGGCAACCACCCCAAGATCGTGTACCACAAGGACGGCGCCAGTACGCACGCCTTCCGCCCCGCGAACGCGAACGACGAACCGCCGGAGAACGCCAAGGGCACCTGGCAGTACCCGCCGCTGGTCGGCTGGAACGGCTACCCCTCGGGCCTGCGCGACAAGTTGAGCGCGTACGACTTCGGCAGCGCCAACTTCGGCCTGAAGGACGCGAACTTCAACTCCCACCTGTCGGCGGCCAAGCCGTCCGGTATCGCGTTCGACCCCAACGCCTGACAGCCGGGCGACAGCACTCCGGCACCGGCCGTACCGGAAACCCTAGGGCGCGGACGGCTGGTGCAGGGGCGCCCCGCTGATCGACTCGGACGGCGAACCGTCCACCCCGACCGGAGCGTCCCCCGCCGTCATGACCCGGTGCATGATGCGGGGGAAGTCCAGGTGGGCGGTGTCGCTGGGAGCCAGGTGGATCGTGGCGCGGTTGTCCCACATGGCCACGCTGCCCGGCTCCCAGCGGAAACGGACGGTGTACTCGGGCCGTGTCACCTGCTCCACGAACATCTCCAGCAGCAGCCGGTTCTCGGCCCGAGAGACACCGATGATGTTCTCCACGTAGTACGGGTTGACGTAGAGCACCCGCTCGCCGCTCTCCGGGTGCACGCGGACCACCGGGTGGGCGGACGCCACCTGATGGTCCTGGAGGTGCAGCATGTACGCGTCGGGACCGGAGCGCGGCAGGTAACCGACCCCGAGCCGGTGTTCCGCACGCAGCCCCTCGGCGAATCTCCGCACGGGCTCGGACAGTCCCGCGTAGGCGGTGGCCAGATTCGCCCAGGTGGTGTCCCCGCCGTACGGCGGCACCCGCTCGGCGCGCAGGACCGTCAGGGCCGGCGGGTCGATCCGTGCCGTGTGGTCGGCGTGCCAGCCGCGCAGCGTGGAGTGGCGCCGCCGCTCCAGCCACTCCGCGTGCGACATACCGTGGCGCCCCGCCAGCTCCAGCCGGTCGGCCGTCGTCTCCACCTGGGGGAAGTCCGCGGGCGAGGCGGAGCCGCGGGACCGCAACGTGATCGGCTCCCCGAAGCGCCGGACGAACGCGACGTGCCCGGCGTGGTCGAGCTCCTGCTCCCGGAAGAAGACCACCTTCCAGCGCAGCAACGCCGCCCGGATCTCCGCGACGACCTCGTCCGCCAGAGGACCGGCCAGGTCGACACCGTGAATCTCGGCCCCGATGTACCCGGCGACGGGCCGCACCTCGACCTTGCCCGACCCACTCCAGGACGTCTCCACACCCATCAGCTCCCCGCGACGCGCTCCGTCGGCCGACAGACCCGTGCCGGATCTTCCCCACCCCACCACAGGCTCATGCCGAACGGGGACCGGGAGAGGAGATCTCCTGTCCATGTGAGGTAGGGTTGACGTGCGTGATCACGCGGGGCACCCGCGGTAGCGCATCGGGACGTGGCGCAGCTTGGTAGCGCACTTGACTGGGGGTCAAGGGGTCGCAGGTTCAAATCCTGTCGTCCCGACCAGCTTTGTTGCAGGTCGGAGGCCGTTCTGGCCCTGTTGTCGCCTATCGGGCGGTTGCGAAGTCCTGGGTCCAGTAGTTGCCGGGCTGTGCGCGACCGACGCCGATCTCCTTGAACGCGCAGTTCAGGATGTTGGCCTTGTGGCCGGGGCTGGACATCCAACCCGCCATGACCTGCTCGGGAGTGGTGTAACCATAGGCGACGTTCTCGCCGTAGGTGCGCCAGGTGTAGCCGGCACGGGTGATCCGGTCGCCCGGGGAAGATCCGTCGGAGCCGGTGTGCGACATGTTCCGGTGGGCCGCCATGTCCTCGCTGTGTGCCTGTGCGGCCTTGGTCAAGGTCGCGTCCGGAGTCACGGGCGAGCAACCGGCCTTCTTCCGCTCGGCGTTGACGAGTTCGACGATGCGAGTGTTGGCGCCGGACGCCGTGGCGGTGGCCTTCGGAGTGCTGGAAGGCGTGGTCTTCTTGGGCTTGGGCTTGGGTGTGGCCTTGGGCTTCGCGGTGTTCGCGGTGCGCGAAGGCGTCGTGGTCTTCTTGGGCTTGGGCTTGGGTGCGTGGGTCCTTCGGGTGTCTGCGGAGGGGGTCGGAGTGTGCCGGTCGTGGCCGTGCCGCCAGTCCTTGGCGCCGTTCCTCTCCCAGTCGTAGGAACGATGTCCTCCGCTGTCCTGCCAGTCGCCACAGGCCATGGCGACGGACGGCACAGCCACGGTGCCGACGGCGACCGCGGCGATGACTATGCGCCGGTAATGCTTGTTCTGGCGATGCTTCCCCATACATGACCCCATTCGGTACTCGCCGAGCGTCCTTGCGCGGCCGGCTCCCCGCAGGACCCCTCCTGAACTGCGGAAAGGTCCTGCGGGCCGCCATTCTTAGGACGGCTTCACACGAAGCACAAAGGGGCCTGCCTACTACGTTGCTTCGTAGTTCTGGAGAGCCCTTGCCAGGAGTACGGGAGGGTGCTGGTTCGGCTTCCGAGGGTCTTTGCGGAGGTCAGGACCGGCGCGACGGGGGACTGACTCAAGCCGGACAAGTCCCCTATGTCGACTGAGTGGCATCAACTATTCCGCATGCTTAGTAGCGGAGAAGCTGTGACGCATGTCACGAAAACTCCGGAAGTCCCCACGGCTTCGAGTCTCCGACGGCCGGTACGTCACGCGGGCCGAGGTCCAAGGCGGTGCCGCGCCGGGCAACGACGGCCGTTTCTCCCCAGCGGAGCGGAACCTCGATACGGCCGGCCGCTGTGTCCCGGTAGCGCAGGCGCCGCCCACGCTCGTCCCGTACGTCGATGGCCCCGTCGATGCCGTGCTGCAGCACGAGCGGAGCACCCGCCTGGCTGTGCACCCGCACCCACCGGGTCCGGCCACCCGAGCGGTCCGCGTCCACCAGGAACGCACCCTGGGTGCGCAGGCCCTGGACGGAGGCGTCCGGCCAGCGCCGGGACACGGAGGGGAAGACCCGTACCACCCCGCCATGACTCTGCACGGCCATGTCGAGGACCGACTGAGCCGCCGTCAGCGGACTCTCCGTGGCGAGGTTCCCGCCCTCCACATACATGGTGTTCGGGGTCATCCAGGCGTTGTTGACGACGTTGCCGCCGGTGAAGAAGGTGAGGAAGTCGAGGGCCTCCTCGGACCGTTCCATCACGGAGGCCATCGACGAGGCGACGGCGTAGCTGTAACCCGCCCACAGGCCGCGGTCCTTGACCCAGTGGTCGAAGGTGGTCCGCATGATCTCCCGGTCGGCCGGGCGGTCCCAGCTCAGCTCGTGCAGCGGGTACAGCCACAGCATGTGCGAGAAGTGGCGGTGGGACTCGGTGAGCGGCTTCCCCGCGCCGATCATGACCCCGGTCGCGTCCCGCGGGTAGGCCACCAGGCGCTGGAGGATCTCCCGCCAGCGCGCGGCGCGTGGATGGTCCGTACGCAGAACGCGCAGGCAGTCGAGGAGGGTGGCGCAGCCCCAGCGGAGCAGGGAGAGGTCGTAGACGCAGTCCTCGGCGTCGGCCCACTCGGGCGACCGGGTGAGCGGCAGATGCAGCATTCCGTCGCCGCCCTCGCGCAGGAAGTGGTCGTAGAAGTTCACCGCCTTGACGAGGATCGGGAAGAGGACGTCGCGCACGATCGACACGTCCATGGTGTGGCGGTAGCTGAGCCAGACGTTGTGCATGGCCCAGATGAGATTGCCGTTGTTGTCGGTCTTGGTGGACGTGCCGGGGATGCCGACGGTCTTGGCGCCGGGGCGCAGCAGCCAGTCGGAGGGATGGGCCAGGGCGTAGGTCTGCCCGTCCCGGTACTCCGGCGGGACGGAGAGCGGCAGGTTCTTCTCGAAGTCCTTGAAGGTGGAGGTGACGGAGTCCAGTTCGAGGTGGTTGGACCCCTGGATCAGCCAGGTGGCGATCTGCACATTGAGGTTCCACCAGACGGCGGTCCAACTGCCGCCGGTCTCCGGGTACCACGGCCCCCATTCGGACATCGAGGGCCCGCCGGCCCGGGTGGCGCAGGCGGCCTTGTAGAGCTGGATCCAGTAGAAGTCCTGAATGCGCTTGTCGGGTACGGACAGCAGGCTGCGCCGGTAGAAGCGGTGCCACCAGGCGCGGTGCTCGCGCACCAGATCGTCCGGGTCCGCGGAGAGCGTGCGGGCCACTTCGGCGACGGCAAGCTCCGTCGTGCCCGACAGGTCCTCGGGGAAGCGGTAGACGATGTGCGCGGCCAATAGTCTGCCGCTGCCGACGCGCCGTTCGCGCCAGGCGGTGGTCCACCCTCCGCCCGCGATCAGCGGCTGCTGCACGTACCCGGTGTCTCCGGCGGTGCCCACGGTGGGATCGGGGTTGCCGGTGTAGTCGGCGGGTTTGTCCTTCGTGCGCGGAGAAGTCGCGGACATCCATGTGAACGACCAGGCCGCATCCTCCTCGCCCGCACTGGGCCGGGTGGAAATCAGCAGCGCGGTACGGGCGTTGTGCACCAGCATCGAGAAGCGGACGCTCCCGCGTGTGGTGGTGACGGTGCCGCGCAGCTCGGCGTCCCAGAGGTCCAGGGTCCAGTCGACGTCTGTCACCTCACCGGCGAGCGTGAGGTCGAAGTGCCCTATGGGCAACCGGGAGAATCCGTACGGAGCACGCCACTGTGGCCGTTGGTCCTGCACCTGGCTGTGACTGACCATGACCTTCACGGAGTTGGCCGTCGCACCTCGGTAGACCTGCACCCCGAGCAGGCCGTTGCTCAGGAAGGGGCCGTCCTTCCAGTCGCCGGGCATCCGCCGCCAGCGCAGAGCCGCGGCCCGGGCCATCCGTTCGTGCAGCCCCTCCGTTCCGCCGGTCTCGCGGGGCGCCGCCCAGCCGGTGCCGGACCCCGCCGACCAGCCCACCGCGGCGACTGCGGCGGCCGTACCGATCACACCTCTTCGAGAGATCCCGTTCTCAGGCGTCACGGTCACGTAGATGCCTCCCATTCCTGATGGTGAACTACCTGGCATGGTGCAGGCACTTGGGGGACAGGGGAAGACCTCCGACGTATCAGAAATCGGAGCGAGGCTCAGGCGCTGGTGGCGGAGGTGTACGCGCAGGTGAACTGTCATGTCCGGGAGCGCTCGGCCTGCGGAGGGTTTGCGATTCGACCGATGTATGCACCGATTTTTCACCCGATCCGCCGTTCGGGGCCGACCCGGCGGGCCGTACTCTCGAACCCGCGGACGATTGCCTGGTCGGTCGGGTGAGGCACAGCAGCCGCGGTCGGAGGAGCGATGTCCAGCGCGTGTTGCGCCCCCACTTCAGGGGGTGACCGGGAGACACCCGAGCCGTCCGGCGCACGGCTCCAGGCCCCGGAGCGGGACCGGGCGCAGGCGCTGCGCGCCATGCTGCGCGTCCCCGGAGGGACGTTCCTGATGGGAGGCGACGACGCCGACGCGTTTCCCGAGGACGGTGAAGGGCCGGTCCGGGCGGTGCGGCTGTCGCCGTTCCTCATCGACGCGACCACCGTCACCAACAGACAGTTCGCGGCGTTCGTACGCAGCAGCGGCTACAAGAGCGACGCTGAGCGCTACGGCTGGTCCTTCGTGTTCTACGCACTCGTCCACCCCGACGCCCGGCAGTTGGTGCGGGACGGCACGGTGGCGCAGGCGCCCTGGTGGCTCGCGGTGGACGGAGCGTGCTGGCGGGCCCCCTACGGGCCGGGGTCGTCATGGACCGATCTGTCGAACCACCCTGTCGTCCACGTGTCCTGGCGCGACGCGTCCGCCTACGCGGCATGGGCGGGCAAGCGCCTGCCCACGGAGGCGGAGTGGGAGAGGGCGGCACGAGGCGGTCTGGAACACTCCCGCTTTCCCTGGGGTGACGAACTCCTGCCCCGGGGACAGCACCGCTGCAACATCTGGCAGGGGCGGTTCCCGCAGACCAACACGGGTGAGGACGGGTATCTGGGAACCGCGCCCGTCAAGACCTACCGGCCCAACAACCTCGGCCTGTACAACACATCGGGCAACGTGTGGGAATGGTGCTCCGACTGGTGGAGCACCACCTGGCACGCGGCCGACCGCCCGGAGACCCGTGAGGACCCGGCCGGACCTCCCACCGGGGAGGCGAAGGTGATCCGCGGCGGCTCCTACCTGTGCCATGCGTCGTACTGCAACCGCTACCGCGTCGCAGCCCGCACGTCCAACACACCCGACAGCAGCACCGGACACATGGGGTTCCGCTGCGCGGCGGACCTGCCCTCCGCATGAGATAGCTGTGGTTGACACCCAAATAGCGGGAGTTCAGACTTGCACCCAGTCAACTGGTTTGACCAGTTGACTGGGAAGGAGCGTCCTGGATGACCAACGCCTCTCCGTATCCGCCGCCCGAGAGCGGTACTTTCCGCAGTGCTTTCCAAGTACGCAGTACTTTCCAAGGCAGAATCGGCACCACCTACGAGGAGTCGACGCCGTGGTGGCCCGATCAGCAGGGGCCTGCCGCAGACACGCCCAATGTCGTGGTCATCGTGCTCGACGACGTCGGCTTCTCCGACCTCGGCTGTTTCGGCTCGGACATCGACACCCCGGCCATGGACGCCCTCGCCGCCGACGGCCTTCGCTACGCCAACTTCCACACCACCACGCTGTGTTCGCCGACCCGCGCCTCCCTGCTGACCGGCCGGAACCACCACTCCGTCGGCATGCGCATGCTGTCCAACTTCGACACCGGCTTCCCCAGCGGTCGCGGACAGATCACCAAGTCCGCCGCGGTACTGCCGGAGGTGCTGCGCGACGCCGGCTTCAACACCATGGCGGTGGGCAAGTGGCACCTGGCGCCGATGGAGCAGACCACCGCGTCCGGGCCGTACACCCAGTGGCCGCTGGGACGTGGTTTCGAGCGCTACTACGGATTCCTGGAAGCCGAGACGGACAGCTTCTATCCGGAACTCTTCCACGACAACCACGCCGTGGCTCCGCCGAAGAGCCCGGAAGAGGGCTATCACCTCAGCGAGGACCTGGTGGACCGGGCGATCGAGTTCGTCACGGACCAGACGTCGGTCACCCCGGAGAAGCCCTTCTTCCTCTACCTGGCGTTCGGCGCGGCGCACGCCCCGCACCAGGCTCCCCAGGAATACCTGGAGAAGTACCGGGGCCGGTTCGACCACGGCTGGGACGCCGAGCGCGCCACCCGCCACGCCCGCCAGATCGAACGGGGCATCCTGCCACCCGGCACCGAACTGGCGCCGCGCAACCCGGGGGTCGTTCCCTTCGACGAACTGTCGGACGACGAGAAGAAGCTGTCCGTACGCCTCCAGGAGGCCTATGCGGCGATGGTCGACCACACCGACCACCACATAGGCCGCCTCATGGAATTCCTGGAGCGGATAGGCCAGATGGAGAACACCATCACCATCCTGCTCTCGGACAACGGGGCCAGCCAGGAAGGCGGGCAGAAGGGGTCGCTCAACCCCACCGCGTTCCAGAACGGTGTCGCCGAGGACTTCGACGAGATGGTGGCGCGGATCGATGAGATCGGTACCACCCGCGCTCATTCCAACTACCCCTGGGGCTGGGCGCAGGCGGGCAACACGCCGTTCAAGCGCTACAAGCAGAACACCCACGAAGGCGGCGTCCGCTGCCCGCTCATCGTGAACTGGCCCCGGGGGCTGCCGCGCACCGGCGAGGTCAGGCAGCAGTTCCACCATGTCACCGACATCGTCCCGACCCTTTTCGAACTGCTCGGTCTCGAGGCTCCCTCGGTCCACAACGGCATCCCGCAACTCCCGATCCACGGTGTCAGCATGGGCTACACCTTCGACGCGCCGACCGCGCCGACCCGCAAGGAAGCCCAGTACTTCGAGATGTTCGGGCACCGCGCGATCTGGCACGACGGGTGGAAGGCCGTCGCCTTCCACCAACGCGGATCGTCCTTCGACGCGGACCAGTGGGAGCTCTACCACCACGACAGCGACTTCTCGGAATGCAACGACCTGGCGCAGGAGATGCCCGAGCAACTGCAGAAGATGGTCGCGCGCTTCTGGGTGGAAGCGGGTAAATACGATGTGCTTCCGCTGGACGACCAGGGGTTCGCCTACCGGGCGAAGATTCCGCGTCCCGGCTCTCCGCGCAACCGCACCACCTTCACCTACTACCCCGGCATGGCCCATCTGCCCGTCGCCGCGGTACCACCGGTGATGAACCGCGGCCACCGCATCACCGCGTTCGTCGACCGGGCCGCCGCGTCGGACGAGGGCGTCCTCGTGTCCCTGGGCAGCATCAGCAGCGGATACGTCCTGTACATCAAGGACAACCGGCTGGTCTACGAGTACAACTTCCTCGGCACCCGTTACACGGTGGCCTCGGAGGAAGAACTGCCCACCGGCCCGGCGGAGTTGACCTTCGAATTCGTCAAGACCGGCGACATGCGGGGCGTCGGTCACCTGTACGTGTCAGGAAAGCCGGTCGGCACCGGCGACATTCCGCGGGTCCTCCCGCACTTCCTGGGCTGGCAGGGCCTCGACGTCGGCCGGGACACGCTGTCGCCCTCCTCGCCCAGCTATGACGGCGAATTCGCGTTCACCGGAGGATTCGAGAAGGTCGTCTTCACGGTCGCGCCGGACGAAGGAATCCAGGAGCCCTTCGAGCGCATCGACTGATGACTGGTGCCTGATGACTGATGCCGCCGGGTCACCCCGGCGGCATCGTCCTTACATCAGTTGGGCGGCGTAAAGCGTCCGTCGATCGCCGTCCAGCCTCCGTCCACGAAGAGCTGACTGCCCGTCACGAACGAGGACGCGTCCGACGCGAGGTAGACGACGGCACCGGCCAGCTCGTCGGGCCGGGACCAGCGGCCCAGGGCGCTCTTGCTCGCGTAGGCCTCCGACCATTCCGGCACAGCCCTGATCTGCGCGGTGAGCGGAGTGTCCACGACGCCGGGGGCGACGGCGTTCACCCGCACGCCCGACGGGCCCAGTTCGGCCGCCGCGGTCCGCAGCATCTGGACGAGGCCGGCCTTCGTGGCCGCGTACACCCCCTGTCCCGGTTCGACGGCCACCGCGCGGATCGAGCTGAAGCCGACGATGCTTCCCCTGCCGCGTTCGGCCATGCCACGGCCGAACGCCCGCACCAGGTCGAAGGACGCGCGCAGGTTGAGCGCCACGACCCGCTCGAACTCCTCCGCCGTGTAGTCGAGCAGGGGCTTGCGCACGTTCGTCGCGGCGGTGAAGACGAGCACGTCGACGGGGCCGAGTTCCTCGGCGGCACGCGCGACCGCCTCGCCGTCGAGCACGTCGAGGGCGTACGCCGAGAGGCCCGGCCCCATCGACGCCGACTCCGTGGCCGCCGTCAGGTCGCGGTCGGCGCACACCACCGTGGCGCCGTGCGCGGCGAGGGCCAGGGCGCTCTCGCGGCCGATTCCGCTGCCCGCGCCCACCACGACAGCCCTGCGGCCGTCGAGCCGGAACAGGCGGGAGTACGTGTCCACCGCATCGGTGCGGTCGTTTGCTTGCACGGTCCTCACTTCGTTGTCGTCGGACGGATCACTGCCATACGGGTCACGGTGAGCTCTTCGATGGCGAACCTCGGGCCCTCCCGTCCGGCCCCGGAGTCCTTCACGCCCCCGTACGGCATGACATCGGAGCGGAAGCCGGGAACCTCGTTGACGACCACCCCTCCCACCTCCAGGCGGTCCAGAGCGGTGAACGCCGTGTCGAGGGCGCTGGTGTAGACGCTCGCGTGCAGTCCGTAGCGCGAGTCGTTGACCAGGTCGAAGGCAGTCTCCAGATCGGGGACGGACCGTACCGCGACCACGGGACCGAAGACCTCCTCGTCCCAGACGGGCAGACCGCTGTCCACGTCGAGCAGTACGGCGGGCTCCATCACCCCGTCGGTGACCGTGCCCCCGGCCGCCAGCGACGCCCCCGCCTCCACCGCCTCCTCCAGCCACGCGCGCACCCGCTCGGTCGACCGTTTGTCGATGAGCGCCGAGACCCTCGTCGCCGGATCGCGGGGATCGCCCACGACCACGTGGGCCACTCGCTCCGTCAGGCGGGCCACGAACTCCTCCCGCACGGCGTCCACCACGATGACCCGCTGCACGCTGATGCACGCCTGGCCCGACGCGTAGTACCCGCCGCGCACCACCGCGTCGGCGGCGGCGTCGAGGTCGGCGTCGGCGGCCACCACCAGGGCGGCGTTGGAGCCGAGTTCGAGCAGCACCTTGGTGGGAGCCGCGTCCCGGGCGATCCGGTGGCCGACGGCGGCGGAACCCGTGAAGGACACCGCCCCGATCCGGCGGTCGGTGGTCAGCGCCACGCCCACCTCGGGGCCGCCGGTCACCAACTGCACCGCGGCTTGCGGCGCGCCACCGGCGCGCAGCGCCTCGCGGAGGAGATGCACCAGCCACAGGGTGGCCAGCGGCGTCTGCGGGGCGGGCTTGGCGATGACCGGGCAGCCGGCGGCCAGCGACGGCGCGAGCTTGTGCGCGGCGAGCAGCAGCGGGTAGTTGAAGCCCGCGATGCCGACCACCACGCCGATGGGCTTGCGGGTCCAGTAGCCGAGCAGCCCCTCACCCGCCGGCAGCAGGTCCAGCGGCACTGTCTCCCCGTGCAGCCGGGCGACTTCCTCGGCCGCCGTCAGCAGTGTCAGCAGGGTGCGGTCCACCTCGACACGGCAGTCGACCAGCGGCTTGCCGGTCTCCAGGACCAGGAGCCGCTCGAAGTCGTCGCGTCGGGAGGCGATTGCCTCGTGCGTCGCGAGGAGAGCCGCCCTGCGTGTGTGCGAGGGGAGCCGACCGACCCGTTGGCGTACCGCGACGGCCGCGTCCACCGCCTGGAGCGCCAGGCCGGTGTCCCCGACCGGCGCCCGGGCGACGAGCGTCCCGTCATAGGGAAAGCGGACGTCCTCGGCGGCGGGTGCCTCCACCCAGGTGTCGCCGATGGGAAGACCCTCGGGGAACTCCCTCCCCACAGGGCTGTCGCCGCCGGCGGGTTCGACAGGGGCAGTCACGGTCGGTACTCCCGGTTGAGGTCGGCCGCCGACACTCCGGACAAGGCCTTGCCCAGGGTCGGGACGGCGGCGATCAGCCTGCGTGTGTAGGGATGTCGCGGTTCCTCGTACACCTGCTCCGTGGGCCCGGTCTCCACGATCTGCCCGTCGTGCATGACCGCGACCCGGTCGCACACATGACGGACCACGGACAGGTCGTGGGAGACGAAGACCAGGGTGAGGGACAACTCGTCGACGAGGTCGGCGATGAGGTTGAGCACCTGGGCCCGTACGGACACGTCCAGGGCGCTCACCGGCTCGTCGGCCACGATGATCTTCGGGCGGGGGGCGAGAGCGCGCGCGATCGAGATGCGCTGCCGCTGGCCGCCGGAGAACTGGTGCGGATACCTCTGGGCCGCGTCGGCGCCCAGGCCGACCGCTTCGAGCAACTCGGCCACCCGCTCCGTGCGGTTCGGGTGCCCCTGCGCGACGAGCGGCTCGGCCACGATGTCACCGACGCGCATGCGCGGGTCCAGGGCGCTCATCGGGTCCTGGAACACGAGTTGGAGCCGCTCGCGGACGAACTTCAGCTGTCTCTCCGGGAGTCCGGTGATGTCCCGGCCGTCGATCGCGACGCTGCCGCTCGTGGGGCGGTCGAGCCCGGCCAGAATCCGCAGCAGGGTCGACTTGCCGCACCCCGACTCGCCCACGATGCCGAACCGTTGTCCCTGGGGGATGTCGAAGCTGACGCCGCGCAGGGCGTGCACCGGCGGGCTGGGGCGGCGCAGGGAGGTACGAGGCCGTCGGTAGTCGCGCGTGACGTCGCGGACGCTGATGGCGTCCACGGGGCCGGTCCGCGGCTCGGGGGCGAGGGTGGCGCTGGTCGGTTGCTCAGCCAAGGCCGGCCTCCTGGTTCGTGGGTACGCCGGGCTCGTTGGCGCCGATTTTGTGTACGCCGGATTCCGGTACGTCGCTCTCGGACACCGGGTGGAAGCAGGAGTAGCCGGAGTCCGGCCCGGTCGGGACCCAGTCCGGTCGGGTGGCGCACCTCTCGGTCGCCGAAGCGCACCTGTTTCTGAAGACGCATCCGGCCGGGAAGTGTCCCGCCGGCGGAACCGACCCGCCGATCGTGATCAGCCGGCCGTGGTCGTCGACCACGGTCAGGTCCGACGCGCCGATCAGGCCCTGGGTGTAGCGGTGCCGGGGGCGCGTGAACACCTCCCGGACCGGGCCGGACTCGACCACCCGCCCGCCGTACATGACCATGACCCGTTCGCAGACGGTGGCCACCACGGCCAGGTCGTGGGTGATGAAGAGCATGGCCGACCTGCGGTCCTGGGCGCCCCGCACGATCAGGTCGAGCACCCGTGCCTGCACCGTGACGTCGAGCGCGGTGGTGGGCTCGTCGCAGACCAGGAGCGCGGGGTCGTTCGCGAGGGCGATGGCCAGTACCACCCGCTGCCGCTGGCCTCCGGAGAACTGGTGGGGGTAGGCGTCGGCGGCGGCCGCGGGGTCGGGAAGCCCCACCTGGGCGAGGAGTTCCACGGCGGCGGTTCGAGCGGACGCGCGGTCGGGTCTGGTCCGGTGGATCAGCAGTACCTCGGCGATCTGCCGCCCGACCTTCATCGTGGGGTTCAGCGCGGTCATGGGCTCCTGGAAGACCATGGCGATCTCCTTGCCCCGCACCCGGGACATCCGCGTCTCGTCGGCACCCACCAGGTCGTGGTCGACCCCGGCGAGCCGCACGGACCCTGTGGCCCGGAGCCCCTCGGGGAGCAGGCCCATGACGCTCAGCGCGGTCAGCGACTTGCCCGATCCCGACTCACCGATCAGGCCGACCCGTTCGCCGGCCCGGATGGTGAAGTCGACGTCTTCGACCAGCTTGCGGCCGCCCACCGCGACGTTGAGATCCCGCACGGTCAGCACATCGTCGGTCATCGGCGGTCCTCCAACTTGGGGTCGAAACGGTCGCGCAGGCCGTCACCGAGCAGGTTGAAGCCGAGCACCACCACCGCGATCGCGACGCCCGGGAACACCGCGAGCCGGGGAGCGATCGACAGCATCTCCTGGCTCTCCTGCAACATCCGGCCCCAGGACGGTGTGGGGGGCGGGGTTCCGAAGCCCAGGAAGGACAGCGCGGCCTCGGCGAGTACGGCGATGGCGAAACCGACCGACGCCTGCACGATGACGAGACTGCTGACGTTGGGCAGGACATGCCGCAGAGCGATCGAGAACGGCCCGCGGCCGGCGGCGCGCGCGGCGAGGACGTACTCGGTCTTCATGACCTGCAGCGTGCCGCCGCGGATCAGCCGGGCGAAATGGGGGATGGACGCGATACCGATGGCGATCATCGCGACCAGCGTGCCGGCGCCGTACACGGCGGAGAACATGATGGTCAACAGGAGCGCCGGGAAGGCGAGCACGAGGTCGTTGCCGCGCATCAGCAGCTCACCGAACCAGTGGGGCGCCATCCCGGCGACGATGCCGAGGGGCACTCCGATCAGGGCGGCGACCCCCACCGCCACGAAGCCGACGAACAGCGTGGTGCGCGAGCCCATCAGTATCTGGCTGAACACGTCGCGGCCGAACTTGTCCGTGCCGAACCAGTACTCCGGCGACGGCTTCTGCAGCCGTACCGAGGCGTCCACCAGGGTCGGGTCGTGCGGGGTCCACACGAAGGACAGCAGCGCCATGCCGAACACGAGGGAGACGATGAGACCGCCCACCAGGAGGCTGCCCGGCATCGGGCGGCGCCTGCGACGGCCCTCGGGCACCGCCGACGCGACAGCGGCTTTCGTGTCCTGGGCGTTGTCCTGAGCTTTGTCCAGAGCCTTGTCCACAGCACTCATGACGCACCCACCCTCAGCCGCGGGTCGATCAGCAGATAGACGATGTCCACCAGGAAGTTCACGAGCAGTACCGCCATGGCGATGAGCATGACCACGTCCTGCACCACGACGAGGTCCCGGTTGGAGACGCTGTCCAGCAGCAGGCTCCCGAGCCCTGGGATGACGAAGACCCGTTCGATGACGACGGAGCCCACCAGCAGCGTCGCGAGCTGCAACGCCAGGACGGTGACGACGGGCACCGCCGCGTTCCGCAGGCCGTGCCGCAGCAGCGCCTGCGTCGGACGGAGGCCCTTGGCGCGAGCGGTGCGCAGATAGTCCTCCCTCAGGACGTCGAGCACGGCGCTGCGGACATAGCGGGTGAGCACGGCCCCCTGCACCAGTCCGAGGGACAGCGCGGGCAGCGCCAACTGCTTGAGGAACAGGACCGGATCCTCTATCGGGGGTGTCCAGCCGTTCGCCGGCAGCCATCCGAACTCCACCGCGAACACGGTGATCATGAGGATGCCCGCGAGGAAGGCCGGGACCGCCACGCCGACCTGGGACAGGGCCGAGAGCACGAGCCCGGACGGCCTGCGGTGCCGCACGGCCATGACGATGCCCAGCGGGATCGCCAGGATGCAGGCGACCACCATTCCGGTGCCGACGAGCCACAGGGTGACCTGGAGACGGTCGGCGATCTGCGGGCCGATCGGCGTGTGCGAGATGTAGGAGTTGCCCGGGTCGAAGGTGACCAGTCCGTGCACCCAGCTGAGGTACTGGGTCACGAGCGGCCGGTCGAGCCCGAACTCCCCGCGCAGTTGCGCCACCGCGGCGTCCGACGCGCTGGTGCCGAGGACGACGCGGGCCGGATCCCCCGGCAGCACCGCCATGAAGGCGAACACCAGCACGGAGCTCACGACAAGGCTGGCCAGGAGGATCGCGATCCGCTGTACCAGACGGACGATCATGGGTTGACGCCGCCTTTCATGACCGGCCCAGGCCGGTGAGATCCAGTGACTCGGAGACGTTGTTCACGGGCAGGCCGGTGATGTCCTGGTCCGCCACCATCAGGTTCGGCAGCAGGAACAGCCAGTCGGCCGCGGCGTCCTTGGACAGCAGCCGGGCAGCCGCCCGCATGGAGGTGATCTGCTCCTCCTGGGTGCCCTGGTCCGCCTTCTGCAGCAGCGCGCGGAACTCGGGGTTGTCGTAGCGGATGTAGGAGGTCTTGCTGCCGAACACCGCCTGCATGTCGCGGGGTTCCACATGGGCGATGAGGGACATGTCGTAGTCGGCGTTCTTGAACACGGTGGTCAGCCAGGCGGCGGGGAACTCCAACTGGTCGAGCCTGACCTTGAACCCGGCCTGTTCGAGTTGGCTCTTGACCACGGTGCCGCACGCGGTGGCGTACGGCAGCGTCGGAAGCCGCAGCCGTAGCGTCCGGCCTGCCTGGCCGGACTCCTTGAGGAGCTTCCTGGCCTTGTCGCGGTCGTACGGATACATGTCCGTGAGGTTCTGGTACCACGGGTCGGTCGGCGGGACCATGCTGCCGATGAGCTTGCCGCGGCCTCCCCAGCAGGTGTCCATCAGGGCCTTGTGGTCGATGGCGTAGCGGACGGCCTGGCGGGCCTTGGGATTCTTCATCGGGCCCGAGCCGTTGTTGAGGGAGAGGACCACCTCGCCGTTGGTCGTGCCCTCGATGACCCTGTACTTCGGGTTGTTCTCGAACCGGTACAGGGCGTCCGGGGTCTGCATCGCGCCGATCACGTCGATGGTGCCCGTGAGCAGCGCGTTGTTCATGGCCGTCGGATCCTTGAAGTACTTGAGGACGACCGACGCGAAGTGCGGTTCGCGCCCCCAGTAGCCGTCACGACGGGCCAGCGTGATCGAGTCGCCGCGGTTGAACCTCTTCACCACGTACGGTCCGGTGCCCACCGGATCGGTGGCCAACTTGCTCACGCCGGTCCGGCTGAACATCGCGCCGACACGGGTGGTCATCCGGTACAGCCAGTCGTTGCTCGGCCGCTTCAGGGTGACCTTCAGTTCGGTGGGTGACACCGCCTCCACCGTGTCGACGACGTCCATCTGGGCCTTCTGCACCAGTGTCCACTCGGAGGTGACGCGTTCGATGGAGAACTTGGCGTCCTCGGCCGTGAACGGTGCGCCATTGCTGAACCTGACGCCCTTCACCAGCTGGAACGTGTACGTCCTGCGGTCCTTGGACAGGCTCCACGACTTGGCCAGAGAGGGCCGTATCCTCGCGGACTGGTCCAGCTTCACCAGGTTCTCGTAGACGTTGTAGAGCAGTGCCTGCGGAATGGCGGCACCCTCGGTCTTGGTGAAGTCGAGGTTGGCGGGCTCGGCGCTGAGGCCGATCCTCAGCGTGTTGCGGGAGTCCCCGGTGCCGCCGGTCGCCAGGGACCCGGCGGAGCAGGCTGCCAGTAACAGGCAAGCGAGCGTGGCTGCGACCGTCCTGGTGTGCCGCGTCAGCCGCCTGATGTGTCCCATGTGTTCCGGACGCCACCTTTCGCTCTAACTGGTCTGACCAGTAAGCTCACTTGACAGGTACCGTGGCGACTGAAGCTGTTCTTGTCAAGGGTGCGTATGCCCCGGACAGCGCGAGCGAAGGAGGGTGCGGGTGCTTGACGAACAGGGTCTGGCCGCCATGCCGGCCGTCGAGATGGTGGCCGGGTTCGCTGACCGCACGTTGTCGCCGGTCCAGGTCCACGACGCCGTCCAGTCGGTGATCGAGGCGCGCGAGAGCGTGCTCAACGCGTTCTGGGTGCGGGACCCGGACGCGTCCCGCAAGGCGGCCCTGGCCAGCGAGGCCCGATGGGCGGCGGGCGAACCTCTCGGGCCCATCGACGGCGTGCCCGTGACACTGAAGGAGAACATCGCCCGCAGGGGCGTCCCCATGCCCTCGGGCAACGCGGGGACCGAGCCGGTCGTCCCCGAGGCGGACGCGCCCGTCACCGCGCGCGTCCTCGAATCCGGTGGGGTGATCCTCGGGTCGACCGTGATGCCGGACTGGGGCATGCTCTCCTCGGGCGTCTCCAGCCGGCACGGCATCTCGCGCAGCCCCTGGAACTCCGCCTGGACCACGGGCGGTTCCAGCTCCGGGGCGGGGGCCGCGGCCGCCGGGGGATACGGTCCGCTCCACGTCGGCACCGACATCGGGGGATCGATCCGGCTGCCGGGCACCTGGCTGGGCCTCGCCACGCTCAAGCCCAGCTACGGGAGGATCCCGCTGGACGCCCCGTACCTGGGGCGCGTCGCCGGCCCCATGACCCGTACCGTCGCGGACGCGGCCCTGTTCATGCGTGTACTGAGCCGACCGGACCCCCGGGACTGGTCGAGCCTGCCACCGCAGGACATCGACTGGTCGGCACCGGCCGGCGACGTCCGAGGACTGCGGGTAGGGGTGCACCTGGACGCCGGCTGCGGGGAGCCGTGCGACGCCGAGATCCTCGCCGCGGTGAACCGTGCCGCCGCGGTCTTCGAGGCGGCGGGAGCCGTCGTGGAACCGGTCGAGCCGTTCATGAGCCAGGAACTCCTGGACGACCTGGACCTGTTCTGGCGGGTGCGGTCCTGGAACGACTTCCGCGAACTGGCGCCCGAGTCCCGCCTGCGCGTCCACCCCTACATCATCCAGTGGTGCCAGGAGGGCGCGGACGTACCGGGCACGAAGGTACTCCAGTGCTACCAGCAGATCATGCGCATCCAGGCCCGGACCGTGGCGGCGACACTCCCGTACGATCTGGTGCTCTCGCCGGTGGCTCCGGTGGCGGCGTTTCCCGCCGAGCAGCCGATGCCGTTCATGGGGGACGGGAAGACCATGCGCCACATCGGCTTCACCGCGCCGTACAACATGTCGGGGCAGCCCGCGGCGACCGTCAACTGCGGCCTGACGGAGGACGGCCGGCCCATCGGGGTGCAGATCGCGGGCCGACGCTTCGACGATCCCGGCGTTCTGAGGGCGGCGGCGTGGTACGAACGGAACCGGCCTGCTCAGGCGGTACCGCGCTGGCCGGACGGCGCCCTGGGGGCGCCCACCAGGGGGAGGACGACATGGACCACGCTCGAAGGGGAGAAGGAGTGAGCGAGGGGGCACAGTTCCGGCAGGTGTCGCCGGTACGGCTCTACCAGCGCATCGTGGAGCAGATAGAGCAGGCGATCGCGCGAGGCGACCTGAAACCGGGGCAACGGCTGCCGAGCGAGCGGGAACTGGTGGCCCGGTTCGGGGCGAGCCGGCCCACCGTGAGGGAGGCCCTGCGCGTGCTGGAGAGCAACGGCCTCGTCCGCTCGCGCCAGGGCGACCCGAACGGCCCGGAGATCCTGCCGTTCTCGTCGGCCCGCCTGACCAGGGAGATGACCCGGCTCGTCCAGTTCGACAACGTGTCGATGGCCGAGTTGATCTCGTTCCGGATGATCCTCGACGGGTCGGCGAGCCTGCTGGCGGCACGGCTGCGGTCCGAGGAGGAGCTGTCCGCCATGGAACGGACGCTTGCCGTCATGTCGGACGCGATCGACGTGGGGTACGAGGAGTTCAGCAAGGCGGACATCGCGTTCCACGAGGTGGTGGCCCAGGCCAGCCGCAACTCCCTCATCGAGGTCTGCAACCTGGTGGTCAGGGACGCCGTCCTCTCGCTGATCTCGGACAAGGTCACCCACGCACCGAACAGCACCGCCCTCATGCGGGAGTCGCTCCAGCACCACCAGGAGGTGCTGGAGGCGATCCGGGCCCAGGACGGCCCGGCGGCGGCACGCATCTCGCGGCGCAAGCTCTACGACTACTACGCCGGCTACGTTCCCGAGAGCGAGCAGGGGCCCCTGCTCGCTCTCGTGGACGACGAACCGACCTGAACCTGAACGACTCAGGGCAGGACGAGGACCGCCGCGTGCGTGTGTCCGCGCGACGCGGCCGTGCGGACCGTCACCGTGCGCCGTCGCACGTCGAGCGTGACCGTCGGGTCCGCGGACTCCACGCCCCCGACCCGCCACGGCAGGGTCAGCGTCACCGTGTCCGTGGTGCGCGAGGGGTCGGACACGGCGAGCCGCAGCCGACGGCCGTCGCGGCGCAGCAGCACCGAGCACGGGCCGTCGGAGCCGAGGACGCCGCCGTCACCGGTGCGGACGTAGGCTGCCTGCCAGAAGTTCGCCGCCAGCAGACGTGCTCGTTCGTACCAGATGGCTTGCGTGCGCGGTGAGTTGGCGAGGATCTCGACCCGGGTGCGGGCCGCGTATCTCCTGGTGCGGTCGGCGGAGGCGCCCGGCAGGACGGCGTACGCGTACCGGGCGCCGCGCGGGTTCGTTCCGTGGTCGAGCCAGAGCGTGGTGTAGCGCCGGGTGCGCGGGGTCGTGTCGCCGCCGGTGGTGGCGCCCTGGTCGATGGCGAACCAGGTGCCGGTCCGCGCCTCGCGCCTGGCCCGCAACCGCCCGCCGTCGAGCACCACGTACCCCGCCGTGCCCTCCAGGTGCGCCCAGGTGCCGCCCCGGGCGAGCGGCGGGTCGGTGTCGTGCGTGTTGCGGTTCTCGACGACCGTCTCGATCGTGCGCCCGTCGGTGGACGTGATGCCGGCGCCGAGCGCGATCACCGCGTCGTCCAGCAGGAACCAGGACTTCCTGGCGCGCAGGCTCACCTCGTCCGGCACGAGATCGAGCCCCGCCGCCGCGTACGCGCCGTCGAGCACGGCGCCGCCCGCCCAGTCGACCGGCGGCCGGTACTTCTGGCTGTGCGGCAGGTCGGTGCGCGGCCGGGTGTCGACGGTCGTGCCGGGCAGCCGGTACGTGTCGACGGTCGGCCAGTAGTCGTCACCCCAGTGCGCCGGGTCGTCGGCCGTGTACAGGTACGTCATCCCGTCGCCCGTGTACCAGCCGTGCAGGTTCTCCTGGTTGATGGACTCCACGGCA
Organism: Streptomyces spongiae; assembly: GCF_009377185.1. GTDB lineage: Bacteria > Actinomycetota > Actinomycetes > Streptomycetales > Streptomycetaceae > Streptomyces > Streptomyces spongiae. Next base: position 73,713 of record NZ_VJZC01000002.1, read on the forward strand.
CCCACCCGGCGCGAGGAGAGGGCGATCGCGTACGACCAGTCGGGCCTGCGGTGCACGATCCGGTCCATGTCCGCGAAGACGTACGTGCCCACGGTCCGCTTCCCGACCTCCACCGCCGGATCGTCCAGGATCTCCTTCGCCCGCTGGATCGACGGCAGGGAGATGCCGCGCAGGATCGGCTGGTACGTCTGCCGGGTCAGCCAGCCCTTCAGCAGCGGCCGCCACCGCGCGGTGTACGTCTCGGGGGCGCCGTGCGCGAGCAGCAGTACCGTCTCCGTGACCTGACGGCCCACGTACTCGGCGCCCGAGTTCTGTCGGCTGATGCCCCGGCCACGCACCGCGTCCATCATGTGCCCGTCGAGCACCACCGGCACGAACGCCCGGTCCACGATGTCGTACACGTTGCGCAGGTCGGGGTCGGTGCTCTGCCACGGTGAACCGGCCAGCAGCGCCACCAGCTGGGCGACCCCGCTCAGATACGTCGATCCGTACGCACCGGTGTACGGGTAGCAGTCGTGCTGGATGAACGATCCGTCCTGGTAGAAGCCGTCGCCCGGCCCCTCGGTGTAGGCGAGCAGGCTGTACCGGCCTCCGCCGACCACGTCCGACATGCCGTCACGGGTCAGTTCCAGCTTCCGGGCGTCCTTGCCGAGCAGCCCGCGCACCGCGACGATCACCGCCTTGTCGGTGCGGTTCGCGCCGGTCTCGGTGATCGTGGGGTTGCTGATGCGCCGGTCGGGGTTGGGGCACCAGCGGTCCACCGGGCGCAGCCAGACGGCCAGTCGGTCGGCGGGAATGCGGTCGTACAGCAGGGTGCACGTGTCAACGAGGGAGCGCGGGACGCCGATCTCCCACCAGAACCAGTTGCTGTCCTGCCGTTCGAGGGTCTCGTTGTAGGCGTGGGCGTAGAGGAACTCCAGTGCGTCCACGAGGAGTTGGGCGGCCGTCGCGTCGTGATGGCGGCTTGTGCCGGGCGTGTCCCAGGCCAGGGCGAGGGTGCGCAGCGCGCCGTACGACTTGCTGAAGTTGCCGGTCTTCGGGTCGGCCAGGGGGAGATCCGGCCAGAGCGCGGTGCGGCCCGCGTCCACGTCCAGGGTGCGCCAGCGTGCCTCGGCCGCCGCGTCGATGTCCGCGATCCGCTCCTGGAAGTCGGCGTCGCCCGCGTCGAGGTTTCCGCCCGTCATCATGGTGCGCCAGCGTTCCCGCAGGGTGTCGAACGCGGCGCTGTCGGCCGTGGCACGCGCCGAAGGCCCGGCCACGGCCCGTGGGCCCTGGGTTGCCGCCTGCGCCGTGGGCCCGGTCTGGCTCAGCCGGGCGAGTGAGAGGGCGGTGGCCGACGCGAGGACGGCGCGGCGGCTGAACGGTTTCGCGCAGGTCATCTGGGCTCCTCCAGGGACAGGGCGAACAGGTGCGGGGCCGGTTTCGTGGTGACGGGGAGGGGGATGGGGCGCAGTTGGTTCGGGTCAGGCACGGCCGGCTCCTCTCGGGGAGTGTGTGGCCACGCCGATGTGGTCGATGCGCAGCTTGTGGTAGAAGGCGGGCACCGTTTCGGCCGCCCATGTGGTGTCGACGTCGAGCCGTACGTACCGGCAGCGCACCCCGAGATCGATGAAGCGCACGCCCTTCGCGCTCTCCAACACACCGGCCGCTACGGGTTCCTGACTCCAGGTCACTCCGTCATCGCTGACGAGGACGCGGTAGTCCTTGATGCGGGCGGAGTCCTCCTTGCGGCCGAACGTCTCCCGGTTCTGCGTCGGCGACCACTCCCGCTGGTCGATCGCCAGATACGCCAGGTGCCGCACCCTGCCCACATCCAGCGTCACGGAGACCGGGATCGTGTCGCCCGCGTCCCAGTACGTCGTGAAGTCGCCGTCGACCAGGTTCGCCGCGGGGAAACCGGCCGCCGAACTCGTCGCGGTCGCCGTGATCTCGGTGGGCGGGATCAGACCGGTGCGACGCGGGGCGGTGCGGATCGTCAGGACGGTGTCGTACGGATCCCAGCGCGTGATGCCGGAGACGGTGACATACCCGTCCCGCTGCTCGAAGGCGAGCCTGCGCCCGGTGCGGAAGTCCTCGACGCGCCGCACTGTGTGCGCGTTGTCCCGGACCTTGACCGTGTCGCCGGACGGGCGCGTGGTGATGTGCAGGTACTGGGTGGTCGGGTCGTCCTTGTCGACGGTGACGGTGACGAACCCGCCGTCCGGGACCCAGCCGGGCTGCAGTCCGCCGTACAGGTAGCCGCCGCCCTCCGTCCCCCGGATCGAGCCCCACACACCGTCGAGCCATGTCTTCGCGGTGTTGTTGAACGCCTCGGTCCGCGCCGGGAACCGGCCGCCGTGCTGTGCGCCCTCGGCCACCAACGACCGTATGGAAGCACCGGAGTTGGAGATGATGCGGCGCAGGGTGAGGGCTTGGTTGACGGCGTTGTCCGTGCCGTTGTACCACCAGCGTCCCGCGACCGTGAAGCAGCCCTCCGCCAGGCGCGGCAGCGGGGTCCAGGTGGCGGCCGCGTAGTCGTAGTCCGGGAGCATCCCGCTCTTCTGCTCATGGCTGACCATGTCCATGATCGGGGTGTCCTCGTTGTTGTTGCTGAGCGTCATCTCCGGACGCTCGCGGCGGATCAGCTCGTACAGGCCGCTCCGCTCCCAGTACGCGTTGTCGTTGTCGATCCAGAACCCGGCGAGATCCGGGTAGTCGGCCATGACCTCGACGAAGTTGTCGTACGAGAACATGCCGAAGCCGTCGCGCGTCGTGAGGTCGACCGACTGGCCCTTGTGCGCGGAGTACGCGGCCGAGTCGAGGTACTCGTGGCCGGTCTCGTTGTGCCACTGCGGGTCGTCCGTCATGTAGAGGATGACCTTGAGGCCCTTGGCCTTCGCGGCGGCGATCAGCTCGCCCAGGAAGTCGCGCCGGGTGCGTGGCGAGCCGGGGATACGGGACGGCCAGGTGCGGACGTAGCCGAGCCTGGAGTGGAACGACGCGAGGACCAGATACGAGGCGTGCAGCTTGACCGCCTCGTCGACCCAGTAGTCGGCGCTCCAGCCGTCCCCGGTGACGCGGGTCTCCCACGCCTCGACGTCCGTGTAGTCGGGGACGGTGCGCATGCCCCAGTGCAGGAACAGGCCGATGCGCGCGTCCCGCAGCCACGCACGGCCGCGGTGGTGGGTGGGGGCGGCGGCCCGCGCGGGTTCCGCCGCGGGCAGGCTCGTCGACACGGCGAGTGCCGTCACCGCGGACGACTTCAGGAACATACGGCGTCTCATGCGCGGCCTCTCGCGTCGGTTCCGTCGGTTCCGTCGGCGTCTTCGGTTTCTTCGGCGCCGAGGAACAGCTCGATCACGGGGAGGACCACATCCGGCCTGCGGACCGGGAGGTCGAGGGTGTACGCGCCGTCCGGGATGCCTTTCGGGGTCACGTTGCCGTTGTCCCAGCTCGGGTCGGTGTTCACGGGGCGCACCTCGGAGGCGTCGTGCAGGAACTGGGCGTACCGCACCCGGCCGTCCAGCCCCGGCAGATGCAGATGCTTGTACGGCCACTCCAGGAGATGGACGTAGAGCCGGTCGCCGCGACGGGTGTAGCGGCAGCCGGTGGGCGCGGTGTACGAGGAGGGGCCCGCTCCGTGGATGGAGCGGGAGTGCAGCCGCATCCAGTCGCCGATGCCGCGCAGGACGGCGAGGGCACGGGGCTCGAACTCGCCGCGGGCGTTGGGGCCCACGTTCAGCAGCAGGTTGCCGTCCTTGGAGACGGTGTCGACGAGGAGGGCGATGAGCTGCTCGGGGGTCTTCCAGTTGAGGTTGTCGCGGTCGTAGCCCCAACTGCCGTTCAGCGTCTGGCAGGCCTCCCACACCTCGCCCGGAGGCACCAGCGGCTGGTACTCCTCGGGAGTGGTGAAGTCCCCGGGGATGCCGAGCCGGTTGTTGACCAGGCAGCCGGGCTGGAGCCTGCGGATCAGCGCCATCAGCTCGTGCGCACGCCAGTGGTCGGGGCCCTTGCCGCCGGTGACCGGCTTGCCCTGGCGGATCCGGCCCTCGTAGCTGAAGTCGAACCACAGGGTGTCCACCGGGCCGTAGCGGGTGAGGAGTTCCTCCACCTGGCCGTGCAGGTAGTCGGCGTAGGCCCGCATGTCACGGTCACCGGGGTCGCCGGTCTCGTCGTCCCACTCGGGGTGGATGCGGTCCAGCGGGAACTTCGGGTGCTGCCAGTCCAGGAGCGAGTGGTAGAAGCCCACCCCGAGCCCGGCCGCGCGGAACGCCGACACGAACGGGCCCACCAGGTCCTTGCCGTACGGGGTCGCGGCCACGGAGTAGTCGGTGAGGGCCGAGTCCCACAGGCAGAACCCGTCGTGGTGCTTGCTCGTCAGGACCGTGTACCGCATCCCCGCGTACCGGGCGGCTTCGGCCCATGCCTCGGGGTCGTACAGGTCGGGGTCGAAGTGGTCGACGTAGGACTGGTATTGACTGAGCGTCAGGCCCTCGCGTTGGCGCACCCACTCATGGCGAGCGGCGGCCGCGTACACACCCCAGTGGACGAAGAGGCCGAATCGCTGGTCGCGGAATTCGGCGAGCCGCCTGGCGCGCGGGTCGGTGTTCGGGAAGGCGTTCGGGCAGCTGTTCGGGTCGGTGTTCGGGGCGTTCGTGGTCAAGGCGGGGTCATCCCTTCACTGCTCCAGTGGTCAGGCCCGACAGGAACGTGCGCTGGAAGGCCAGATAGACGAGGACGCTCGGCACCAGCGCGACCAGGGCGCCGGCCAGCAGCGCCCCGACGCCCACCTCCGGGACGGAGCGCATGAGTTGCAGCCCGACGGTCAAGGGGTACTGGTCGGGGGAACTGGCGACGATCAGGGGGAGCAGATACTGGTCCCAGATCATGTTGAAGCCGAAGATCACGACGACACCGAGGCCCGGCTTGCACAGCGGCAGGATGATCTGCCCGAAGATCCGCAGCTCGCCCGCGCCGTCGACCCGCGCGGCCTCCTCCAACTCGACGGGGATCTCCTTCATGAACTCGCTGAGCACGAAGATGGAGAAACCCCAGCCGCCCATCGGCAGGATCATGCCGAGGAGCGTGCCGCGCAGGCTGACACCCAGGCCGGGAAGGTCGCCCAGGACGAGCGAGAGCGGGATGGCGATGACCTCCTCGGGCAGCATCATCGTCGCGAGGATCACCATCAGCGCAAGGGCCTGCCCGCGGAAGCGGTGCCGGGCCAGCGCGTACGCGGCGAAGACCGTGACGCCCACCTGGAGCAGCAGCGCGCCCCCGGTGATCACCAGGGAGTTGCGCAGATACGTCCACAGACCGCGCTCGCCCGCGATCTCGAAGTTGTCCAGGGTCAGATGACGGGGTATCAGGGACATCTGCGACGGGTCGGGTGTGCGGTCGAAGGCACCGGTGAGTACGGCGAGCAGCGGGCCGCAGAACACCAGCAGCACCAGCGCGTACAGCACGAGCCGGGTCGTCGAGGCGAGCGGCCGGCCGCGGCCCCAGCCCCAGCCCAGCGCCGTGTCGTAGCGGGAGGCCGCCGGGGAAGCCGTACGGGATGCGGTACGGGAGGCCGTCATGACAGCTCCTTGCGGCGCCGGTACCACGTCACACCGCCGGTGAGGACGAGTGTGAGCAGGAAGAGGACGACCGAGCAGGCCGAGGCGAACCCGAGGTCGTTCGCGCGGAAACCGAGGTCGTAGATACGGGTCATCAGCACGTCGGTGGAACCGGCCGGGCCGCCGCCGGTGAGGATGTACACCTCGGTGAAGACCCGCATCCCGCGGATCGCGGCCAGCGTCAGCAGGATCGTCACGACCGGACGCAGCGCGGGCAGGGTGACATGGCGGAGACGGCGCACGAGCCCGGCGCCGTCCAGGGCGGCCGACTCGTACAACTGCCGGTCGATGGAGGCGAGGCCGGCGAGCACGATCATCATGTCGTACGGGGCGTTCTTCCAGATCCCGACGACGATCACCCACCCGAGCGCCTGGTCCGGATCGTCGAGAAACCGCTGTGCGTCGGAACCGAACCAGGACAGAAGGGAGTTGAGCATGCCCTCCTGCCCGGGGAAGTACAGCAGCCGCCACACCTCGGCGACCACCGCGACCGCCGCGACGACCGGCAGGAACGCGGCCGAGCGCACGAACCACAGCGTCCGCGCCCGCCCTTCGAGCAGCAGCGCGAGGACGAAACCGACGAGGATCGCGCCCGCCGTCTGGGCCACCGCGTACACCACGGTGTGGCCGAACGCCCGGCGGAAGGACTCCTCGTCGAGGATCCGGGTGTAGTTGTCCAGGCCCACCCACTGGTCGCCGAGGAACGGCTGCACCTTGTAGAAACTGAGGTTGATGCCCTTAGCCATCGGCAGGTACTTGAAGTACAGGAAGAGCAGCAGCGCCGGGCTGAGGAACAGCCAGGGCAGAACGGCCCGGCGCAACCGGACCCGGCGGGCCGAGGGAACCGAGGTGACGGACCCGGGGCGTGGGGGAGGCGGCCCCGGGTCCGAGTGGGTTGGCCCAAGGCCGGTGGCGGCGGACGAGCCTCTGGTGGTGGACGGGCCGGTGCCGGCCGTCATCCCCCGTACACCTTCTGCGTTTCGAGCTCCTGCTTGAACTCGTCCGCCAGCTTGGTGAGTTCGGCCTTCGGGTCGGCGTCGCAGCGGGCGAACAGGCCGTTGAGGGTCTCCCCGGACTTCTGGCGGAACGGCTGCCAGTTCGGCACGTTCGGGGTGTAGCGGCCGTGCGCGTTGAACTCGTCGACGAACATCTTCCAGCGGGCGTCGCCGCCGCGCTCCGCGACGGTGTCGACCTTCTTGTTCACCGAAAGACGCACGGGCGGCTCGGGCCTGGTGGAGTTGAGGCCGATCTTCTGCCCCTTGGGCGAGATCAGGAACTCGGCGAGGCGGCGCTGCTGCTCCTGGAGCTTCGAGCCCGCCATGAGGTAGACGTTCTCGCCCTCCGCCAGCGTCGCCTGCCCGCCGGGCCCCGCGGGGGAGGCGATGACCTCGAACTTCTTGCCGAGGTCCACGTCGTACTTGCCGACCATGTACGGCCCGGTCATGTAGACGCCCGCCTTGCCGCTGCTGAAGAACTCGTGGGCGTCCTTGGTCTGGAGGGTGAGCGCGCCCGGCACGACGACCTTCTCCTCGCAGAAGAGGTCCTGCATCCACCGCGCCGCGGCCACCGACTGCGGGGAGTCGACCGCCGGGACGTACTTGCCGTCGCCGGACTCGGTGAGGAAGTCGCCTCCGCCCTGCCACAGGTAGGAGGCCGCCCACCAGGAGGCGTAGCCGCGATCGGTGGAGGCGGGCACGAGCATCCCGTACGTGTCGTCCTTGCCGTTGCCGTCTGGGTCCTTCGTCTGGAATGCCTTGGCCAGGGCGGTGAGGTCGTCCCAGGTCCTCGGCTGCTTCAGGCCGAGCTTCTCGCGCCAGTCCTTGCGGATGAACGTGGCGAACGACTGCACATTGAAGGGCACGCCGTAGTACTTGCCGTCGAACGCCTTGGCCTGGTCCCACGCCCTGTCGAGCAGATCGGCCGATCCCTTGAGTTTGTCCCTGTCGACCTCCTGGACGAGCCCCTGGGAGACGTTCGTGCCCAGCATTCCGGAGTCGTTGATGACGATGTCGGGCAGGTCGCGGGCGGTCGCGGCCTCGGCGACGCGCTGCTCGAAGTTGTCCAGGATCGGGGTGTACTCGACCTTCACCCCGGTCTCCTCGGTGAACTCCGCGAAGATCTTCTTGTACACGGCTCCGGTGACGGGGGAGGAGCGGGACCACACCTCCAAAGAGCCGTCGGACGAGCCGCCCGAGGACGATCCGGTGCCGGAACCGCAGGCGGTGAGGACGGTGAGGCCGGCCACGGCCAGGGCGGCGGAGAGACCGCGGGACGTACGCATGAGGAAGGCTCCGATCGAGGCGAGTGAACGGGCAGTTCGGCGGATCAAGGGAGCGGAGAGCGGGAGAGCGGGCGAGCAGAGGCGGAGCGCAGCGTGCGGGGCTGAACCGTGCGGGGCTGAACGCGGTGCGATCTCTGCGCAATCTTTCGCATACTTCGGCGAGTGGCCGTAACGTAAGAGAAACATCGGATGTCGTCAAGAGTTCGCGTCGGACGTTTCCGTGCTGCTTTGATGCCTGAACTCGGCTTTTGTTCAAGGGAGTACGTAGTGGCGAAGCGAAAGACGCTGGCAGCTATCGCCGGTGAAGCGGGGGTCTCCATGCCGACGGTCTCCAAGGTTCTGCACGGGAGGTCGGATGTATCGGAGGACACCCGGGACCGGGTGAGGCGTCTGCTGCGGCAGTACGGCTATCCGCAGCCGGGCCGCGGCCACCGTCCGCCCGGCGGTGGGCAGATCGAGTTCGTCATCAACGAACTCGACAACCCGTGGGCCGCCGAACTGATCCGGGGTGCCGAGGCGGCGCTGCGTCCCGAGGGGGTCGGGCTCGTCGTCAGCGCGGTCCACAAGGATCAGGAACAGGCCGAGCGGTGGGGCCGGGCGCTGCGCGAACGCGGCTCGATGGGGGCGATCCTCGTGCTCTCCGAGCTGTCCGCCGCGCGCGAGGCCGACCTGCGCGACCACGGCATCCCGTTCGTGATCGTGCAGCCGTCCACCGACGCGAGCGCCGACGCACCGTCCGTGGGCTCCACGAACTGGCACGGCGCCTACGCCGCCACACACCATCTGGCCGACCTCGGACACCGCCGCATCGCCGCCCTCATGGGTCCGGCCCACCGGCACTCGCCCCGCACCCGGCTGCACGGCTACCGCGCCGCCCTTGAGGACGCGGGTCTGCCGTTCGACCCGGACCTCGTGCGCCACGGGACGTACGCCCGAGGGCCCGCGCGATCCCTCATGCATGAGCTGCTGGATCTCGCACAGCCACCGACCGCCGTCTTCGCGGGCAACGATCTGCAGGCGCTCGGCGTCTACCGGGCCCTGCGGGAGAGGAAGTTGAGCGTGCCGGACGACGTGAGCGTGGTGGGCTTCGACGATCTGCCCTTCACACAGTGGATCTCGCCGGAGCTGACCACGGTGCGTCAGCCGCTCGACGAGATGGCCGCCGTCGCCGCCCGCCTGGTGGTGCGGCTCGCGCGCGGTGAACAGCCCGAGTCGGTGAACCTGGAGCTGCCGACCACGCTGGTGGTGCGCGAGAGCACCGGACCCGCGCCGGTGGCGCCGCTGTCACGGTGACCCCACCGCGTGGACGGACGCGGACCGAGACGCGGACGGCGCCGGACAGTGGCCGCCGCGCAGCCCCGACAACCCGTCACACGCCGAACAGCCCTGCCGCGTTGTCGTGGCAGACCGCCCTCAGCCAGTCCTCTCCCAGATCCAACCGTTCCAGGGCGTGGAGCTGGTGGATATAGGGATAGGGGATGTTGGGGAAGTCGGAACCGAGCAGGATGCGGTCACCGAGCCCGGCCAGCCGGGGCAGGGCCCGGCGGGGGAACGGCATGAACCCCTCGGCGAAGTCGGTGAACGCCGCCGTCGTGTCCAGCCGCACCTCCCCGTACCGCTCGGCGAGGCCGAGGAACTCCTCGTACTCGGGCATCCCCATATGCGCGACGATCAGCGGCAGCCGGGGATGCCGGGCCAGCACCCGCGCGATCGGCTCGGGGCCGGTGTGCTTGCCGGGCGCGGGCCCGGAACCGCAGTGGATCACCACGGGTATCCGGGCCTCGGCCGGCAACCCCCAAGCCGACTGGAGCAGTTCGTCGGCCGGGTCGTAGGCCCCCACCTGCACATGTGCCTTGAAGACGCGCGCGCCCGCCTCGACTGCCTCCTCGACGTATGCCTCGACGCCCGGCTCGGGGTAGAGGGTGGCGGTGTGCAGACAGTCGGGGGTGCGGCGGGCGAAGTCGGCCGCCCAGTCGTTCAGCCAACGGGCCATGGCCGGCTTGTGCGGGTAGAGCAGCGAGGTGAAGGCCCGTACACCGAACTCCCGTAGCAGGGCCGTCCGTTCCGCCTCCTCCTTCCGGTACGTGATCGGCCACTCGAGCCCACCGGTCAGCGGTCCGAGCGAGTCGAAGTAGTCCCAGACCTTGCGCAGGACACGCTCGGGCATGAAGTGCGTGTGCACGTCGACCAGCCCGGGAAGGCCGAGCCGGCCCCAGAAACGGCGGACCTCACCGGCCTCGTCACCCACAGGCACATCACGGTGATCATTCATGCAGCCCACGATCGGCCCGGGCGGGTGGACGGGTCCACTCCTCTGCGCGAGGGATCCCTGAGGGATCCGTCACGGAGCGCTTGTCCCGGTCGCGGCCGACGGGCGGGCCGTGGCGTCGGGGAGGACGGACAGGTCGCGGTTGAGGGTTTCCGGCGACATCCGGGCCGCGACCAGGCTGATGACCATCATCAGCGTCATGTAGGCCGCCACCGGGATCCACGAGCCGGAGAACGCCGTGAGCAAGGAGGCGCAGATCAGCGGTGCGACACCGCCGCCGAGCACGGAGGAGAACTCCCGGCCCAGGGTGACACCGGCGTAGCGGTAGCGGCTGCCGAACAGTTCGGGGAAGTAGCTCATCTGCACGCCGACAGCGCCCTGACCGGCCAGGACGAAGCCCACGATCATGGTCACGGTGATGGCGAGGGGCGACCCGGTGTTGAGAGCGATGAAGGAGGGGCCGGGCAGCAGCACCAGGGCGGTGAGGATCGCGGAATAGACGGGCCTGCGGCCGATCCGGTCCGAGAGGATGCCGAACCCGATCGCGCCGAGACCACCACACGCGGCTCCGATCATGAGCACCTTCGGTACGAAGGAGGCGTCGACGCCGACCGTGGAGACCAGGTAAGAGGCCATGAAGACCTGGTAGGTGTACGACTGGGCACTGACGCCGACGTTCATGAAAAGGGCGAGCAGCATGGGTTTCCTGCCGTGCCGGAAGACCTCGGACACCGGTGACTTGGGCTTCTCGTGCTGCCGCTTGAACTCCTGGAAGACGGGGCTCTCGTTGAGCCGGCGGCGGATGATCAGCGCGGCGACGGTGACCAGCAGGCTGCTGGCGAAGACCAGCCGCCAGCCCCAGCTCATCAGCTGGTCCTCGGACAGGCTCTGGGCGAGGATCCAGGCGACGGCGCCGAGCACGGTGCCGAGGGCCGCACCGGTCATCACGAGCGCGGCGAGCCTGCCGCGCCGTCCTGGTAGCGCCGTTTCCGTGAGGAGAGTGGCGCCGCCGGACTGTTCCGCGCCCGCTCCGAAGCCCTGGAGGAAGCGGCACAGGACGAGCAACGCCGGTGCGATCACGCCGACTTGGGCGTACGTAGGCAGCACTCCGATGGCGAAGGTGGAGCCACCCATGAGGAGCAGCGTCGTGACCAGGATCCATTTCCGACCGAGCCGGTCACCGAAGCGGGAGAAGAACAGACCGCCGAGCGGGCGGGCCGCGAAGCCGACGGCGTACGCGGCGAAGCTGGCGAGGAGCGCGACCGCCGGCGAGGCGTTGGGGAAGAACAACTCGCCGAAGACGAGCGCCGAGGCCGTGCCGTAGATGACGAAGTCGTACTGCTCGAGGGCGGTGCCGATGAGCCCTGCCCAGGCGGCGCGGCGGACCGCGGCGGGATCGGCGGCGGTGGGCTCGGTGTGCGTGGGTGGTGTTGGTTCGCTCGTCAGGGACTTGGAGGGAGTGTCCATCGTCCATGCCTCCTTGAATGGGGATGGCCTCAGACGGTTGGGGGACGTCGAGGTGCGGCGATGCGGTTACTGCATGAGATGTCCGGGCGCTCGCGTCAAGCGGTCGCAGCCCGGGAGCGGTGCGCCGAAAGGGCGCTCAGGCGGCCGCGCCGTGGGGACGGACGACCCTGCCCTCGGCGGTGTAGCGCATGTCCGAGCCGCAGACGCCCACGGCGTCGGGCCCGGGTGGGCTGACGGGGATCTCCTGGACGCGGAGGTCGTGCGGGCCGTGCGGTACGGCGGTCCGAGTGGTCATGGAGGTCGGTTCTGACACGGTCTCACATCCTTGTGAGCGGAGGGCGGGGGCGGGCTCAGACCACCAGCAGCGGCTCCGAGTCCGCGGCCTCGGCCGCGGCGTGTGCCGCCGCGGCCGTGCCGTGCCGTGCGAGGACACCGATGAGTTCGGCGACGCGCTCGGCGAAGGCGGGATGGTCGGCGAGGGAGTCGCCGAGCAGGCCGGTGTCGATGACGGTGGCCACGAAGTCCGGTACGGACGTGCTGCGTTCGGCTGTCTCGCGGAGACGGTCGCGGGCCGGGTCCGCCATGGCGGCGGCGTGCGGGCCCGGATCAAGACCGGACGGCGGAGCCATGCAGCACAGGTACGCGGCGACGGTGAGCGCGAGATGGTGGGGCATGCGTCCGCGCCGCAGCTGGAGCAGCGCCGGGTCCGGCACGCGCTGGCGGAGCTTCACGGAGCCGTCCGAGCCGACCTGCCGGGTGCGGTGGCCCAGCGCGGAGTTGGCCCAGCGCTCGAAGAGCTGTGCCACATAGGCGTCGAGGTCGATGTCGTCGGGGACGGTCAGGCTGGGCAGGTAGTCGTCGCGCAGCACGCGTCGTGCCGCCTCGGCGACGAAGGGCCGGCCGATGGCGTCCGGGACGGTCGCCCGGCCGTCCAGGGCACCGAGGTAGGCGATGAGCGAGTGCGTACCGTTCAGGAGACGGAGTTTGAGCAGTTCGTACGGCTCCACGTCGTCGGTGAACAGGGCGCCGCCGTGCTCCCAGCCGGGCCGTCCCGCGGCGAACCGGTCCTGGAGGACCCACATGGTGAACGGCTCGGCGGGGACGGGGACTTCGTCGCGTACGCGGAGGTGGTCGGCGACCGTGGTGCGGTAGGTGTCCGTGGTGGCCGGGACGATCCGGTCGACCATGGTGTTCGGGAACGCCACACCGGTGTGCGGACCGTCGTCCAGCCAGTCGGCCAGTTCGTTCGCCTCGGCGCGCGGCAGCGCCTCGGCGAACTCCCGTACCAGGCGGGCGGTCTGGGTGCCGTTGCCCGCGAGGTTGTCGCAGCTCAGCACCGTCACCGGCGTCGCGTGCTTCCGCAGGCGGCGCTGCAGACCGCGTACGACCTGGCCGATCGTGGTCCGCGGTGGAGTGTCCCCGCGCAGGTCGGCGCGTACTCCGTCGTGGTCGAGGTCGAGATGTCCGGTGCGCGGCGAGAAGGTGTAGCCGTGCTCGGTGACGGTGAGGGAGACGATCCGGGTGCCGGGGGCCGCGATGGCGTCGACGACGGCGTCCGGGTGGTGGGCCGCGACGAGTGCGCCGGTGTGCACGGCGGGTACGGAGACCCGTGAGCCTTCGGGGGAGATCTCCACCACGGAGTACCGGTGGTCCTGTTCCCGCAGCGCGTCGGCCACGGCGGTGGAGCGGCTCGCCACGCCGAGGATGCCCCAGGGGCCGTCGGCGTGGTCCAGCGCCGACGCGGTGTAGACGGCCTGATGGGCGCGGTGGAAGTTGCCGAGCCCGAGGTGCACGATGCCGGTCTCCGTGACCGTGCGCCGGTGCACCAGCGAACCCGAAGGCAAGGTAAGGGAGTTGAGGCGGGGGAGAGGGGAAGAGCTCGTCATCTCACCAGTCCGTCATCGAGCCGTCGCGGCGCCGGGCGACGGGCAGGTAGGCGGGCTCGTAGGGGAAGCGCGCGGCCAGGGTCTCGTCGAGTTCGACACCGAGTCCCGGGGCGTCACCGGGGTGCAGATATCCGTCGGCGTAGCTCCAGTCGTGCCGGAACACCTCGTGGACCAGTGGTTCGTAGCCCATGTACTCCTGGATGGCGAAGTTGGGTGTCGACAGGCCGACGTGGAGGGACGCCGCCAGGGCGACGGGGGAGACGTCGGAGGGGCCGTGCGGGCCGAGCCTGACCTGCCAGACCTCGGCCAGTGCGGCGATCCGCCGCAGATGACTGATGCCGCCGGCGTGGGTGACACAGGTCCGTACGTAATCGATCAGCTGCTCGGTGATGAGCGACTGGCACTCCCAGACGGTGTTGAACACCTCGCCGATCGCGAGGGGCGTCGTGGTGTGCCGGCGCACATGCCGCAGAACCTCCTGGTTCTCGGCGGGTGTGACGTCCTCCAGCCAGAAGAGGTCCACCTCCTGCAGAGCCTGCCCGAGGCGGGCCGCCTCGTTCGGGGTGAGCCGGTGGTGGGCGTCGTGGAGGAGGTGCAGTTCGGGTCCCACGTGGTCGCGGACCGCGGCGAGGGCACCGGGCGCGTGCCGTAGATAGGCGGCCGTGTCCCACACCTCCTCGACGGGAGTGGTGCCGCGACCGGCCGGCTCGTAGCCCGCTGCCTCCCGGCTGACCCCGTAGACCGTGTCCAGACCGGGTACGCCCGTCTGTGCCCGGACGGCCCGGAAGCCGCGCTCGCGCTGTGCGTCGACGGAGTCGAGCAGTTGCGGGACGTCCCAGCCGGTGGCGTGGGTGTAGGACAGGACGCGGTCGCGGACCGGGCCGCCGAGGAGCTGGTGGACGGGCTGGCCGGTGGTCTTGCCCTTGATGTCCCACAGGGCGAGGTCCACCGCCCCGATGGAGGTCATGGTGACCGGTCCGCGCCGCCAGTAGGCCCCGCGGTACAGGTACTGCCAGGTGTCCTCGATCCGCGCCGGGTCCCGGCCGATGAGCAGGGGTGCGACGTGGTCGCGGAGGTAGGTGGCCACGGCGAGTTCGCGGCCGTTGAGGGTCGCGTCGCCCCAGCCGGTCAGCCCCTGCTCGGTGGTGATCTTGAGGGTGACGAAGTTGCGGCCCGGGCTGGTGACGACGACGTCCGCGGCGACGATGGTGTCGTGCTTGCTCATCGGGCCACCCCCACGATGTTGTGCAGCCCCTGCCCCGTGGCCAGGCGGCGGATGTTCTCCGTGATGTCGGCCGACCGGCGGGTGAAGGTCTGCCTGCTGAGCCCCGAGGAGTGGGGTGTCATCAGGACGTTGGGCAGCTCGTGGAAGGGGTGGCGGCTCGGTCGCCCCGTCCGCCCGTCCGCCGGGTAGTCGTACCAGACGTCGAGGGCGGCTCCCCCGATCCCACCGTCGCGCAGGGCGGTGTACAAGGAGTCCTCGTCGACCACCGGACCACGACCGACATTGATCAGGACGGCCGATTCCCGCATCGTCGCCAACTCCCGTGCTCCGATCAGCCCGGTGGTCCGGTCGGTGAGCGGTACGCAGACGACGACCACGTCCGCGGTCTCCATCAGGACACCCAGGTCGTCCACGCCACCGGCCCAGGCCAGCCGCTCGGCCACGGCGTCGACGTCGCCGCGCCGGGTGACGGCCACGCCCTGCGCACCGAACGCCCTCAGCCGCTGCCACGTACGGGCGCCGATGTGGCCGAAGCCCACGAAGCCGACGGTGGCCTCGCCCAGGAGGCCGGGATAGGCCGGTGGCTCCCAGGTGCCGCCGCGCAGGGCCGTGTCCTCGCGCAGGAAGCCGCGGCGCAGCAGAATCGCGGAGGCGACGACGTACTCGGCGATCGCGTCCTCGTGGTGGAAGGTGTTGGCTATCAGGGTGCCCGGCGGCAGCGCCCCGGCGTCGATCCGGTCGACGCCCGCTCCGACGGCGTGCACGAGCCGCAGCCGCTTGCCCGCGGCCGCCGTCTCGGCCGGGCAGTTCCCCGACACGAACACGTCCGCCTCGCCGAGTGCCGCACACAGCGCGTTGTGGTCCTGCGGGTCGGGCCAGTGCACGGTGGTGGCGGCCGGGAGGGATGCCTCGAACTGCTCGCGGAGCCGCGCCAGATGAGGATCGGTGACGACGACGGTCAGACCGCCGTCGCGTGGGTGGTCCGTCATGCGTGCTCCTTCGTGACGGAGCCGGGGCGCTCGGCGCGGCCGGCCGCCGGGCCGGTGGAACCGCGGACGACCAGCTGGGTGGGCAGACGCAGGGTGCGCGGCTCCCGGCGCTCACCGGCGATGGACTGCGCCAGCAACTCCAGGCTGAGCGAACCGGCCCGGTCCATCGGTACCGCGATGCTGGTCAGGGACGGGTGGGCGGTTTCGGCGAGCGGCATGTCGTCGATGCCCACGACACTGAGGTCGTCGGGGACCCGGACCCCCAGCTGACGTGCGCCGGCGATCACGCCGAGGGCGACCAGGTCGTTGTGCGCGATGACGGCGGACGCGCCGGAGGCGATCACACCGGCCGCGGCCGCGGTGCCGCCGGCCACCGTCTCGGACTGCCAGCCCATCACCTCCAGTTCCAGGCCCGCCTGTGCGGCCTGGTCCCGGGCCTGGTCGACGCGGTGGCTGTTGGACCAGGAGTGCTGTGAGCCCTGGACGTACGCGATGTGGTGGTGTCCCAGCGCGGCCAGGTACTCGATGGTCTGCCGCAGGCCGTCGGTCGCGTCGGCGAGGACGCAGTCGGCGGTCGTGGTCTCGCGGTTGACGAGGACGACGGGGGTGTCACCGCACAGGGCGAGCACGTCCTCGGCGTCGAGCCGGGGTGAACACACGACGAGACCGGCCGACCTGCCGCTGAGCTGGGCGATCACCTCCCGCTCGTGGTCCGGGTCGAAGTCCGTGTCGGCGAGCACGATCGTCTGCCGGCGGTGCCAGCCCCGGGTCTGCGCGGCCTTGACGAAGGTGCCGAAGACGGGGTTGGCGATGTCGGGGACGACCACGGCCACGGTGGCGGTGTCCGGCGGGGTCTCGACCGGGCGGGGCGGCGGTGCTTCGTACCCCAGCTCCTGCGCGGCCTCCAGGACCTTGCGCAAGGTTGCCGGACCCAGCCGCTGGGGGTCGCTGAACGCCCGGGAAGCCGTGGAGAGTGCCACGTTCGCGCGCTTTGCGACATCGGTCAACGTGGGGGCCACGCTGGTACTCCGTTCCTTCGATGTTCCTTCGACGACGAAGCCTGAACGCTGTGGGCCCATGGTTGGCAAGCTTGCGCAAGGTTGTCAATGCTTGCGGCAAGGGGATCCCGGGCGCGCAACGCGCGATGTCAGGTACGCGGCGCCTGCTGGTGGACGGCGAGCGCGCGTCCCATGGCGGCCAGCGCCTGGCGCAGGACGCTGGGCGAGGTGGCGAAGTTGAGGCGTACGAATCCGGCGCCGCCGGTGCCGAAGACGTGTCCTGAACTGAGAGCGACACGGGCCTCGTCGAGGAACATCCTTGCCGGTCCGGCGAGATCGCTGACCACACCGGCGCTGGAAGGGCTGTCGTCGTGCAGCCCGAGAGGGGTGCAGTCCAGCCAGGCCAGGTAGGTGCCCTGCGGCGAGACGTACCCCACGGCCGGGAGGTGTTCCTCGACCAGTTCGCCCAGCAGGGCGCGGTTGGCGTCGAGTCCGATGAGGAGGTCGTCGAGCCAGTCGGTCGCGTCGCGGAACGCCGCTGTGTGGGCGAGGACGCCCAGGTGGCTGGGCCCGTGACCGACTTCCTCGGGCATGCGGCGAAGGTCGTCCGAGGCGTCGGAGCCGGCGATGGCCAGGGCGGCCTTGAGACCGGCCAGGTTCCATGCCTTGGACGCGGAGACGAGGGCGAAGCCGTTCTCGGAGCCGGGAACACTCAGGAAAGGCGTGAAGTGGGCTCCGGGCAGTACCAGCGGGGCGTGGATCTCGTCGGAGACCACCCGGACACCGTGGCCGCGAGCCAGGGCGGCGATCGCTTCGAGTTCGGCGCGGGTGTGGACGACGCCGGTCGGGTTGTGCGGGCTGCTCATCAGGAAAGCGGCACGGCGGCCGTGGCGCCGGGCGCGTATGAACGCGTCTTCGAGAGCGCCGAGGTCGACCCGCAGGTCGGGGCCGAGGCGGGCCTCGATGACGTCCCGGCCGTCGTGGGAGACGAACGCGTAGAACGGGGGGTAGACGGGTGAGCAGACGACGACCGCGTCGCCGGGGCCGGTGATGAGCCGGAGGATCTCGACGATGCCCATCATGACGTCGGGGACGATCGCGGTGTTCTCCACCCGCACGCCGTCCCACTGCCATCGCTCGGCGGCGAACTCGGCGAGGGATTCGGCATAGGCGGTGCCGTAGGGGTATCCGGTGTCTCCGCGGTCGACGGCCCGGTGCAGGGTCTCGGCGATGGCGGGTGCGAGGGAGACGTCCATCTCCGCCACCCAGAGCGGGAGGACGTCCGCGGGGTGTGTGCGCCACTTCATGCTGGTGCGTTGTCGCAGCTCCCGCAGGGACAACTGGACGAGAGGATCCGTTCGGCCGCTGTCGGCGGGCTCGGAGGGGGTCCGGTTCCCGGGTTCACTCACGTGCAGCTCCTCTTGGCTCAACGGTGTGCCGGCGTCTTCAGGGTGCGCCGCACACGGCGTGTGCGTCCTCCTGTGTGGAAAACGGGGAGACTCCGCGAACACGCCGTCGAGGGAGATCATTTTCCCGTGTGCTGTATGCACACGTTGATCGGGGTGTGGGGAGCCTTGTCCACCATGTGGCACACGCTCTTCGCTCCGGGGGGTGCGGCACTGGGTGCCGCGGAGGGAACGCGAGGATGACCACTTCAGACAACGGCCGCGTACGTGGCGATCCCCGACGAGGAGATCGTGTTCGGCAACCGGCGCTCCCTACCCCCTCCGCCCGAGGCCATGCCTCCTCAGGTGAAGCGCTACGTGGTGGGCGGGCGCTCCTTGCGCGCGCCCCCTCGCACCTCGTTGGCGTGTTCTTCGCGCCCGGGAGGGGTGGCGGCCGCCAACAATGGGGCACGCGCGAAGACGGAGAAACCGGCAAACGGGAAGTGGGAGGGGCGAACGTGATCCGGGTACTTCTCGTTCACGACGCGTGTCTGGTGCGGTCGGTCCTTGCGGAGTGGCTCCGCGGGGAACCGGAGTTATCGGTGTACGACTGCTCCTGGCGCGGCGCGCCCAAGCGAGTGAGGTCCGTCCGGCCCGACGTCTGCGCGGCCGACCTGGACTGTGCCGACGCCTACGGCATCCCACCCGTCGCCGAACTGTCCGCGGGGGGCGCGACCGGGCCCGCGCCGCGGCTCCTGGTGCTGGCCCAGGCGAGCAGGCCGGGACTGCTGAAACGGGCGGCCGAGGCCGGGGCACTGGGGTTCGTGGACAAGGAGGGGGCGCCCGAACGGCTGGTGACCGCGATACGCGAGGTCGCCCAGGGGAAACGTTTCGTCGATGACTCGCTGGGCTTCGGATTTCTCAAGGCGGCCCAAATGCCGCTGACCAGACGCGAGTTGAGCGTGCTGTCACTGGCCGCCGAGGGTGCCTCCGTCGCGGAGATCGCCGGGAGCCTGCACCTGTCCCACGGGACCGTGCGCAACTACATGGCGGCCATCACCCGTAAGACCGGCGCCCGCAACAGGATCGACGCCATCCGGATCTCGCTGGGCGAGGGCTGGCTGTAGCGGCGGCCCGGTGGACTCCCGGTCGCCGAGGACCAGTTCGCGGTAGAGCGGTGAGCGCTCCAGCAGGTCGTCATGGGCTCCGTACGCTACGCGCTGTCCGTCCATGACCAGTACCCGGTCCGCCCGCCGGGCCGAGCCGACCCGATGGGCGACCACGACCAGGGTGGTACCGGGGCGCTCGACGAAGGCCCGCTCCGCGCGTTCCTCCGCCTCCGGGTCGAGGTGGCAGGTCGCCTCGTCGAGCAGGACGACGGGCGCGTCCGACAGATGGGCGCGGGTCAGTGCGATGAGCTGCCGCTCCCCGGCGGAGAGTGCGCCCGGGTCGACCTCGGCCCCGGGGCCGCCGAGCCGTTCCATGAGTTCGGTGAGTCCCACGGCGCCCGCCGCCGCCCGGAGTTCGCGCTCGGGCACGGGTTTCGGCCGCAGATCGCCGAGGTTTTCGGCAAGGGATCCCCGGAAGACGTACGCCTCCTGCGGAATGAGGGTCCTGTGTGCTCGGGATGTGTCACCCGGTACCGGATGTCCGCACAAGTGGACCGTGCCGTGCCGGGGTTCCAGGAGGCCCGCGACGAGGGCGGTGAGGGTGGACTTGCCGATGCCGCTGGGGCCGACTACGGCGAGATGGGTGCCCTGGGGGACGCGGAGGGTGAGGTCCTCGATGACGGGAGCGCTGGTGGGACCGTAGGCGAAGGTGAGGGAGGAGAGGGTGAGGGCGTCGGCGGTGGCAATCGGAGGCTCGGACGTTGACGTCTCCGTGCGGCCCTGCTCCTCGGGTGCTGTCGTCTCCGGGCCGACCCGTTCCTCGGGCGCTGTCGTCTCCGCGCCGACCCGTTCCTCGGGCGCTGTTGCCTCCGCGCCACCCCGTTCCTCGGGCGGTGCCAGTCGCCGCAGTACGACCGCGAGGCGCGAACCGCTCGCGCCCAGGCCGTGCACCAGGTTCTGCAGCGCGGGCAGCAGGGACTGTGTGACGTAGGCGAGGGCACCGACGAGGGCGCCCGGAGTGACCCCGTGCTCCAGGAGCCAGGGCGCGGCGGCGAGGAGCAGCACGATCGGGAACTGTCCGCCGATCGCGAGGGACGCCACCCGCAGGACACCCCAGCGGGCCAGCGAGCGCGCAGCGCGGTACTCGGCGTCGACGCGTGCGCCTGTGGCGGCGGCGACCTGCTCCTCCGCGCCGCCCGCCGTGATGTCCCGCAACCCCGGGCACACGGAGTCCAGTTGGGCGGCGAGGGCCTCATCGGCCACGAGGAAGCGCTCCTGCCTGCGGGCCAGCGGCCGCAGGGTCGCCAAGAAGAGTGCCACCCCGGCGGTGAGCGGGGGAGCCACCACGAGCAGCAGCGGGGGCGCGAGCGAGAACAGCCCGATCAGCGCCCCGGCGGCGGTGAACACGAACGAGCGGGACACCAGCACCAGCCCCGCGAAGGTGTCCCGGGCGATCTCCACCTGCTGGGTGAACCCGGACAGGGCCCCGCCGTCCGCCTCCCGCACCCCCCGCT
>NZ_VJZC01000301.1 GCF_009377185.1 Streptomyces spongiae
GCCCCCGCCCGTGGCCCTTACGCCCAGAGTTGCCCCTGCACCCGCGCGATCGCTTCCTCCGTCGTCGCGGCCGTGTAGACGCCCGTCGACAGGTACTTCCAGCCGCCGTCAGCGACGACGAACGCGACGTCGGCCGATTCGCCCGCCTTGAGGGCCTTGTTGGCGACACCGATCGCGGCGTGGAGGGCGGCCCCGGTGGAGACGCCGGCGAAGATGCCCTCCTGTTGCAGCAGCTCACGCGTACGGGTGACCGCGTCGGCGGAGCCGACGGAGAAGCGGGTGGTGAGGACGGACGCGTCGTACAGCTCGGGAACGAACCCCTCGTCGAGGTTCCGCAGCCCGTACACCAGGTCGTCATAGCGCGGCTCGGCCGCGACGATCTTCACGTCCGGCTTGTGCTCGCGCAGGTAGCGGCCGACCCCCATGAGCGTGCCCGTCGTACCGAGACCCGCCACGAAGTGGGTGATCGAGGGAAGGTCCGCGAGGATCTCCGGACCCGTCGTCGCGTAGTGCGCGCCCGCGTTGTCCGGGTTGCCGTACTGGTAGAGCATCACCCAGTCCGGGTGCTCGGTGGACAGTTCCTTCGCCACCCGGACCGCGGTGTTGGAGCCACCCGCGGCCGGCGACGAGACGATCTCCGCGCCCCACATGCCCAGCAGGTCACGGCGCTCCTGCGAGGTGTTCTCGGGCATCACGCACACGATGCGGTAGCCCTTGAGCTTCGCCGCCATGGCCAGGGAGATGCCCGTGTTGCCGCTGGTCGGCTCCAGGATCGTGCAGCCGGGGGTCAGGCGGCCGTCCTTCTCCGCCTGCTCGATCATGTGCAGGGCCGGGCGGTCCTTGACCGAGCCGGTCGGGTTCCGGTCCTCCAGCTTGGCCCAGATGCTGACGTCGGCGGACGGCGAGAGCCGCGGCAGGCGCACCAGAGGGGTGTTGCCCACCGCGGCCAGCGGGGAGTCGTAACGCATGGGGAACCAGCGGCCTATCAGGACATGCCGCCGGCCACGGCCGGCAGGATCGTCACGTTGTCGCCGTCGGCGACCTTGCTGTTGATGCCGTCGAGGAAGCGGACGTCCTCGTCGTTCAGGTACACGTTGACGAAGCGGCGCAGTTCGCCGCCGTCCACGATGCGGGCGTGGATGCCCGTGTGCCGGGTCTCGAGGTCGGCGAAGAGCTCGGCGAGGGTGTCCCCGGTGCCCTCCACCGCCTTCTGACCCTCGGTGTACTGGCGGAGGATGGTGGGGATGCGGACCTCGATGGCCATGGTTGCGGGCTCCTGTCGGAAGAAGTCAGGTCGGTGGGCGCGCGGCAGCGCGATGTGCGTTTCGTACGTGGGTCAGACGCCTCGTACGCAGGTCAGACGCCGCGGCTCACGGCCGTACGGCGGCAGGGGTCGGCGTCAACAGATGGCGCTGGCAAGCCTGCACAGGTCGACGTGCAGCCGCGCCACGAGCAGTACGCCCGGCGTCTTCTCGCTCACGTCGTGGAGAACCATGGACTCATCGTATCGATTCCCGGCCGGGGCCCCGGAGTGTGATCTCGCGATACGGACAGTTTTTGACCGGTGGGTGAGATCAGCGTGGTCAACGGCGCGATCTGGAGCGGTCAGTGGAGATCAGTACGACTCCACTACCTTCACTTCCTCCTCCGTGACCTCGCCCTCCACTATCCGGTACGAGCGGAACTGGAAGTCGCCGAGCCCCTCCGTGTCCGCGGTCGAGACAAGGACGTAGTGGGCGCCCGGCTCGTTCGCGTAACTGATGTCCGTGCGGGACGGGTAGGCCTCGGTCGCCGTGTGGGAGTGGTAGATGACGACCGGCTCCTCGTCGCGGTCGTCCATCTCGCGGTAGAGCTTGAGCAGGTCGCCCGAGTCGAACTCGTAGAACGTGGGCGACATGGCCGCGTTGAGCATGGGGACGAAGCGCTCGGGGCGGTCCGAGCCCGCGGGACCCGCGACGACGCCGCACGCCTCGTCGGGGTGGTCCTTGCGTGCGTGCGCGACGATCTGGTCGACGAGGGCCTGGGTGATGGTCAGCATGTCGGTCAGGATAAGCAGAAGGGCAGCCCCGTACCGAGGGGTGGTACGAGGCTGCCCACATGCTGGGCGGCGCGGGCAGAGCGGCCCTGGTCAGCCGCGTGTCCGCCGGATCAGCCGTGCGTCCGCCGGGTCAGCCGCGTGTCCGCCGGATCAGCCGACCTTCTCGAACTCCGGCCCGCGGCGGGACGTGACCTCCGGGTTCCGCGCCTTGAGCACGAACCAGCCGGCGGCCAGCGCGGCCGACCAGCCCGCCATCACGTAGAGGCAGACGCGGGAGTCGGCGTCGTACGCGATGAGGCCGGTGACGAAGAGAAGGAAGGCGATGGCGATCCAGCTGCCCACCGCGCCGCCCGGGGCCGGGAAGGAGGAGGCGGGCAGGCGGCCCGCCTCGACCGCGCGGCGGTACAGGACGTGGCTGATCAGGATCATCAGCCAGGTCCAGATGCCGGCCGCGGTGGCCACCGAGGTGACGTAGGCGAAGGCCTTCTCGGGCACGACGTAGTTCAGGACGACCCCGATGCCCATGAAGGCGACGGAGATCGTGATGCCGAGGGCCGGGGTCTTGGTGGCCGACAGCTTGGTGAAGGCCCGCGGGGCCTCGCCGTTGGCGCCGAGATTGCGCAGCATGCGGCCGGTGGAGTACATGCCCGAGTTGCAGGAGGAGAGGGCAGCGGTGAGGACGACGAAGTTGACGATGCCGGCGCCGGCCGGGATGCCGATCATCGCGAACGCCTTCACGAAGGGGCTCACGCCCTCCGCGAACTCGGTCCACTTGACCACGCAGAGGATGACGGTGAGGGCGCCGACGTAGAAGAGGGCGATGCGCCAGGGCAGGGTGTTGATCGCCTTGGGGAGGGTCTTCTCCGGGTTCTCGGACTCGCCGGCCGTGACGCCGACGAGCTCGACGGCGAGGTAGGCGAACATGACGCCCTGGAGGGTCATCAGGGACGAGCCGATGCCCTTGGGGAAGAAGCCGTCGAAGGCCCACAGGTTGGTGACGGAGGCGGTGTCGCCGGCCGCGCTGAAGCCGAAGGTCAGGACGCCCAGACCGACCACGATCATGCCGATGAGGGCGGTGACCTTGATCATCGAGGCCCAGAACTCGATCTCGCCGAACAGCTTCACCGAGATCAGGTTGGCCACGAACAGGACGACCAGGAAGACCAGGGCCGACACCCACTGCGGGATCGACTCGAACCAGTAGTGGATGTAGATCGCGGCGGCGGTCAGTTCCGCCATGCCGGTGACGACCCACATCAGCCAGTACGTCCAGGCGGTGAAGTAGCCGAAGAACGGGCCGAGGAACTCCCGGGAGTACTCCGCGAAGGAGCCCGAGACCGGGCGGTAGAGGAGCAGTTCGCCGAGCGCCCGCATGATGAAGAAGATGATCACGCCGGCGATGGCGTACATCAGGATGAGGCTCGGTCCCGCCTTGGCGATGTTCGCCCCGGCGTTCAGGAAGAGGCCGACGCCGATGGCGCCGCCGATCGCGATCATCTGGACCTGGCGGCTGCCGAGCCCGCGCTCGTACCCCTCTTCGGGGGCGTCGCCGCCCACGACTCCATTGCGGTCGTGCTCGTCGTACTTGCTGTCGACCTGCGCTGAGGTCATGTGTGGTGCGCCTTTCTCCACGCCGACCCGGGCCTTCGTCGGCCGCGGATCGGGTTCCGATCCCCCCGGATGTGATGGAGCTGGGCGGGCTCACGGCCCGCCCGTGCCTGGCCGGCGGTCCGCCGGCTGGTGGCGCACCCGCCGGGGCATGGATGGCGTCCCGGCGGGCGGTCGTGAAGATTTATCACGGCCGCAACACTGATCACTTGGCCGCGCTGTGGCGCACCACACAGGAAGAGGAGGGCAAAGGGCATGCGAAACGCCATACCCGGCCACAACGGTGACGTGATCGTTATCCGGATTTGAGCGTCCTCTGAGCGAACACAGAACCAACACAAAGAGAACGAATCATGACCGGTATCGGGAGGGTGGGCCGGTGTCGAGAGGTTGACCGGCGTCGGGGAGGTGCCGGGCAGCGCGACACCGCCGGACCCCTCACGGAGGGTGCGGGACTACGACATCAGCGTCTGGACGAGGGTCTCCTGGAGGCCGCCCAGCCAGAGGTACGCCATCACCATCGGCTTGCGCGGATCCTCGTCCGGCAGCCCGTAGAGGATGTCGGTGTCCTCCTCGTCGGTGACGTCGAGCCGGGAGCCGATCGCCAGGCGCAGGTCGTTGAGGCAGCTGAGCCACTGCCGGGAGTCCTCGGGCGTGAGCTCCAGTACGGCGCCACCGTCGCCCGCGGTGGTCAGCCGGTCCAGGGAGCGGATCACCGTGAGGGCGTTGTCGCGCTTGCCGGCGCGCAGGTCGTTCTCGGTGAAGCGGCGGAACTCCGACGAGTACTGACGCTGCTCCTCGGCCTCCTCGGGCGAGGCCGCCTCGCCGCCGGGTCCGCCGTAGGCGTCGGGGAAGAGGCGCTGGAGCACGGGGTCCTTGGGCGGCTCGCTCGGCCCGTCGGTGAACAGCTCCGCGAGCGGGTCGTCGGGGGCGTCCTCGGCGGGGCCGGGGCCGATCAGCTCCAGGAGCTGCACGGCCAGCGAGCGGATGATGGAGATCTCGACCTCGTCGAGCGCGACGGCCGCGCCGCCGCCGGAGGTCGGTTCGAAGTGTCCTGGCATGGAGTGGTTTCGCTGCTTCCGGCCGGCTGGAGGTGTGCTGGTCGTGTCCCCCGGTGGCAGCGCACGGGGGCGCCGCTTCGGGCTGTGCTGCTACTTGCGGTCCTGCTGGAGAGTGGCCCACAGACCGTATCCGTGCATGGCCTGTACGTCGCGTTCCATCTCCTCGCGCGACCCGCTGGAGACCACCGCACGGCCCTTGTGGTGCACGTCCAGCATGAGCTTGGTGGCCTTGTCCTTGGGGTAGCCGAAGTACGTCTGGAAGACATACGTCACATAGCTCATGAGGTTGACCGGGTCGTTGTGGACGATCGTCACCCAGGGGACGTCGGGCTCGGGTACGGCGAAGACCTCCTCCGCCGACTCGGTCTTTTCGATCTCTAGGGGTGCGGGAGCCGTCACACGGCCCATGCTGCCACCACAGGGGGGTACCCGCACAAACGGACCCCGGAAATCGTCAATCTGACGATTTCCGAGTACGATCGGCTTCGGAGCCGTATTGATCGTTGACCGGGGGGTACCGCGTCCGATCGCCGCCGTGCGACGGGCCGCCCTCCGACAGGGACGGGGGTCATCCCCCGAGGAATTCGGACGGGGGGCCATCATCCCCGTCGACGCAGGCGAGGAGAACTCTGGTGGGTGTAGCGGATCTGGGGCTTCCGGTGGACGTGCCCTCGACGGCCCTCTTCACGGACCAGTACGAGCTGACGATGCTGGAAGCCGCGCTCGCGGCAGGCACCGCCGGCCGGCGCTCGGTGTTCGAGGTCTTCACCCGGCGGCTGCCCGGGGGGCGAAGGTACGGCGTCGTGGGAGGCACGGGGCGTGTACTGGACGCGGTGGAGAACTTCCGTTTTGACGCGGACGTACTCCGCTTCCTGCGGGAACGCGGGATCGTGGACGAGCCGACGCTCGAATGGCTGGCCTCGTACCGCTTCGGCGGCGACATCTGGGGCTATCCGGAGGGCGAGATGTACTTCCCGGGCTCACCGATCCTCCGGGTGGAGGGCTCCTTCGCGGAGTGCGTGCTGCTGGAGACCGTGATCCTCTCCATCCTCAACCACGACTCGGCGATCGCGGCCGCCGCGTCCCGGATGTCGTCGGCCGCCGGGGACCGGCCGCTGATCGAGATGGGCGCCCGGCGCACGCACGAGCTGGCGGCGGTGGCCGCGTCCCGGGCGGCGTACGTGGGCGGTTTCGCCTCCACCTCCGACCTGGCGGCGGGCTTCCGCTACAACATCCCGACCGTCGGCACCTCGGCCCACGCCTTCACCCTGCTGCACGACCGCGAGCGGGACGCCTTCCAGGCACAGGTCGCCTCGCTCGGACGGAACACCACGCTGCTCGTGGACACGTACGACGTCGCCGAGGCGGTCCGTACGGCGGTGGAGGTCGCCGGGCCCGAGCTCGGGGCCGTCCGTATCGACTCCGGTGACCTGCTCCTGGTCGCGCACCGGGTGCGGCAGCAGTTGGACGAGCTGGGGGCGACCGGGACGAAGATCGTCGTGACCTCGGACCTCGACGAGTACGCGATCGCCTCGCTGGCGGCGGCGCCCGTGGACGCGTACGGCGTGGGCACCCAGCTGGTGACGGGTTCCGGCCATCCGACGTGCTCGATGGTCTACAAGCTCGTCGCCCGCGCCAAGTCCGCGGACCCGGGGGCTCCGCTCGTCCCCGTGGCGAAGAGGTCGACCGGTGGCAAGACGTCCATCGGCGGCCGGAAGTGGGCGGCGCGGCGACAGGACGAGTACGGGGTGGCGGAGGCCGAGGTGATCGGCACCGGAACCGTCCCGGACGAGCTGGTGGACCGGCTCCTGCTGGTGGAGCTGGTCAAGGGCGGCCAGGTCGTCGGCCGTGAGCCGTTGGACGCCGTACGGGACCGGCACGCGGCGGCCCGTGCGAAGCTGCCGATCTCGGCGACACAGCTCTCGCGGGGGGAGGCGGTCATCCCGACGGAATACGTGTGACGCCTCCCGGCGGCGGGGGCGTGTATCGGCCACGGCCTCGCGCGCCCTTGTGCGACCGTGCATGAACGCGAGCCGCGCGGGCATGCAACGGCAGCGCGCCCCGCGCACGGATCCGCCGTGTCGTGCCCCCTCCCGCCCCGTACCCGAAGTCTCTAGGCTCGGTAGTTCATCGCGATTCGTGACGCGCGGTCCAAGACGCGTGCTCCACGACTCGCAGGCCGGGCCCGCGCCCCACATCCACATAGTCGAAGGACACCGACCATGCGCCGCGCCTTGATCGTCGTAGACGTGCAGAACGACTTCTGCGAGGGGGGCAGCCTCGCGGTCTCCGGGGGTGCCGATGTCGCCGCCGCGATCACGGAGCTGATCGGGCAGGCCCCCGCCGGTTACCGCCATGTCGTGGCGACCCGCGACCACCACATCGCTCCCGGCGGCCATTTCGCCGACAACCCCGACTTCGTCCACTCCTGGCCGGCCCACTGCGTGGCGGGTACGGAGGGCGTGGGCTTCCACCCGAACTTCGCGCCGGCGGTCGCCTCCGGCGCGATCGACGCGGTGTTCGACAAGGGTGCGTACTCCGCCGCGTACAGCGGGTTCGAGGGCGCCGACGAGAACGGGGTCGCTCTTGCGGAGTGGCTGCGTGCCCGTGGGATCGATGAGGTGGATGTGGTGGGGATCGCCACGGATCACTGTGTGCGGGCCACCGCGCTGGATGCGGCGCGGGAGGGGTTCCGTACGCAGGTGCTGCTGGATCTCACGGCGGGGGTTTCCGAGGAGACGACGGAGCGTGCCCTGGACGAGATGCGTGAGGCGGGGGTGGAGCTGTCGGGTAAGCCGGTGGTGTGACCGGCCGGGGGTTTTCTCGCCCCCGCCGCCCCTACCCGTCCCATCCCTGGGGCTCCGCCCCGGACCCCGCTCCTCAAACGCCGGAGGGGCTGGATTGTGCGGGCTCGCGCCCCGTAAGGGGCGCGGGGAACTGCGCGACCAGCCACAACGAACCCGCAGCCGCCCGACAACCCGCGGTACCCCTACATCCGCGCCGCCGGCCGTCGCAGCAACGACCTGATCGGCCTCCACAGCTCCGGCGGAGCCACCCCGTCGACGTCCGGAGTCGTGCGCCATATGAGCCCGTCCGGATGGTGCAGCACCGCCGTGACCTCGTCCGGCGTCGGAGGCGCCGCGTTCCCCCGGAGGTACACCGCTCGCATGCCGAGGTTCCGGAGGCGGGTGAGGGCCCGGGCGCGGTTCACCGCGTGGACCAGGATGCGGACCGAGGGGACGTCCCGGTCGGCCCCCGGAGACGTGGGAGTGGGCAGGTTCAGTGCCACCACCACCGTGCCGTTCGGTAGCTTGCAGAAGCCTCCTGCGGCCATGGAATCAGACCCCCGTGCGCGTCAGTGTCAATAAGGAAACCACAGCACGCACCTAAACACGATCGGCCGCGACCCGCCAAGGGGTCACGGCCGATACGTATCTGACCTGCAAAGATGCGGTTTACTTCACCGCGGGGCCCACCTGGAGCGAGATCGTCGAGCCGTCCTTGGCCTCCTTGACGATCTTGATCTTGGTGTTGGTGTCAGTGACCTTCACACCGGCGGCCGGGTTCGTCTCGTCGTAGTACGTGTTGGCGTGGTCGTCGAACGTCGACACGCCCTTCTTCGAGACGATCTTCGTCGCGACGTCCGCCTTGTGCAGCGTGATGCCGTCCGTGCGGTACAGGCTGAACGGCGAGTCGTACGCCTGGATGCGGTTGCGCATCAGCGTGCCGTCGGACCACTTCAGCGGCTGCGGGTGGGAGTCGATCGGCAGGACCAGGCCGACACCCGGGTGCACGCTGGTGTTGTTGTCCGCCTGCGAGGTGTCCCACTTCCAGATCAACAGACCGTTCTGGTACGGGTAGTGCTCCACCCAGTCCGGACGCGTCGTCGAGAAGCCGAAGTTGTACGGGCCGACCTTCAACGTCTTGTCGTACGACACGTACTGGCGGTTCTCGGCGAGGTAGTACTGCGCGTAGTCGTCCGTGATGGACGCCCCGATGCGGGAGAAGCCCTTGACGGTCCAGGCCGCGTCCGCGCTCTCCGCGTTGTCCGTGAAGAGGGCCGAGCCGTCGGCGGTCACGCTGATCTGGTCGGCCGCGAAGCCCTTCTGGGCCACGCCGCCGTCGGTGGCGTAGCGGAAGCGCACGTCGATCTTCTTGCCCGCGTAGGCGTCGAGCGGGTAGACGAGCTTCTTGTACGCGCCCGACGTGCCGTCCAGCGCCGGCTTGTCGCTGCCGTCACGGCTGATGGCCGCGCCGTCCGCCGTACCGTCGATGGCCGTCCAGTTGGCGCCGCCGTCGGTCGACACCTCGGTGTAGAGGTAGTCGTAGCCGGCCTCGATGTCCCACCAGCCGTCGAGCGTCAGGGAGGCGGCGGACTTGCCCGTGAGGTCCACGGAACGGGTCAGCGTCTGGGAGAGGTTGTCGCCGCTGCCGCTCCACCACTGGGTCGCGCCCTGGGAGGGTGCCACGATCTCGGTGGTGACCTTCTTCTTGGGCAGCTCGACCACGAGGGCCTGCTTGTCCCAGGTGTTGTACTCGGCGACGCCCAGCTTGTGCGTGGACTGCTTGCCGGCCTTGGCCGTGTCGTAGTTGAGCCAGCCGAGCTGCAGCTTGTCCCAGGCGTTCATGTCGCCCGGCAGGTCGCCGATCTCGTTCTTGCCGGTGCCGAGCCAGGAACCGGACGACATCAGCGTCCAGAAGCCGGTCGAGTTCTCGCCGCCGTTGGTGTCGTAGTGGTCCGGCAGACCGAGGTCGTGGCCGTACTCGTGGGCGTAGACGCCGAGTCCGCCGTTCTCCGGCTGGACGGTGTAGTCGCCGACCCAGATGCCGGTGTCGCCGATCTTGGCGCCGCCGAGCTTGTTGTTCTCGGGGCCGGTGGCACCCGCGTCCGTGCCGAACGCGTACCAGCGGTGGGCCCAGATCGCGTCCTCGCCCTGCGCTCCGCCGCCGGCGGACTCGTCCTCACCGGCGTGCACGACCTGGAAGTGGTCGATGTAGCCGTCGGGCTCGTTGAAGTCGCCGTCGCCGTCGAAGTCGTAGCGGTCCCACTGGTCGTACTTCGCGACGTCCGCCTTGATCTCGGCGTCGGTCCTACCGGCTGCCTTCTGCTGGGCGACCCAGGCGTTGAGGCCGTCGCTGACGACGTTCCACACGCTGTTGCAGTTGGTCTGGCCGCAGGCGTTGTTGCCGTAGCGGGCCTCGTTGTAGGGGACCTTGACCCAGTCCGAGACCTCGCCCTCGACCGAGTAGCGGCCCGAGGACTGCTTCTCGTAGTACTTCTTGACCGACTCGGTCTTCTTGCCGGTGCCGAAGTACAGGTCCTGGAAGTGCTTCTGGTTGTAGTCCGCCTTCCAGGCCGTGCTGTTGTCCTTGGCGCGGTCCGGCTCGGCTATCTGGTTGTGCAGGGGACCCGGGGTGCCGCCGTAGCGGCTGTCTATCTGGTCCCCGAACTCGACAAGGATCGTGAAGATCTTGTCGGTCTTCTCGCGGCCGAGCTCGACGTACTTGCTCTTGCCCTTCTTGCTCTTCAGCTGCACGACCTGCGAGCCGTCACGCTTCTTGACCGTGGCGTCGCCGGATATGACCTGGTTCAGGGCTTCTTCTCGCTGGGCCTCCATGGTCTTGCTCAGCGGGCCGTCGAGGTCGTGGTCGACGTCGGTGCGCGCGGCCGGGTCCTTGCGGTCCACCGCCGCCGCGCCGGACGCGCCGTCGTCGGCCTGCGCCACCGCGAAGGTCGAGATGGTCGCGGCCGTCGCGGCGAACGCGACTCCGACGGCCGCCGCTCTGAACGTCCAGGTTCTACTGGTCACTTGAGGTCCTCCCCCGCGCCCGTTTCGCGCGGAGTGCGGTCCTTTGGTCCTGGAGGGTCCGCGCGCGGTATACGCGTGTAGTCAAGTGACGTCATTCGATCGGAGTTTCGGAATAAAAGACAGATCTTGACTTGCACAGGTCAACTGCACTATAGGGAGCCGACGTCCGCTATCCGGACGTCATGCGCCCCCTGTCCGAACGTCATGTGCCTCCTGAACCGGCGCGTGGCAGTGTCCACTTGGCGGACTCCATGACTCCGTGCGCCCCCCGTGCACCGGCACCGTGGATTAGCTCACGCTTACCCGTCGTTCCACTCGGGCACCCTGGCGAATAGGGTCGATTGGTGGAACGCCCGGAATCGGCGGAATGCCAAGCCGACACCGTTGCTCCACCTTTGATTCGTATCCGCAGACTCCCCAGCGTGAGAGGCCCGGGGAGACCCCACCCGAGGACACGATTGACATGCCTCGTCCGACGACCGCACAGCTCGCTTACGGCTCCTGCACCGTGATCTTGTCCACCCTCGCCATGCTGCTGCTGTCCCAGGCGAGTTCGGCCCTGGCGATCGCGGTGATCGCCGTCTCGGCACTCGCGCTCGGGCTGCTCGTCGCGATGACCGTGCCGGTGCCGCAGAAGACACCGGTGCCGCAGAAGACACCGGCCGCCACCACGGCGCCCGCGGGCGAGCACCGGGTTCCGGTGGTGTCCGCCGCGGAGCAGCGTGTTCCGGCCCCGCGCGAGCCGGCCCCGATGCCCGTTCCCGTCTCCGCCGGTTCCGAGCCGGTACGCGAACCGGCGGGCCCGTGAGTCACGGACCCGCCGCTCGTTGACGACCTCACCCTCCCGACATCGGCGCGGACCACTGCCGTTCGCGCCCCCACCCGGCGGTCAACCGGTGCTGACCACCACCGTCTTGGCCGCCTTGTCGTGGAGTCCCTGCTTGTAGGGCTTGTCGAAGAGGATCAAGACGCCCAGGATGGCGGTCCACACGCAGGCGCAGCAGAACGCGAACGGGATCCACAGGACGGCCGCGCGCAGCAGCGAGGTCTGCCAGGTGGGCGTGGAGCCGTCGTCCAGGTTCGCCGTGCGCAGCTTCATCAGCTGCTTGCCGGGGGTCTGGCCGTTCCTGGTCGTGAAATAGGTGTCGTACGCCATGAAGAGGACGACGGCGATGGCACTGGTGCCCAGGGAGTCGCCGTACGCGGCGTCGTCCGCGCCCGCGGTGAACCGGATGAGCCCGAACGCCCAGCTCAGCAGCAGCACCACGGCCAGCACGATCACCATGTCGATGACGCGGGCGACCACGCGCTTGCCGCTGTCGGCGAGCGGGGGCATGCCGGCGAGCGGGTCGGTTCCGTAGGGGCCGGCGCCGAACGGGGCGCCCGCGGTGGGCGGGGGCTCACGACCGTACGGGGAGTCGTACGG
>NZ_VJZC01000302.1 GCF_009377185.1 Streptomyces spongiae
GGGCCGGGGCGCGGTGGGTCGATCACCAGGTCGGTCTGCGGGAGGAGATCGATCAGCGGGTGGCTGCGGGGCACGGGTGCCGGCCTCCCTTTCGGTGCTTGTCCGTTGCCCTCTCGGCCATTGCGCCGCGGTGCGGGTGGTGTGGCCTTCGGCGGTGCGGGTGGGTCGATCTCGTCCACGACGGTGCGGGCCTCGGCCTGGAGCGGCCGTCGTGGGGCGCGTCGCGCAGCGGTGGCCACGACCCGTCGTACCGCGGGGGAGAAGGCGACGACCAGAACACAGGCCGTGGTTCCGGCCGGCCCGTCGGCCCGCATCACCGCGGCCACCAGCACCGTGCCCACGGACAGGTACACGAGGTGGGCGACCGCCCGGTCGAGGGCGGCCGGCTCACGCGCGAACCGGAGCACCGCCCACAGCAGGACCAGCAGGACGCCGCCCGCCACCGCCGCGACGACGGCCACCCGGTCGTCCGATCCCGTGCCCCCGCCTTCCGTACCCCCGCCCCAGTCCGCGTTCACCTGCCAGTGCCAGCAGGCCGCCTGGGCGCCGCCCCACAGCAGGGCGAGCACCGGATACCCCGCGGCCAGCCGCCACCGCGCCCGGCGCCGCCCGCGGCACAGCCCAGCGGCCCCCGCCGCCAGGCGCCCACGCCGCTCCGCGTCCTCGGCGGCGCGCAGCCGGACGCGCAGCTCCACCAGCACGGAGGAGTCCCGGCGAGCACCGGCCGCGAGCCGGGCGAGCCACCGCCGGGGGACCTCGGCGAGCACCTGGGCGGCGGCGACCGCGCCCACCAGCCACCACCAGGGAACAGCGTCCAACAGGACTCACCCCGGCCGGGGCCCGGAGCGGTCGGCCGTCTCGTAGTGGCCGAACCACACCACCGCCGCGGCCCGGTCGTCGTCACGGTCGTTGCGGCGTACCGCCAGGGAACCGAGGAACTCCAGAGGCGTCGGCGGGGCGGCCCACAGCCGCCCCAGGAAGGCCCGCACCGGCTCGTCCCTCCCGTCGCGTGCCAGTCCGTCCGTCGTCAGCGCCAGTACCTCGCCGTCCGTGATCCGCAGCCGGACTCCTTCCAACGCGGTGAGATTGCCGGGGAGAGCGGCCGTGAGGCCCAACTCGTCGGACGTGCCGCCGAACACCGGCTCCAGCATGTCGGCGCTCACCCGCCACGCGGTGGAGTCGCCGACCCTGGCCACCACGACCGGCACACCGCCGCCGGGCGGCACGTCCGTGCGCAGCGCCGCCACCACCAGCGTCGAACGGAAGTCCGGCGCGTACGACTCGCCGCCGGCCCGCCGTTTCGACAGGTCGGCAAGCGTGGACTCCACGTCGCGGAACACCCAGGCGACGGTCTTGTCCAGCTCCTCGCCGGACTGCACCGGGTCGTGCAGCCAGCGCGCCCGGAACGCCGACACGGCGACGCGGGCCGCCGCGCGCGCCGCCCGCCCCGCGTCGTCGGAGCGCCCGACACCGTCCGCGACGGCCAGGAAGCAGACACCCGTCGGCGCGTCCGACCACAGCGCGTAGGCGTCGTTGCAGTTGTCCCGGGGCCGGCACGTCTCGGCCGCCGACCAGCCCGCCCGTACCGTCACCGATCCCGTCTGCCCGCCGTCGTAGGCGAGCAGCGGCAACGCGGCCTCGGCGTCCCCGGTGAACAGCGGCGGCTCGTACCAGGGCTGGTCCATCGCGTCCACGGTCGGCAGGTCCGGCATCAGTAGTCCTCGTCATAAGGGCGGACCGTGCCCGCTGGCGGCACCACCTGCTCGGAATCCATCGCCACGCTCCGTGCCACCGAGCCGAACACCAGCTCCGCGAACCGTTCGATCGCCTGGGCCGGCGAATCGCTACGCCCTGCCAGATAGGCGGCGCTCGGGTCGGAGGCGATCGCCGCCAGCGCCCCCTCGTCCACCCGTCCGTAGCCGTACGGGACCAGCAGCACCCGGCGCCCCTCGCCCGCGCTCGCCAGCAGTGCACCGTGCTCCGCGCTCCAGCCCCGCGTCCGGTCGCGGTGGGCGGTCGGGCGGCCGTCGGTGAGCATGAAGACCAGCGGGGGACGCGACGGTCCGAGCGCCGCCAGGTCCCGGACGACGGCCTCGGCCGTGGTCTCGAAGACCGTGGCGAACGAGGTGGGCCCGGAGGCGTCCAGCTCCGGCACCGACGTCGTGGACGACAGCCGGGTCAGCGGCAGTTCGACCCGGGCGTCGTCCGCGAAGGAGATCACCGAAAGCCGCGTGGCCCGTTGGATGGTGGGGTCCTTGGCGAGCCGTACCAGCAGGTCGCGCAGCACCGTGTTCACCACGTCGATCGCCGTGCCCCGACCGGCTGTCTCCGCCATCGAACCGGACCGGTCGGCCAGCACGTACAGGGGCAGCACGCTCATGCGCCGCCCCGGGGAGCGAGGAGGACCACGGCCTTGTCCAGCCGGTCGCCGCGCCTGCGGGGCAGCCGCACGACCTGCAGTACGTTCCCGGAGCGGGACACGTGGTCGTCCAGGGTGGCGCTGCGTTCCATGTCGACCAGCGCGGTGAAGTCGGCCGAGCCGCGCCGGTCCAGCTCGCCCTCGCCCTCCTCCGCCTCGCCCAGTTCGCCGAGCGCCGCCAGGGCCTGTTCCTGGGCGGCCGCGACGAGCAGGGACCAGACGCTGCCCTCCGCCGCCTCGGGGACGAACACCGACGCGGTCAGCTGGTGTGCCGCCACGGCCCAGGCGCCGGGGTCGGCGGTCGCCTTCTCGGCCGGGCCGAGCGTCTCGTACTCGGCCAGCAGTCGCAGCCGGGCCGTCCAGCCGGGCATGGACGCGGCCTGCGCGCGGTCGACCAGCACCACCCGCCGCATGGCACCGGCGAGCGCGGCCGCGGTCGGCAGCAACTGCTCCAGCGCCTGCCGCGGGGGCAGCCCGCGGGGCAGCGCTTCGAGCGTCAGCCCCGGCAGCAGCGGCTCGCCGCCCGCCCGCAGCGCCGGAACCTCCAGGGCCAGCGGCGCCCACAGCCGCGGGGCGTCCCCGTGCTCCGCCGTCCCCGCGCGCACCCACTCCGTCAGGAGCCGGCACGCGATCTGGCGGACGGCCGGCGCGGCGACCGCGAGGAGACCGAGCAGGGGCGCCGCCGCGCCGTCCGGCCGGGGTACGAGGTCCGCCGGTTCGACCGGGGTGCCCAGCACCGTCGCGAGGTCCTCCCGCAAGGACCGCGCCAGGCCGGTCTCAGAGAGTGCCACTGAAGGGGTCCTTGCTCTCGTCGTAGGCCACGCCCGACTGCATGACCTCCTGGTACACGTGGCCGGGTTCCGCGGTGAGCAGGTCGAGGGGCCGGGCGACCGTACGCCACGCGGGCCGCTCCGTGTGGAACCGCAGCCGTCCCGCCGTGTCCAGGGACAGGTAGATGTGTCCGCGGGGCACGTCCGTGATCGTGCCGAACTCCCGGTGCGGCCCCTCGGGCGCCGGCCCGTCCGGCTTCCAGTAGAGGGTGGTGCGACGCGCGCCGAACACCCGGAGCAGCCCGCCCGGCGGGATGGGCGTTCCCGCGTGGACCAGTGGCTCGCGGTCCCTCTGCACCCCGACGCCGACCTGGTACACGTTGTCGTACAGGGCGTAGCGGACGGTGGGGAGCCCGCCCTCCTCGACCGGTGGGACGACCAGCCCCTCGGGGACGTGACCGGTGTCGACGCCCTGGCCCTCCAGAAGCAGGCTCGGCTCGCTCTGGCACAGCAGCAGGGTGATCCGCTCGTCCTGGTCGATCTCGAAACGGACCGTCACACCCGACGCGCCCAGCTCGTCGGCCTCGTCCTGCAGCATGGAGCTGCTGGCCCATCCCGTCTTCGAGTCGCCCAGGTCGCCCTTGGAGACGTCGAAGCGGTGGATGTCGAGCGTCGCGCGCACGAGGTACGTGTCGGGGCTGGTGGCGTAGGCCCGGCCGCCCGGTTCGAGCACCAGACGCTGACCGCGCCGGAAGACGGGCACGTCGCCGAGCCCGCTGGTGCTCTCGCGCAGGTGGAAGTCCGCCGCCAGGTTCACATGGAGGCGACTGGCGTCCACGTCCAGGAACGAGGTGCCGCGCTGGAGTTCGGAGATGATGTTCGGGTCGTCGGGGCTGGGGCTGAGGTCGGCGACGGCGTCGAGGTAGACCGCTCCGAGAGCCGTGCCCGTCTTCGTGAACTCCGGATCGAACTCCACCTCGAAGGTGGCGGCGATCCCGTCGTCCTTGAACCGCTGGCGCAGGGCGTCCTCGATGCCCCGGCGGAGCGTCGCGGCCTGCATCGAGCCGCCCGACAGGAGCACCCGGTCCACCGCCTCCAGGCTGCCGTTGCCCAGGGTGTCCAGGCCCCCGCGCGCGATGCCGCCGGCCAGCCAGGCGATCTGCGCGATCGGTCCCCGCACCCGTTCGGCGAGTTCCCCGGCGGTGACCGTGACCTCCGTCGCTGTCGGCTTCGCGGCCGTCGTCCCGCCGTCGGGCGCGGGCCAGACGAGGGGTACGGCACGGGAGTCGCCCGGTGCGGAACCCGGGTCGGTGACGACGACCCGTACGGCGGCGGGCGCGGCCGAGGCGAGACCGAGCGTCTTGACCTGCTCCGCCGCCTCCCAGAGGGCGTTGAACAGCTGACGGCGCGCGGTGGACTTCTCCACGCCCTTGAAGCGCGTGTCCCCCGGCCGGATCTCCAACTTCTCGCGCAGCAGCTTGAAGACCTCCGCGGTGATCTGGTCCCCGCCGAGGTTCAGCCGGCCGCCCGAGGCCAGTACCTGGGGCTGCAGCTGGTAGAAGCGACCCGGACTCCTACCGGCACCCGCAGGGGTCGCGTCCACCACGGCCACCTTCACCAGGGCGACGTCCGTGGTGCCGCCCCCGAGGTCGACGACGAGGAGGTTCTCGTGCCAGGCGTGTGCCTCCCCCCAGCTGCCGTCGGGGTCCTCCCAGGCCCGGCCGCCCTCGGGACAGCGGGCCTGAAGGGTGAACGCCTCGACGCCGAGCAGGGGATCCATGCCGAAGCGCTTCATCATCGAGAACCCGGCCGCGGCGACCGCCTCGTCGATGTTCATTTCGACCTTGCCCGCGAGCGGGCGCAGCTCCGCGAGGAGGTCGTCGCGCTTGTCCGGGGGAAGCTTGGCCGGGAAGGTGACGCTCAACGTGTTGATGGCGTGCGGCAGTTCGAGCTCCGACGCCACCAGCTGGGCGAACCGCGCGTACACCTGACGGAACAGGTCGCGGCCCCGCAGCCCGGTCCCCGCCACCTCCATGTCGAGGTCGGCGAGAGCGCGCTTGACGCCGCGGATCCGCTCACCGGTGGCGTCCGAGGCGAAGTCCACGGTGCCGCCGCTCACCACCAGGTCGCTGCTGCGCGGCCGGGTGTGACTGAGGTGGTGCACATCGAGCGGTGCGCAGCCGAAGACCTCCCGCCACGCGGCGGCCCGGACGAGCGGCACGCCGATCGTACGGTCCTCGATCTCCTGAGCGGGGTCCGAGCTGTCCCCGACGGGGATCAACTGCGGTGGCAGCAGCCGCCTCGCCCGCTCCGTGCCGACCGACGGCAGGGCCGCGTCGTCGTCGCTGACCCGGCGGCGGTCGAACACGCCGCACACCGCCCGGCTGGTACCGAAGTCGAAGGAGGCGCTGATGAGGTCGGGGCCCTCCACCGGCGCGGTGGCACCGTCGGGCGTGGCCTGGGACATGGGAGGAACTCCGATCTTTCCTGGGTGGAGCCGGAAGCTGCTGCGCGCGAGGGGCGCGGGACGGCGCGAGGCCGGCTGGTGGCGGCGGAAGAGGACGACCACGAGCGGGTGGGCCGGGGTGCGCCGCCACGGGGTGAGGTCCAGCACCGCGTCCTGCGACGCGCCGTCGACGGGCGGCGTGAGTGTCGTCGTACTCACCACCGCCGAGCCGTCGAGGACGTCGACCCGCTCTATGCGCCCCGGGACCGTGCCCCGGCGCAGCACCAGCCCCGCAGTGGCGCCCGCCCGGCCGTAGAGCTCCAGCGGCGGCTCACTCCGCACCGCCGGTCCTCGCCGTCGACAGCTGCTGCAACTCCGCCCCGATCACGTTGAGTACGGCGATCGGACCGTGGTTGCCCGCGAGGGCCAGTCGCTGCTTGTGCAGCAGATCGCTGAGGGCCCGCTGGGTGCGCACCACCTCGGGCTCGAACATGTCGATGAGCCGGCGCTCCAGGAGCCGGGCGAGGTCCTCGCGTACGCGGGCGACCTGACGGAAGTGCAGCGACGTGCTCTTGGCGGGCCGCTGTGCCGCCGCGCCGGTCCGTGGCCGCCCCGCCAGCTGGTGCAGCAGCCGCTTGGCCATGGTGTCGAGCTGTGTCCCGGCGTCCTCCGTGGCCTGCCCGGACTCCATGGCGTCCGTGAACAGCGCGGGGTCGAAGGGCCGGTCCGTGTGCGACTTCCACCAGCCCCGCAGGAACGTGGCCAGCTCCACCCGGGCCGCGGCGAGGGCGTCGGCGGTCAGGCCCGCGACGTCCAGGCGGTTCAGAGGCTCGACGACGTCGGAGGGGCTCGGGCCGTCGCCCCGGGTCAGCGTCAGCCGGACCTCCGACCACTCGTCCGCGGAGTACACCGCGATGTCCGCCTGCTCCCGGGCGATGCGGCGCAGTTCGGCCAGCGGACGGGCGTCGCCGCGTGCCGCCTGTTCCCGCTGTTTGGACGCGTCGGCCAGGGAAGGCAGGCTCGTCCCGGCCTCGACGAACAGCTCCAGACCCTGCTGTACGAGGTGGTCGAACTCCTGGGCGTCGATGTGCGCGGTGTCCTTGCTCGCCAACGCCTCGACCTGGCCCCGCAGATGGGTGACCCCGCCGTCCGCCAGCGCGCCGTCGACAGCCCGGCGCAGCTCGCCGTTGGTCGCGCCGGACGGATCCCACGCGGCGCCGCCCCACTGCTCCTTCGACACCTGCGCGGTCTTCCAGATGCCCTCGTTGTTGGGGTCGAAGGCACGCCAGGCGTCGGGGTCGGCGGCGGCCCAGGGCCCGCTGGTCGCCGCGACCCGTACGTCCCGTCCCGGCCGTCCGCCGTCGCGCAGTTCGCGCATGATGGCGGCGACCGCCGTCTCCAGTGTGTGGAGGGAGTTGGGGTCGTGCGGGTTGTCCACCGCGTCCAGCCGGGTGGTCACGAACACGCAGTGCGGGTCGGGCGCCACACGGGGTGTGACCAGGGTGGCGCCGCCGCCGCACGCCATGGTGAGCAGCGCGATGTGGGCGCGGCTCTCCATCTCCGCGATGACCACGTCCTCCAGGACGCTGCCCTTCCGGGTGCCCGGCGTGTCGATGAGCACGACCGTCCGGCCGTCCGCCCACGACAGCTTCCACTCGTCCGCCGGGATCGTCACCTCGGCGCTCACCCGGGCGATCAGGGCGCTGCCCGGTCCGTCGTTGAACGTGATCGAACCCCCGCGCCCCGCGAGCTCGGTGAGGGGGATCGTCGTGTTGTGGCCGAGCCGCCGCGCCGCGTCCGCCATCTCCTGCACCAGGAACGCGTACTGATGCGGCAGGCGGCCCATCTCCTCCAGCGACAGGTACTCGTCTTCGACCCCGAGGATCCGCCTGGCGCGGCGGCGGGCTCCCTCCTCGGTGAGCGTCACCGCGTGGAACACGACAGGGGCGGTGTCCGGCCCGTCGGCCTGCACGAGGCGCAGCTCCGTGGCCACCGCGCTGACCGCCCCGGGGCCCACCGCCAGGATGTCGTCACGGCCCAGCAGTAGGCGCAACGTGGTCGACTTCAGCGAGGCGTTGGAACCCAGTGCCACGATTCTGAGCTCGCCCGCGCTGACCCGCCGCATGCGCTGCAGTACTTGTCTCAGCTGTTCGATCCGGTCCACGAAGACCGGCGAGGCCCCCGGTACGTTCAGTCCGGCCAGGCTCCCCGCGAGCCGGTCCAGCCTGCTGAGCAGATGTGCGTCCCCCACTGCGGCGCTCCCCCCGTCGGAGTACTGCCACCAGACAATGGACCTCTTTTGGGGATTTGGACACCGAAATCGAGTGGCCGAACCGGAACGCCTGTTGACGATGCGTCGAACGCAGGAGACGCCCCTTCGTGCCCTGGCGTAGGAGCCGCCCACAGATCGAACGCGGGCTCGATACCTGTGCGGTCGGCTTCACTCGTCCTTGAGCTCGTCGAGTCGGACCGGAGCGCCCGTCTGGACCGACCGGACGGCGGCGAGGGCGATCGTCAGGGCGGCTCGGGCGTCCTCACCGGTGACGGACGGGGTACGGCCGGTGCGGACACTGTCGGTGAAGTCGGCGAGCTCGGCGACGTACGCGTCGCGGAAGAGGTCCTGGTCGTAGGTGACGCAGTCGGCGGCGACGCCGTCCGCGCCGTACGAGGTGAGGTGGCCGCGCCGGAGGTCGCCCAGGGTGAGCATGCCCGCCGAGCCGAAGACCTCGCCGCGTACGTCATAGCCGTACACGGCCTGGAAGCCGGCCTCGGCGGTGGCGAGGGCGCCGTTGTCGAAGCGGACGGTGACCACGGCGGTGTCGAGCAGGCCGCGGTCCTTGAAGTCGGGGCGGACCAGGGCGTCGGCCCAGGCGAAGACCTCGACCGGCTCGGCGCCCGGGTTGAGGAAGCGCAGGACGTCGAAGTCGTGGATCAGGGTCTCCAGGAAGACCGTCCACGGCGGGATCGGCGACGGGTCGTGCAGCCTCGGGTCACGGGTGAGTGAGCGCAGCAGGTGGGGGGTGCCGATGCCGCCGGCGGCGATCTTGTCGTGGGCGGCCCGGAAGCCGGTGTCGTAGCGGCGGTTGAAGCCCACCTGGAGCGGAACGCCCGCGTCACGTGCCGCGGCGATGGCGCGGTCGGCCTCCGCCAGGGTGACGGCCATGGGCTTCTCGCAGTACACCGCCTTGCCCGCCCGCGCCGCCGCCTCCACGAGACCGGCGTGGGTACGGGCCGGGGTGGCGATCACCACGGCGTCGACCTGCGGGTCGGCGAGCAGGTCCCCGATCTCCGTGTACGCCGTCGGGCGGCCGACCCGGTCGCCGAGGCGCCGCGCGGCACTCGCGGCCGGGTCGGCCAGGGCGGCGAGCCGGACGCCGGGGAGGCGGTGGGCGAGGGTCTCGGCGTGGAAGGAGCCCATCCGTCCGGCGCCGATGAGACCGACGGCGAGGGGCTGGTGGGTGGTCATGCGGGTTCTCCGTACGTACGTGCGTGGGAAGCCGGTGGATGCCGCTGCGGATCAGGCCGGGATGAACGCGGTGCGGAAGCGTTCCAGGGCGCGTTCGCTGTCCTCGGAGGCCCAGGCCTCCATGGCGACCGTGCCGTCGTAGCCGAGGTCGGTGAGAGCGCGGGCGACGGCCGGGTAGTTGATCTCGCCGGTGCCCGGCTCCCGGCGGCCCGGTACGTCGGCGACCTGGATCTCTCCGATCAGCCCCAAGCGGTGGGCCCTGCGCACCAGGTCGATCAGGTTCCCCTCGCCGATCTGCGCGTGGTACAGGTCCAGGTTCATGCGCAGGCCGGGACGGTCCACGGCGGCGACCAGGGCCAGGGTGTCGGCGGCCTTCGCGAACGGCACCCCGGGGTGGTCCACGGCCGTGTTCAGGTTCTCCAGGGTGAAGGTGAGGCCGGTGCTCTCGCCCAGCTCGGCGACACGGGTGAGCGTCCGCTGGGCCGCGATCCACATCGGGCCGGAGGGCTCGCCCGTCACCGGCACCACGGGCAGACCCTCGCCGTCCAGTCCGGTGCCGTGCAGATTCAGCCGGGGGCAGCCGAGCTGCTCGGCCGCCTTGACCGACTCCTCGGCGGTGCGCAGGAGTTCGGCCGCGCCCTCCTCGTCGGTGAGGCTGCCGCGGATGTAGCCGGTCATCGAGGAGAACTCGGCGGGTGTACGGGCCAGGGCGTCGAGGTCGTGCCGGGTCCAGTCCCAGATCTCGACCTGGAACCCGGCGTCATGGATGCGCCGGGCCCGCTCGTCGACGGGCAGGTCGCGGAAGACCATCTCGGCGCAGACCGCCAGTGTGTACGTCACGAAGCTCCCTCTCTGTGGTCCTCTGGAACCCGGGACTAGAACGTTCTAGCGCCCGTGCAGCAGTACGCCACTCATGGGGCGTCCTGTCAAGGCTGCGGAGGGCCGGTGACTAGAACGTTGCAGTAATTCCGACCAGCGTGTTCTCCCGCGTCCCGTCTCGTCTACGATCGACGGCTGGAGGAGCGGACCGAGCAGTGCGGATCGCGCAGAGCGGGATCGAGCAGAGAGGCCAGCGGTGCCACCGACCCCCGGGCCCCCGGAGGGGAAGCGCCCCACACTCGCCGACGTGGCGGCGCGGGCCGGCGTGTCCGTCGCGCTGGTCTCCATCGTGATGCGCGGGGCCAAGGGCGCCGGAGCCGGCACCCGGGAGCGGGTCCTGGAGGCGGCGCGGGAGATCGGCTACCGGCCCGACGCCCGCGCGCGGCTGCTGCGCAGCAACCGCTCACGGCTGCTCGGTGTGCAGTTCGGCCTCCAACACCCCTTCCACGCCGACCTGGTGGAGGGCGTCTACGCCGCCGCCGAGCCCGCCGGCTACCAGATCGCCCTCAGCGCCGTCGCCCCCAGCCGCGGTGAGCGCCACGCCGTGGAGAGCCTGCTAGGCGACCGGTGCGAGGCACTGATCCTGCTCGGCCCGCAGGCCCCAGCTCCACGCCTCGCGGAGCTGGCCGCCCAGTTGCCGGTGGTGTCCGTGGCCCGGCGGCTGCGTCCGGCCGTGCCCGGTGTGGACGTGGTCCGCACCGCCGACGACGAGGGCGCGCGTCAGGCCGTCGACCACCTCGTCTCCCTCGGGCACCGGGACATCGTCCACATCGACGGCGGCAGGGCGCCCGGCGCCGCGGACCGGCGCCGCGGCTACCGCACCGCCATGAACCACCACGGCCTCGGCGACCGGACCCGCGTCCTGCCCGGCGGCCTGACCGAGGAGGACGGCGCCGCGGCCGTGCGCAGCCTCCTCGGCGACGGCCCCCGGCCCACCGCCGTCGTCGCCTTCAACGACCGCTGCGCCACCGGCGTCCTCGACGTGCTGCTGCGCGCTCGTGTCGCCGTGCCCGGCGAGATGTCGGTGGTCGGGTTCGACGACAGCCACCTCGCCCGTCTCGCGCACATCTCCCTCACCACCGTCGGCCAGGACGTCCGTCGCCTCGCGGAGCTGGCGGTGGGGCGGGCCGTGGAGCGGGTGGAGGGTGACGGGGCCGCCGCCTCCGGCAAGGAGACGGTGATCGCGCCGCGCCTCGTTGTACGCGGTACGACGGGCGGTATCCAGCCCTAGGGGTCAGCTGGTCGGTGGAGCCTGGACGAGGCCCGACTGGTAGGCGATGACGACCAGTTGGGCGCGGTCGCGGGCGCCGAGTTTCGTCATGGCGCGGTGGACGTGGGTGCGTACGGTCAGCGGGCTGACGACGAGCTTGCCGGCGATCTCGTCGTTGGAGAGCCCCTCGGCGGCCAGGGCCATCACCTCGCGCTCGCGGGTGGTGAGGGCGGAGAGGGCGTCGGGCGGGCCCAGCAGGGCGCTGGGCTCGGGGGTGGTGAGGAAGCGGGTGATGAGGGAACGCGTGGCGCCGGGGGAGAGGAGCGAGTCACCGGAGGCCACCGTGCGGATGCCGTCCAGCAGCGCGTCGGCGCTGACGTCCTTGCCGAGGAAGCCGCTCGCTCCCGCGCGCAGCGCCTGGGCGACGTACTCGTCGATCTCGAACGTGGTCAGGATGAGGACCCGGGTGCCCGACAGTTCCGGGTCGGCGCAGATCGTGGTCGTGGCGGACAGACCGTCGGTGCCCGGCATCCGGATGTCCATCAGGACGACGTCGGGACGGTGGACGCGCGCCAGGTCGACCGCCTCGGCGCCGTCCGTGGCCTCGCCGACCACCTCCATGTCGTCGCAGGAGTCGATCAGGATCCGGAAGGTGGCCCGCAGGAGGGCCTGGTCGTCGGCGAGGAGCACGCGGATGGTCATGGGTTCTGGTTCTTCCGGTCCGGGGTGTGTTCTTGGG
>NZ_VJZC01000303.1 GCF_009377185.1 Streptomyces spongiae
CGGCGGGGGAGGCGGGGGCCCGGC
Source organism: Streptomyces spongiae (assembly GCF_009377185.1). GTDB lineage: Bacteria > Actinomycetota > Actinomycetes > Streptomycetales > Streptomycetaceae > Streptomyces > Streptomyces spongiae. The sequence continues at coordinate 25 of NZ_VJZC01000303.1, forward strand.
CTTCGTCAGCCAGATCACCAACAACGGTCTGTTCCTGGTGTTCACGGCGCTCGCCGCGACCCTGCCCTTCTTCCTCCCGATGGCGATCGGAGTGATCGCCGGGGACGCCATCGCGGGCGAGGCCAACGCCGGGACGCTCCGCTACCTGCTCGTCGCACCCGCGGGCCGCAGTCGGCTGCTGCTCACCAAGTACGCGACGGTGATGACGTTCTGTCTCGTCGCCACACTGGTGGTCGCGGTGTCGGCGCTCGTGGTGGGTGCGTTGCTCTTCCCCCTCGGCGAGCTGACGACCATCTCGGGCACGCGCATCAGCTTCGCCGAAGGGCTGGGCCGGGCCCTGCTCATCGCCCTGGTGGTGGCCGCGTCCCTGATCGGAGTGGCCGCCCTCGGCCTGTTCGTGTCGACCCTGACGAGCAGCGGCATCGCGGCGATGGCCACGACGGTCGGCCTGCTGATCACCGTGCAGATCCTCGACCAGATCCCGCAACTCGACGCCCTCCAGCCGTACTTCTTCTCGCACTACTGGCTGTCGTTCGCCGACCTGATGCGGGAACCGGTCTACTGGGACGACCTGCAACGCAACCTGGGCCTGCAGTGCCTGTACGCGGCCGTGTTCGGATCGGCGGCCTGGGCACGGTTCACGACGAAGGACATCACGGCGTAAGCGTTCGACCGCGTGAGCTGTCTCAGACCGCGGCTGTTCCGGTGAGGCGGGCCAGGTCCGCGCTCTCGCGTGGGAGCGGGGCGGTGAGGTCGCCGATGCGCCAGGCCGGCATCCAGGGGACGTGGTAGACGTCGATGACGGAGCTGATCAGCTTGACGTGCTCGGCCAGTTGGCGGGGCAGACGACCGGGCGCGTCGGCGACCAGCACGACGGCGTTGAGGTCGAGCCCGGGCGGTGCGTCGCCGCGCCGGAAGGTGTCGAGGGTGTGCGAGATGGCGGTGAGCCCCGTGGCATGCGTCCGCGCGACCAGAAGGATCGACTCCGGTTCGCCGTGCTCGGGCCGGGGCCAGTTCCGCCCGGTGTCATGGCCGCCGAACACGGTCGCGAGGGTGGTGGTGCCCGCGCCGCCGTGCGTGGCGACCCAGGCGAACCGCCGGGGACTCGCGGTCAGTCGGGCGTTCCGCTCCGGCTGCCGCTGCTCCGGCCCGGCGACCGGACCCCGTACCCAGATCTCCGGCCCGCTCAGCGCCTGCTGTTCTCGCTGCCCCTGCATTGCCCGCTCCTCGCCCTCTTCCCCTCGTCTGTTACCGATCTTCATGGTGAACGACCGGTGGCGGAAGCGGGTTGTCCGCTCCTGGGACGAGCCTGTGACGCTGTGGTGACGCGTGGAGCGGTGGTGATCGGAGAGACTCGTCGGGGAGGGACTGTGGCCTGCCCCATGTCCTTCCGATGTCCCTTCTTCCCGATGTCCCTTCTTCTGACCCGAGTGAGGAACCGTGTCTCGACTCAGCCGCGAACAGAAGCGGGAACTCGAACCGGAGGAGTACCCGGAGTCGGGATCCGGGATGCTCCCGATCGACGTGCGGGTGCCGGCGTCCGGTGACGGCGCGTCGGTGGGCGGCATGCCGGTGGTGGCCCACCCCGACGAGCCCCTCCAGAACACCGTCCTCGACTACCTCCACCGCATCGCCCTCGCGACGGGCCACTCCGTCCTCGCCACCGTCCACGACGAGCGCATCGGCTACGCCGTGCCCCTCCAGATCTCCGTGGACGGCTCCAGCTGCTTCGTGGACGAGCCGGTGCGGGTGGACCAGCCGACGCGGGTGGGGGAGCGCGCGGCGGGCGCGGTGTTCGACACGGGGGAGCCCGTGCCGGCCGCAGTGGCCCCGGCCCCGGCACGCACGCCCCCGCAGGAGCGACCCTCCGCTCCCTTCAGCACCGCCGAGGACGACGACTCCGGTCCCAAGCCGCCCCCTGTCACGGAGTTCGAGATCGCCGAGGCCGTGATGGGCACCGCGGACACGGAGGGGGCCGAGCCCTCGCCCTTCGCCGAGCCCATCGGACGGATCAACGAGGCCGTGCGGGCGGGCCGGACCGACGAGGCCGCCGAACTGGCCGAACTCACCACCACCCAGGCGTCCGCGACTCTCGGCCCGGACCACCCGGAGGTCCTGTGGCTGCGCGAACTGGCCGCCTACATCGCCTACCTGGCCGGCGACATGCCCAGGTCCTTCCAGCTCTCCCTGGACCTCGCCCGGATCCGCCACCGCCGGCACGACGACCGGGCCGCGTACGGCGACGTCCAGAGCGCGGCCGCCGCCTGGCGTGCCGTACGTGACCCGCACGAGGGCCTGCGCCTGGGCCATGACCTGATCGACGTGTGGGCCGGCCTCACGGCTGAGGCCGGCCCCGCGGCCGACGACATCGAGCAACTCGAGTCGGCACGCACCCGTATGGGCCGTCTGACGCGCCGTGCCGAGGCGAACCCGTCCCCGGAGCCGGCCACCGGCACGGAGACCGGCACAGACCGCTGACCGGCACAGACCGCTGACCGGCACAGACCGCTGACCGGCCCCGGGCCGCACGTCACTCAGGAGCTACGAGGACAACTCCCACACCGCGTACGCCAGCGCGTCCCCGTTCCGGTCCAGCGCCGTCTCGTTGATGTTGGACGTCGTGTCGCACGACGAGTGGTAGCAGCGGTCGAAGGACTGCCCGGCCGTACCGCCCCACTTGGCCGCCTGCGCGGCGGACTTCGTGTTGCTCGCGCCGGTGAACAGGCCACCGACCGGGACGCCCGCGCTCTTGAAGGGGGCGTGGTCGGAGCGGCCGTCGCCCTCGGTCTCGATCTCCGTGGCGACGCCGATGCCCGCGAAGTAGTCCTTGAACGTCTTCTCGATCGCCGGGTCGTCGTCGTACACGAAGTAGCCGGGGTTCGGCGAGCCGATCATGTCGAAGTTCAGGTAGCCGCTGATGCGGGCGCGGTTCGCGGAGGAGAGGTTGTTGACGTAGTAGCGCGAGCCGACCAGGCCCCGCTCCTCCGCGCCCCACCAGGCGAACCGGAGGTGCTTCGTGGGCTGGTAGTTGGTCCGCGCGACCGTGAGCGCCGCCTCCAGGACGGCGGCCGAGCCCGAGCCGTTGTCGTTGATGCCGGCGCCCGAGGTGACGCTGTCCAGGTGCGATCCCGCCATGATCACCTGGTTGGTGTCGCCGCCCGGCCAGTCGGCGATCAGGTTGTAGCCGATGGCGCCACCGGACGTGAACTGCTGGACGCTGGTGGTGAATCCGGCCGCGTCCAGTTTGGCCTTGACGTAGTCGAGGGACGCCTTGTAGCCGGCGCGCCCGTGCGCTCTGTTGCCGCCGTTGGCGGTGGCGATGGACTGGAACTGCGTGAGATGGGCCTTGACGCTCGCGACGGGCAGGTCGGGTGCGGCGGCCGCCGCCGGCTCGGGGGCGGGGGCCGCCCCGGCTATGGACCCGGTGGTGAGCAGCGTGACGGCCGCGACGACGGCAGCCGCCGTGGCACGCCCGGGAACGGAGAGCTTCATGAGTGGGGGGCTCCGAATTCCGTAGGGATTCCCTGACCCGCCACGGGGTTCATGGCGGACCCACGGTGAATCCACAGTGAATGGGGTGCCTCGGATGGTGCTGGTGTGACTGACTGAGCGTCAAGAGTGCTATTCGGTCAGGGGTGTTCGTATACCGGGCGGCCGGTCGACGGGCGTCCGGTTACCGGAATTCCGGCCTCCCGAGGCATCCCGTGGCTCCCGTGGCTCCCGTGGCCTCCCGCGGTCTACGGCTTGGCGTCCGCCGGACCGGGTGCGGGGCCGGGTACAGGATCGGGTGCGCGGCCGGGTACAGGATCGGGTGCGCGGCCGGGTACGGAATCGGGTACGGGGTTGCTCGCGGTGGCGGCGACCGGCGCGCCGAGCTCGGTCCTGAGCGTGCGGGCCGCCCGGCGCGCGGTGCGCAGCGCGTCCCAGGTCAGCAGCGACAGCGCCAGCCAGACCAGCGCGAAGCCCGCCCAGCGCTCGGGCGGCATGGCCTCGCTGAAGTACAGGACGCCGAGCAGGAACTGGAACACGGGCGCCAGGTACTGCAGCAGCCCCAGCGTGGACAGCGGTACCCGGATCGCGGCCGCGCCGAAGCAGACCAGCGGCAGCGCGGTGACGACCCCGGTCGCCGCGAGCAGCGCGGCGTGCCCCAGGCCCTCCGACTCGAAGGTGGAGTCACCTTGCGTCCTCAGCCACAGCAGATAACCCAGCGCGGGCAGGAACTGGATCGCGGTCTCGGCGGCCAGCGACTCGATACCGCCGAGGTTGACCTTCTTCTTCACCAGGCCGTACGTGGCGAAGGAGAAGGCGAGGCAGAGGGAGATCCACGGCGGCCGGCCATAGCCGATCGTGAGTACGAGGACGGCGGCGAAGCCGATGCCGACCGCGGCCCACTGCGCCGGCCGCAGCCGCTCCTTCAGCAGGAGCACTCCGAGGGCGATGGTCACCAGCGGGTTGATGAAGTACCCGAGGGACGCCTCCAGTACCTGGCCCGCGTTCACGGCCCAGATGTAGACACCCCAGTTGACGGTGATGACCGCCGCGGCCACGGTGACGAGGGCCAGTCTGCGCGGCTGCCGCAGCAGCTCACCGGCCCAGGACCAGCGCCGCAGCACCAGCAGCGCGCCGCCGACGAGGACGAGGGACCAGGCCATCCGGTGGGCGAGGATCTCGGCCGCCCCCGCGGGCTTCAGCAGGGGCCAGAAGAGGGGGACGATGCCCCACATGCCGTACGCGGCGAAGCCGTTCACCAGGCCTGTTCGATGCTCACGCCTTGACTGCCCGGTCAATGGCCCTCCCTCTTCGCACGGCCGTGTCGGCCTCGCACGGCCGCATGGGCGCGGCCCCGTTCGAAGGTAGCGCCGACCGCCCCGCCTGTCATGTCCGTATCGCCATACGGTCATGACGGCGGGGTCCCGGGAGGACGTGGCGGGGGCCCGGGAGGGGCTTTGCGGGCTCCCGGGAAGGGCTGGGGAGGAGACGCCGGGAGTCGGTCCGGTCTCAGGCCTTGAGCGCCGCCGCGATCGAGTCGGCGATCGGCGTGGTGGGCCGGCCGGTCAGGCGGGACAGGTCGCCGGGGGTGCCCGCCAGTTCGCCCTTCTCCACGGACACGTCCACGCCGGCCAGGATCTGCGCGAGCGGCTCGGGCAGCCCGACGCCGGTCAGGATGCCCGTGTAGACGTCGACGGGCACGGCGTTGTAGACGATGTCCTTGCCGGACTGCTTGGCGACCTCGGCCGCGTACTCGGCGAAGCTCCACGCGACGTCGCCGCTCAGCTCGTACGTCTTGTTCTCGTGGCCCTCACCGGTCAGTACGGCGACGGCGGCGGCCGCGTAGTCGGCGCGCGCGGCGGAGGCGACCTTGCCCTCGCCGGCGGCCTGGACGACGGCGCCGTGCTCCAGTACCGGGGCGAGCTGCTCGGTGTAGTTCTCGTTGTACCAGCCGTTGCGCAGCAGCACGTACGGCAGACCGGACGCCAGGAGCGCCTCCTCGGTACCGCGGTGGTCGTCGGCCAAGGCGGCCTTCAGGGCGCCCGGGGCGCTGGTGTAGGCGAGGAGCGCGACCCCGGCGGCCTTGGCGGCGTTGATGACGACCTTGTGCTGGCCCACGCGGTCGTTGCCGACCTCGCTGCCGGAGATGAGGAGCACCTTGTCACCGGCGGAGAAGAGGCCGTCAAAGGTCTCGGGAGTGTTGTAGTCGGCGATCGCGAGCTTCACTCCGCGGGCCGCGAACCCGGCGCCCTTCTCCTCGCTGCGCACGACGGCGGTGATCTGCTCGGCCGGGACCTTCTCCAGCAGGCCCTCGATGACGAAACGGCCCAGGTTTCCGGTGGCGCCGGTGACGACGATGCTCATGATCAGACAACTCCTAGGTGGGTGGCTCTGCGCTAACCCTAGGGCGTGCGCTAACTCTACGAAAGTACCCACTTTGAAGTAAGGTACTGGCATGGCCGTAAGTACCGTCTCGACGAACGCTCCCGCCCCCGCCTCTGCCCCCGTGGGCAAGTACGACACGGGCGGCGAGGAGATGTGCCCGTACCGCCTCGTCCTGGAACACGTCACCAGCCGCTGGGGCGTCCTGGTCCTGATCGAACTCCTGGACCGCCCGTACCGCTTCAGCGAACTGCGCCGGGCGATCGGCAGGGTCAGCGAGAAGATGCTGACGCAGACGCTCCAGACCCTCGAACGCGACGGTCTGGTCCACCGCGACGCCAAGCCGGTGATCCCGCCGAGGGTGGACTACTCCCTGACCGACCTGGGCCGCGAGGCCGCGGAACAGGTCCGCTCCCTGGCCCTGTGGACGAGGGACCGGATGGAGGAGGTGCAGCAGGCGCGGGAGGCGTACGACGCGGCGAAGGCGCGTAACTGAACGGCGCCCGTGGGGCACACGCGGGTCAGGGCGCCGGTCGGCGTACAAGCCGTGTCCACCCGTGCGCCCCCCTCTTGCCTCTCACGCCCGATCGAACCGCCGGGCAGGCTGGTGGGAGGGGTGGTTTCGCCCACCGTGCGCCGGCCCGCCCATGCCACCGGCCGGAGCGTACGGCTACCGTCCGGGGAGAAGCTTGACATGGCCACACTGACTCCGGTTGTGCGGCGGATCGGGTCCGCGGTGGTGTCGGCTCTCGGTCTGGTGCGGGCGCCGTTCACCGCGCGTGCGGGCCGCCGCCGGCGTCAGGAGGACCTCACCCTGGAACTTCTCGCCAGGCTCACGTTCATCGCCGAGGGCATCGAGCACATGGTGGAGGAGATCCACCGGGCGAACCTGATCCGCCAGCACCGCCTCGTCACGGACCAACTGGACCGCGCGATCGACGACCCCTCGCTCGCCGCCGCCCTGTCCACCCTGAACGGGATCTCCGACCTCAAGCGCCGCCAGCTGATGTTCGCCAATCGCGAGTACGGCACGATCCTGCTGGCCCACCGCATCGGCTACGTCGACTGGAACGAACTGGTCGGCCATCTGCGCATGCTCTCCCGCAACGAGGTCTTCGCGGAGTACTGGGAACGCACGGTCGAGCACCGCAGGAGCCTCCCCGAGGAGTCCCTGGAGGCCCGGGTCGGCAGAGCCGTCGACACGATCATGGAAGAGCTGGCGGAGGATCCCGACGAGTGGTGGGTGGTGGGTCCCGCGCCCGAGCACGCGCCCGATCCCGCGTCCCTGCCCGAGCACGCGCCCGATCCCGCGTCCCTGCCCGAGCATGCGCCCGATCCCGCGTCCACGCCCGGGAACGCGCCTGGGCATGCCCCCGAGCCCCCAGGTGAGGGCCGCTCCTGACCCTGCTTCGGTACGCCGTCCGCCGGGAGCGGTAACGGGGGTCGGCAGGGTTGGGGAGGAACGAGCCGGGTCATGAATTTTTCCGGGGTCACCGTGACCCCGGGGGTGCGTCAGTCGTTATAGGGCGCCACCCCCAAGCCCGGGGCTTCACCGCCTCGAGTGAGAGGGGACCGCACCGTTGCGCATTGAGCTGTCGTCCGCCCGCATCACCCGCCGACTCGGTGACTCTCCCCGCCAACGGGGGAGCCTGACCGGAGAGTCCTGCCCGGACCTCTTCGAACTCACCGACGGCAACTTCGCCGTCATCGGCACCGAAGCCACCGCCGCCCTCGATCCCCACCTCCCCTCCGACGCGGCCAGAGCCGACTACGAGCGCATCGTCGTCATCACGCGCGAGACCCTCATCCGCGCCAAGCGGGACATCCCCGACGTATGACGGACGGAGGGCCTGAGGGCGTACCGCGCCCCAGGCCCTCGCAGACGAGTCCTCGGCCGTCAGCCGACGACCGTCCAGGTGTCCCCGCCGGCCAGCAGCGCCGCCAGGTCCCCCTTGCCGTTCTGCTCGATCGCGCCGTCCAGCTGGTCCGACATCTGGTCGTCGTAGACGGGCCGTGCCACGGACCGGAGCACACCGATCGGGGTGTGGTGCAACGTGTCCGGGTCCGCCAGACGTGACAGCGCGAAGGCGGTGGTCGGTGACGTGGCGTGCGCGTCGTGGACCAGGACCTGCGCCTCGTTCTCCGGTGTCACGGTGACCACCTTCAGATCACCGGTGGCCTGGTCGCGGACCACTCCCTTCGACGCGTCGGCGCCGAAGCGGATCGGCTGTCCGTGCTCCAGCCGGATCACGGCCTCCTCGGCCTGCTGCTTGTCCTTCAGTGCCTCGAAGGCGCCGTCGTTGAAGATGTTGCAGTTCTGGTAGATCTCCACCAGCGCCGTGCCGGGGTGGGCGGCTGCCTGGCGCAGCACCTCGGTCAGGTGCTTGCGGTCGGAGTCGACGGTGCGGGCCACGAAGGACGCCTCCGCGCCGATCGCCAGCGAGACGGGGTTGAAGGGCGCGTCCAGGGACCCCATCGGCGTCGACTTGGTGATCTTGCCGACTTCGGAGGTCGGGCTGTACTGGCCCTTGGTGAGGCCGTAGATCCGGTTGTTGAAGAGCAGGATCTTGAGGTTGACGTTGCGGCGCAGGGCGTGGATGAGGTGGTTGCCGCCGATGGAGAGCGCGTCACCGTCACCGGTGACGACCCACACGCTCAGGTCACGGCGCGAGGACGCCAGCCCCGTGGCGATGGCGGGGGCGCGGCCGTGGATGGAGTGCATCCCGTAGGTGTTCATGTAGTACGGGAAACGGGAGGAGCAGCCGATGCCGGAGACGAAGACGATGTTCTCCTTCGCCAGACCCAGCTCCGGCATGAAGCCCTGGACGGCGGCGAGGATGGCGTAGTCACCGCAGCCGGGGCACCAGCGCACTTCCTGATCGGACTTGAAGTCCTTCATGGACTGCCTGGCCTCGGCCTTGGGCACGAGGGAGAGCGCCTCGATCGTGCCCGTGCCTTCCGTGGACGTCTCAGCCATCGATGGCCTCCTTGAGAGCCGTGGCGAGCTGCTCCGCCTTGAACGGCATACCGTTCACCTGGTTGTACGAGTGGGCGTCCACCAGGTACTTCGCCCGGACGAGCGTGGCGAGCTGACCGAGGTTCATCTCCGGGATCACCACCTTGTCGTAACGCCGCAGCACCGACCCGAGGTTCCGCGGGAAGGGGTTGAGGTGGCGCAGGTGGGCCTGCGCGATGGGTTCCCCGGCCCGGCGCAGGCGTCGTACGGCGGCGGTGATGGGTCCGTAGGTCGATCCCCAGCCGAGGACGAGGGTCTTCGCGCCGTGCGGGTCGTCGACCTCGACGTCGGGGACGTCGATGCCGTCGATCTTCGCCTGGCGGGTGCGGACCATGAAGTCGTGGTTGGCCGGGTCGTAGGAGATGTTGCCCGTGCCGTCCTGTTTCTCGATGCCGCCGATACGGTGCTCCAGACCGGGCGTGCCCGGGATCGCCCACGGGCGGGCGAGGGTCTGCGGGTCACGCTTGTAGGGCCAGAAGACCTCGGTGCCGTCGTCCAGGGTGTGGTTGGGCCCCTGGGCGAAACGGACACGCAGATCCGGCAGCTCGTCCGGCTCGGGGATGCGCCAGGGTTCGGAGCCGTTGGCCAGGTAGCCGTCGGACAGCAGCATCACCGGTGTGCGGTACGTCAGCGCGATCCGGGTCGCCTCCAGGGCGGCGTCGAAGCAGTCGGCCGGGGTCTGCGGGGAGACGACGGGCACGGGTGCCTCGCCGTTGCGGCCGTACATCGCCTGCAGCAGGTCGGCCTGCTCCGTCTTGGTCGGCAGACCCGTCGACGGTCCGCCGCGCTGGATGTCGATGACCAGCAGGGGCAGCTCCAGCGAGACGGCGAGTCCGATGGTCTCGGACTTCAGCGCCACGCCGGGGCCGGAGGTGGTGGTCACCGCCAGCGAACCGCCGAAGGCCGCGCCGAGTGCGGCGCCGATGCCGGCGATCTCGTCCTCGGCCTGGAAGGTCCGTACGCCGAAGTTCTTGTGTCTGCTGAGCTCGTGCAGGATGTCCGAGGCCGGGGTGATGGGGTACGAGCCCAGGAACAGGGGCAGGTCGGCCTGGCGTGAGGCGGCGATCAGCCCGTACGACAGCGCCAGGTTCCCGGAGATGTTCCGGTAGGTCCCCACCGGGAACGCCGTGGCGGCCGGCGCGACCTCGTAGGAGACGGCGAAGTCCTCGGTGGTCTCGCCGAAGTTCCAGCCCGCGCGGAAGGCGGCGATGTTGGCGGCCGCGATGTCCGGTTTCTTGGCGAACTTGGACTTCAGGAACTTCTCGGTGCCCTCGGTGGGCCGGTGGTACATCCACGACAGCAGACCCAGCGCGAACATGTTCTTGCTGCGCTCGGCTTCTTTGCGGCTGAGGGCGAACTCCTTCAGTGCCTCCACGGTCAGCGTGGTCAGCGGCACCGGGTGGAGGTGGTAGCCGTCGAGGGAGCCGTCCTCCAGCGGACTGGCGCTGTACCCGACCTTCTGCATTGCCCGTTTGGTGAACTCGTCGGTGTTGACGATGACCTCCGCGCCCCGCGGCACATCGCCGATGTTCGCCTTCAGAGCGGCGGGGTTCATGGCCACCAGGACGTTGGGGGCGTCGCCCGGGGTGAGGATGTCGTGATCGGCGAAGTGCAGCTGAAAGCTCGAAACCCCGGGCAGGGTGCCGGCGGGGGCGCGGATCTCGGCGGGGAAGTTCGGCAGGGTGGACAGGTCGTTCCCGAAAGAAGCCGTCTCGGAAGTGAAGCGGTCACCGGTGAGCTGCATGCCGTCACCCGAGTCCCCCGCGAAACGGATGATCACTCGATCCAGCCGGCGGACGCCCTTCGCGCCCGCCGGATTGCGCTGCTCTCCCACGACGGCCTCGTCGGCCGGCTCCGCTGGGCTGCTGACCTGGCTGGTCACTGAAATGGACCTCCCTTGAGGCGGCTGTCTGGGAGTGGCCGTCCCGCCGGCCGTCCCAAGGGCAACCCTACGTCGGTAAGGGTCACCTTCCCTCGGCCATTCGCATGACGGCCGCACATACGGGACGGCCTGACGCCCTGACTTGTCACGATTTACTCGGTTCTCACGGTGAAGACGCTCCGCGCTTGTCCATCGGTTCTCGACTCAACGCCCAGTGGCGGCAAAGCCATCCCATATCTGACACAGTGTCAGCTCGTCACGAGTTCAAATAGGTCAGCACCGCCAGGACGCGCCGGTGATCCCCGTCACTCGGGGACAGTCCGAGCTTCAGGAAGATATTGCTGACGTGCTTCTCCACGGCACCGTCACTCACCACGAGCTGCCGTGCGATCGCCGAATTGGTCCGCCCCTCGGCCATCAGCCCCAGGACCTCCCGCTCCCTCGGGGTGAGGCCCGCGAGGACGTCCTGCTTGCGGCTGCGCCCCAGCAGCTGTGCGACGACCTCCGGGTCCAGCGCCGTACCCCCCTGGGCCACGCGCACCACCGCGTCCACGAACTCACGCACTTCGGCCACCCGGTCCTTCAGCAGATAGCCGACACCGTGGCTCGAACCGGCGAGCAGCTCCGTGGCGTACTGCTCCTCCACGTACTGCGACAGCACGAGCACGCCGAGCTCCGGATGCTCCCGCCTCAGCTGCACGGCCGCCCGCACACCCTCATCCGTATGCGTCGGCGGCATCCGCACGTCCGCGACCACCACGTCCGGCAGCTCCCCCTGCGCCGCCAGCTCGGTGATGGTCTTGATCAGCGCGTCTCCATCCCCCACTCCCGCCACGACCTCGTGCCCACGGTCGGTCAACAGCCGGGTCAGCCCCTCTCTGAGCAGCACCGAATCCTCGGCGATGACCACCCGCACCCTGTCCTCCACGATTCTCGGCCCCCCGAGCCCTGTGTGTCCGGCAGCCTCCCGCCGCCGGTCGACACATCAGTATCTCGTGGGTCCGTCCCGTCTGCCGGGTTCTTTCTGCGGACGGCTGCGGGTTCGTCGTGGCTTGTCGCGCAGTTCCCCGCGCCCCTGAAAGGCCGTGCCCGCGCCCGGCATCACAACGCACCGTTGCCCCCGCGCACCCC
>NZ_VJZC01000304.1 GCF_009377185.1 Streptomyces spongiae
CTGGCATCCATTGTTCTCCCCGCCCACCGCAGCCCCTACGGTCTCGGCACCATGCTCGACGGCACCGCCACCGTGGCCGTACGCCCGTATGTAACCGCCCACGAACAACGCGCACGACGGAGCGAACTGGCCCTGGCGGCCATGGGATGGCAGGCCTCGGGCCCGTACGCGATCCAGGAGTGGGAGGTCGTCTGATGGGAGCGGAGACCGAGGCCGACTGCGCGGAACCACCCCACCAGCCCCGCGAAACGCGTCTGCTGCCCTGGCCCGGCGCCGAGGGCAAGCCCTGCTACCTGATCACGGACGACCGGGGCGGACCGGTGTCACGCCTGGCCGACGCCACGGAATCCATCCAGCTCAGCATGGGCACACAACTCCTCGCCCACGCCCGCGCCATGCTCCCCCGAACCCCGCAGGGCGAACTCCGCTTCCTCGCCGAGCGTCTGACCGAGGCACTCCAGGACGCGCTCCGCGTCGCCGAGAGCAGAGGCCGGCGAGGCTCCTCGGGGCGGCACCCCCGGCCGTAGGAGGTTCTTGCGCCGCGCCCGCCCGAGGAGCGCTCATAGTGCGAGTAGCCCTGAGTGCCAGTGCCTGTGTCTCACCCGTCCGGCAGCGAAACTCCGGTGGACTACGGCTGCCCGGGCGGGCCCTTCTGGCTCAGGGCGCCCGCGACAGTGTGCAGGAACACTATGAGTTCCTGGGTGAGTGCGGTCGGCCGTCGGCGGTGCACGATGCTGATCTCGCGGGCCGGAGTGAGCCCGCGCAGACCGAGGACCGGGAGCGGTCGGCACCGGCGAGCATGCTGTCGGAGGCGAGCGCGATCCCCCGCACGGCCCGACCAACTCCAGGATGACGTGGTAGTCGGCGGACGCGTAGGCCAGGCCACGTGGGGCTCGATGCCGGACTAGCCGGCGACCGTTTCCAGACAGGTCCTGTTCGGAATGCCCGTTGCGCCGGAGATCCACGTCGCGTTCCCGAGCCGGTCGAGGCCGATGCCGCGACTGGCCGTGCCGTCGGCGAGCCGGTGGTCGGCAGGCAGCACCAGCCGAAGCGGGTCGTCGAGCAGCAGTCACCGGTCGAGCCCCCGGATGCGGCGTCGGGGCCACGCCGGGGTCGCGGTGGGCTCGAACCAGCCCAGGCTCTCCGCCCGCCAGTCTGGCTTCACGTCACCCCACGACGGCACCTGCATGTGGCTGGCCGAGGGGAGGGAGTCGATGAACGCCAGTGCTGGTCGCGGGTGATGCGCGGGGGCCACTGGCCATCTCCTCGCACCTTCATCTCTTCATACGACGAGCAGGGCCGTCAGCAGGAACAGGACGGTGAGCGTGATGCCCAGGCGGAACCGGTGACGCTCACTCAGGTTCTGCACGCGAGGCGTCTTGGTCCATACGTAGACGCCGGCGCCCCAGAACGCGGTCAGTACGAAACCGGTCGGACTGTGGGTCCACACCCAGGCCATCACGCCGAGGATCGCACCGCCGACCACATGCCCGACCACGTGCTCGGTGATCCGGTCCTTCTGCTTCCACTGGTCCTTCAGCAGGTCCTTGCGCTGACCTTCCCGCTGACCTTCCCGCTGTTCCGGCAGAGGCTCAGGAGGCCGCTCCTGCTCCATCTCCCCACCGTGCTGTTCCATGCGTCTCCCGCCTGCCGGTCCCGCCTGCCGAGAGCTGGGGATGAATCACTCCGATGCTCCCCGTGTCCGTACGGTCACGAACAGTCGCGAAGGCGGAGTGCGGGGGCGCGGAGAGGGAGCCTCCGCCTCGTGAGCGCCGGTGGGCACAGGATCGGCCGCAACCTCCTCAGAGGCTGCGGCCGATCGCGTTCTCGTCGGTCAGGGCGTGCCGGTCACTTCACCGCCGCGCCCACCTGGACCGTGACCGTCGATCCGTCCCAGGCCTCCTGGAGGATCTCGATCCTGGTGTTGGTGTCAGTGATCCTGACTGCCCCCGTGGGGTTCGTCTCGTCGTAGTACGTGTTGGCGTGGTCGTCGAACGTCGGCACTCCCTTCTGGGAGGGGATCTTCGTGGCCACGTCCGCGTCATGCAGCGTGATGCCGTCCGTGCGGCCCAGGCTGAACGGCGAGTCGTACGTCTGGACGCGGTTGTCCATCAGCGTGCCGTCCGACCACTTCAGGAGCTGCGGGTGGGCGTCCACCGGCAGGATCAGGCCGACTCCGGGGTGCTTGCTGGTGTTGTTGTCCTCCTGCGAGGTGTCCCACTTCCAGATCAACAGGCCGTTCTGGTACGGGTAGTGCTCCACCCACTCCGGACGCGTCGTCGAGAAGCCGAAGTTGTACGGGCCGACCTTCAACGTCTTGTCGTACGACACGTACTGGCGGTTCTCGGCGATGTAGTACTGCGCGTAGTCCGTGGAGTAGGAGCTGCCGATGCGGGAGAAGCCCTCGGCCGTCCAGGCGGGGTCGGCGGCCTCGGCGTCGTCCGAGAAGAGGGCCGAGCCGTCGGCGGTCACGGTGATCTCGTCGGCCGCGAAGCCCTTCTGGGCCACCGCCTCGTCGGTCTGGTAGCGGAAGCGCAGCTCGATCTTCTTGCCCGCGTACGCGTCGAGCGGGTACGACAGCTTCTCGTACGCGTCCGTGGTGCCGTCCAGGGCCGGCTTGCCGTTGCCGTCACGGCCGATGGCCGCGCCGTCCGCCGTACCGTCGACGGCCGTCCAGGTGGCGCCGCCGTCGGTCGAGACCTCGGTGTAGAGGTAGTCGTAGCCCTTCTCGACGTCCCACCAGCCGTCGAGCGTCAGCGCCGCCGAGGACTTGCCCGTGAGGTCCACGGAACGGGTCAACGTGTTGGACAGCTTGTTGCCACTGCCGCTCCACCACTGGGTCGCGCCCTGTGCGGGCTTCACGACCTCGGTCTGCACCTTCTTCTTGGGCAGCTCGACCACGAGGGCCTGCTTGTCCTTCGTGTTGTACTCGGCGACGCCCAGCTTGTGCTTCGAGTCCGTCGCGGCCTTCGCCGTGTCGTAGTCGAGCCAGCCGAGCTGCAGCTTGTCCCAGGCGTTCATGTCGCCGGGCAGGTCACCGATCACGTCCTTGCCCGTGCCGAGCCAGGAACCGGACGACATCAGCGTCCAGAAGCCGGTGGAGTTCTCGCCGTCGCCGGTGGTGTCGTACTCGTCGGGGAGGCCGAGGTCGTGGCCGTACTCGTGGGCGTAGACGCCGAGTCCGCCGTTCTCCGGCTGGATGGTGTAGTCGCCGACCCAGAGGCCGGTGTCGCCGATCTGGGTGCCCCCGCGCTGGTTGTTCTGGGGACCGGTCTTGCCGAAGTCGTCACCGAAGGCGTACCAGCGGTGGGCCCAGATCGCGTCCTCGCCCTGCGCGCCGCCGCCGGCGGACTCGTCCTCACCGGCGTGCACGATCTGGAAGTGGTCGATGTAGCCGTCGGGCTCGTTGAAGTCGCCGTCGCCGTCGTAGTCGTAGCGGTCCCACTGGTCGAACTGCGCCAGGTCCGCCTTGATCTCGGCGTCGGTCCTGCCGGCCGCCTTCTGCTGGGCGACGTACGCGGTGACTCCGTCCCTGACGACGTCCCACACGCAGGTGTCGCACTTGTTGGAGCCGTAACGGGCCTCGTTGTAGGGGACCTTGACCCAGTCCGAGACCTCGCCCTCGACCGAGTAGCGGCCCGAGGACTGCTTCTCGTAGTACTTCTTCAACGACTCGGTCTTGTCGCCGGTGCCGAAGTACAGGTCCTGGAAGTGCTTCTGGTTGTAGTCCGCCTGCCAGGCCGTCGTGTTGTTCTTGCTCCGGTCTGGTTCGGCTATCTGGTTGTGCAGCGGGCCGGGCGTGCCGCCGTAGCGGCTGTCCGTCTGGTCGCCGAACTCGACGAGGATCGTGAAGATCTTGTCGGTCTTCTCGCGGCCGAGCTCGACGTACTTGCTGTCGCCCTTCCTGCTCTTCAGCCGCACGACCTGCGAGCCGTCACGGTTCCTGACCGTGGCGTCGCCGGCTATGACCTGCTTCAGGGCTTCTTCGCGCTGGGCCGCCTGGCTCTTGCTCACCGGGCCGTCGAGGTCGTGCTCCTGCTCGGCGTGGTCCGCCGGGTCGTGCCGGTCCACGGACGCCGTCGGCGCGCCCTCGTCGGCGTGGGCCACCGCGAGGGTCGAGAACGTGGCTGCCGCCGTGACGAGGGCGGCGCCTATCGCCGCCGCCCTGAACGTCCAGGGTCTGTTGGTCACTTGGGGGGTTCCTTCCATGACGCGGTCGGCTGCGGCAAAGAGGCGTCCTGGTCAGGGACATCCGCGACGCACGACACGCGTGGGATTCAAGTGACCTTATTTGACTGGAGATTCGAGAGAAAAGAAAGATCCCGACCTTTCCTTGACCAAGTCACCGCATGAGGTTGATCGTTTTCTACCGCCCACACAACGAGTTCACCGACCCGCCAGGAAAAGCGCACTTACCGCTTGAGGATGCCGGATGACCAGGCCGAACAGCCTGCCGAAGCTTCGCTTACTACCGCAGGGTTCGGCATTTCTCGGATTGGCGTATGGATTTTCGCCTGTGCAATGCGGGGGCGGCCGTCGAATCAACACGTGTCAGTAATGCGGGGCGCGTTTCTCGGTCGGGGGGCCAAGGGTTCAGGGGACCAGGGGATCAGGGGGAAGTAGGCCGATGATCGACGCGACCGACTACCTGTCGCACACTCAGGGCGGCCGACCGGTGGCGATCAAGGTGGTACGGCCGGAGCTGGCCGACGATCCGGCCTTCCGGCGGCGGTTCCGCCGGGAGGTCGAGGCGGCGCGGCGGGTGCGGGCGTACACCGCCGAGTTGATCGACGCCGAGCCGGACGGCGTACCACCCTGGCTGGCCACGCTATATGCACCCGGGCCCTCCCTGACGGAAGCCCTCGCCCGGCTGCACAACCCGGAGCGGGCACTGCGCCTCGGGTCGGTGTGCCGCGGCAAGGGTGGGTTGAGGGCTACAGACCGAAGGCGAACAGAAACCGCTTTCAGCGGCTCGGATAAAGGCGGGCGCCGCGATAGGGGGAGCCATTACCGTGATCCACGATCATCCTCGTTAATCATCGCCCCCAGAAGGGAACCTCATGCACTTCCGTCGTAGAGCCGTGGTCTTACTCGCCACCCTGGCCACCCTCATAGGCGCCAACCTGATAGCTTCTACCCCCGCGCAGGCCGCCACCTCCTGCTCCGGCACCGTCACCCACAGCCAGACCTTCCGCGGCTCCGACGGCAGCATCATCGGCGAGCTGACCATCTACTACAACAGCAGCAACGGCGGCACCAACAGCGCCTGCTTCTACCACCGCGGCGCCTCTTACGGCGTCGCCGCCAATACCTACGTCCTGATCATGCGATGCTCGCAGCGGTCGGGCGAGGGGCGGACCTGCACTAGCACCGCCCAATCCTCCCCGCAAGACGGCGACTTCTCCTACTACGCTGGTCCCGTTGGTGTGACCGGCACGGCGAACTACTGCGTCGCTGCGATCGGCTGGATCACTTGGCGGGGCGTCAACTACGGGAAGTTCGATCCCCTCACTCGGGGCTGCTAACCACCACGCTTACGGCGGCGGCCGGAACGGGTGCTATGGCCCGGAAACGGTCCGCTCAGTACGAGATAACGATCTGGCGGGCGGACTAGGAGCTGTCGCATGTCCCGCTCGGAAGGTGCCTGCGCGCGCTCACCACGGATGTTCTCCGTCAACTCCCAGTCCGCGTTGTCGCTCACTGACGCCCTCCGGCCGCCTTGTCGTCCTCGCTCCCCTCCAGCGCCTCCGCCAGCACCTCCGCCAGGTGCCGCCCCCTCCGTCCGGCCAGTTGCTCCAGCTGCGTACGGCACGAGAAGCCGTCCGCCAGGATCACCGTGTCCTGCGTCGCCGCCCGTACCGTCGGCAGCAGTTGCTCCTCCGCGCATGCCGCCGACACGTCGTAGTGGCCCTTCTCGAAACCGAAGTTGCCCGCGAGACCGCAGCAGCCGCCGGACAGGTCCCCCGTCAGGCCCGCCGCCTCGCGCAGGCGGCGCTCCGCCGCGTCGCCGAGGACCGCGTGCTGGTGGCAGTGGGTCTGGCCGGCGACCGGGCGGTCGAGACGGGGAGGGGTCCAGTGGGGGGCGTAGCGCTCCAGTGCCTCCGCGAAGGTGAGGACCGAGGCGGCCAGGCGGGCCGCGCGCGGGTCGTCGTGGAGCAGTTCTGGGAGGTCCGTGCGCAGGGCGGCCGCGCAGCTCGGTTCCAGCACCACGATGGGTGGGGGCTCCGGGGTGAGTTCCGGGTCGAGGAGCGGGTCCAGCAGGTCCAGGGTGCGCCGCATGACCTTGCGGGCGCGGTCCAGTTGTCCCGTCGAGACGTACGTCAGTCCGCAGCAGGCCCGGCCTCCGAGGATCCCGTACGGGTTCGGGCGGGGCGAGTCGTAGTCGTCGTCGGCCGACTTCCTCAGCTTCATGGCGGGGGTCGGGTACACCCAGATGCCCGCCGCCTCCAGCACCCGCACCGCGGCCTGCCCGACGGACGGCGAGAGGTACTCGGTGAAGGTGTCCGACCAGAGGTAGACCGTCTTCGGAAGGTCCGGAGGGAACCCCGCGCCCTCCTCAGCCACGGCCCGCTCCCGCAGCTCCCCCAGCATCCGCTCCCCCTGCCCGCGGAGCCTTTGGCGGAACCAGCGGCTGAACGGCTCCCGCGCCAGCCGGGGGATGTCCCGCTCCACCGCCAGTCCGCCCGCACGCTTGGCCGTCCACGCCAACGGGCGGAGCGACGCGAGGGAGTTGACCAGCCGGGCCGTCCGTGTGCGGGCCACCAGGCCCAGCCACACCGGCAGCCACCCCATCGCGTAGTGCGCCGCCGGGCGGCGACGGCCGGTGTAGTGGTGGTGCAGGAACTC
This sequence comes from Streptomyces spongiae, assembly GCF_009377185.1. Lineage (GTDB taxonomy): Bacteria > Actinomycetota > Actinomycetes > Streptomycetales > Streptomycetaceae > Streptomyces > Streptomyces spongiae. Next base: position 6,847 of record NZ_VJZC01000304.1, read on the forward strand.
CGCCTTGTACGTGGCCATGTCCACCCCGACCGGGCAGTCCGAGCGGCAGCCCTTGCACGACAGGCACAGGTCGAGGGCGTCCCGGACCTCCGTCGAGCGCCAGCCGTCCGTGACCACCTCGCCCGCCAGCATCTCGTGCAGCAGCCGCGCCCGGCCCCGCGTGGAGTGCTCCTCCTCCCCGGTCGCCCGGAAGGAGGGACACATGACCCCAGCTCCGGAGCCGGAGGAACCGGCGGGCATGACACGGCACTTGGCCACGCCCACGCACCGGCGCACCGCCGCCGAGAAGTCCCCGCCGTCCTCCGGATAACCGAAGGCGACGTCCACCGGCTTTCGGGGCAGCACCGCGAACCGGAGGTTGGAGTCGAGCGGCGCGGGGCGCACGAGCATCCCCGGGTTGAGCAGATCGTCCGGGTCCCACACGCTCTTGGCCCGCTCGAAGAGCCGGACCGCCTCCTGCCCGTACATCCTCGGCAGCAGTTCGGCCCGTGCCTGCCCGTCCCCGTGCTCGCCCGACAGCGAGCCCCCGTGGGAGACCACCAGGTCCGCCAGTTCCTGGGAGAAGAGGCGGAAGCGGGCCACCCCCGCGTCCGACATCAGGTCGAAGTCGATGCGGACGTGGATGCAGCCGTCGCCGAAGTGGCCGTACGGAGTGCCGCGCAGCTCGTGGGCCGACAGCAGGGCCCGGAAGTCCCGTAGATACGCCCCCAGTCGGGGTGGCGGCACCGCGCAGTCCTCCCAGCCGGGCCAGGCCTCGGCGCCGTCCGGCATCCGGGTCGCCGTGCCGCTCGCGTCCTCCCGGATGCGCCACAGGGTGCGCTGGGCAGCGGGGTCGGTGACCACGAGCGCGTCCACGACGTCCGCCGCCCGGACGACGGTCTCCGCGCGCTCCCGCGCCTCGGCCGCCGAGTCCCCGCCCGTCTCCACGAACAGCCAGGCCCCACCCCTTGGCAGCCCCGCCCCCTCGCGCACCAGGTCGGCCGCCATGCCCTCCACTGTCAGCGGCCCGTACGCGAGCAGTCCGGCGGCCGCTTCCGCCGCCGCGCTCTCGTCGGCGTAACCCAGCACGGCCAGCGCACGCGCGCGGGGGGCTTCGACGAGTCGGACGACCGCCTCCGTCAGCACCCCGAGCGTGCCCTCGGAGCCGCAGAAGGAGCGGGCCACGTCCGCGCCGTGCTCCGGCAGCAGGGCGTCCAGGGCGTAGCCCGAGATACGGCGCGGGAGGCCGGAGAGGGAGGGGAAGTCCGTGCGCAGGCGCGCCAGTTCTCCCTCGACCAGCGCCCGAAGCCCGTCGGGGGCACCGGCCCAGTCCCGGCCCGGCCGCAGCAGGTCGCCCCTGCCGCTGATGACCGACAGTTCCTGGACGCTGTCCGCCGTGGTGCCCCAGGCGACCGAGTGGGACCCGCACGAGTTGTTCCCGATCATTCCGCCCAGCGTGCAGCGGCTGTGGGTGGAGGGGTCGGGGCCGAAGCGGAGGCCGTGCGGGGCGGCGGCCTCCTGGAGGCGGTCCAGGACCAGGCCCGGCTGGACGACGGCTCTGCGCGCCTCGGGGTCGAGCGACACGATCCGGTTCATGTGACGGGTGAAGTCCAGCACCACGCCCGTGCCCGTGGCCTGGCCCGCGATGGACGTGCCCCCGCCGCGCGCCACGACCGGCACGCCGTGCTCCCGGCACACGGAAAGCGCGGCGGCCACGTCGTCCGCGTCCCGTGGGGCCACCACGCCCAGCGGCACCCGGCGGTAGTTGGAGGCGTCCATAGTCGTCAGTGCCCGCGCGGTCGCGTCGAAGGCGACCTCACCGCGCACGGCCGCCCTCAGCCCGGCCTCCAGTCCGGCCCGTACTTCCCCGAGATCCGTCATGCCCCAAGCATGCCCCCACCACTGACAGTGACCGTCCGGTGACCCACCGCCCCGCCCGCCGCCCTCACGTGTCACCCACCGAGATGTCCCGGCCGCATTCCGAGAACGCCCCCGGAACCCGCTGAACCCGCTGAACCCGATCACGAACTCTCATATAGTGACCGCCAGTTGAGCACCAGGTGTCACTCCTGTGGCGGGACGTGATCAAGGAGAAAAGGAGAAACGCCCCCGAGACCACGCCAACGCCAACGCCAACGCCACAACTGAGGCACGACCAGAGGCACGCCCCAGAGGCACCACCAGAGGCACCACCAGAGCCACAGCCGAGGAACGACCGAGGCCGCAACCGAGGCCACGACCGAGGACCAACTCATGACGCCGCCCATCCCCCCAGGCGAACGGCCCGCCCTCCGCGCCCTGGTGCCCGTGCCCCTGCTCACCGCCGTACTGGCCGCGCTCGCGGTCGGCGGGTCGGTCGCCATGGCACCCGAGTCGGCGCGACCCGCGCTCGCCTGGGGCGCGGGCACCGCCGCCCTGCTGCTCACCGCCGCCGTCGCGACGGCCGTACACGCCGCGCAGACCACCAGGCTCGTCCGCCGCCGCCTCGACGCCGTCTCCCAGGACGCGGGCCGGCTGCTGCAGGACCGGGCCAGACTGGCCGAGGAGTTACGCCAGGAGCGGGCGCGGCTCACCGACGACTTCGTACGCGAACGGGCGCGCCTCGCGGAGGACTTCGAGCGCGAACGGACCCGTCTCACCGAGGAGTCCGAGCAGGAGCGGCGCAGGCTCACCACCGACCGCGCCCGCCTCGCCGAGGAGAAGGCCGAACTCGCCGACCGGGTCCGCAAGGCCGAGAGCGAACGGGCCGCCGCCGTCTCCGCCACCGCCAACGCGGCCGGCCGTATGCAGGCGCTCGCCACCGGCACCCTCGCCGACCTGCGCGAGATGGAGGAGCGCCACACCGACGAGGACGTCCTCACCGACCTCCTCCACCTCGACCACCGCACCGCCCAGGCGAACCGTCTCGCCGACTCCGTCGCCGTGCTCGCCGGCGCGCGGTCGGGCCGCCGCTGGGCGCGGCCGATCCCCATGGAGTCCATCCTGCGCGGCGCGATGGGCCGCATCGGCGGCTACCAGCGCGTGCGTCTGCACTCCTCCAGTGAGGCCGCCGTCGCCGGACACGCCGCCGAGGCCGTCATGCACGCGCTCGCCGAACTCCTCGACAACGCCGCGAACTTCTCCCCTCCGACCGCCGAAGTGCACGTGTACGTCGAGGAGGTGCCCACCGGGGTCATCGTCTCCGTCGAGGACGCGGGCCTCGTCATGAGCGACATACAGCTGCGCCGCGCCGAACGCGCCGTCTCCGGCGAGGGCGCCGGCCTCGGCGGGCTCTCCGGCACCCGGCTCGGCCTCGCCGTCGTCGGCCGCCTCTCCGTCAAGCACGGTCTGAAGGTGTCCTTCCGCCCGTCCGCGCGCGGTGGCACCGGGGTACTGATGCTCATCCCGCAGGACCTGCTGGCCGGCGCCTTCGCCCCGGCACCCGCCCCGGCCCCGCGGTCGGAGCCCGTACCGCCGCCGCCCCTCGCGGCGGCGTCGTACGCCACGGCCCGCGCACCCCAGGACGTGGACCCCGAGCCCGTACCGACGCACGAGTCCGCGGCGGGCCCGGACAGCGGCCTGTCCGCCGAGGACCCGTCACCGAGCGGCTCTCCGAGCAGCTCTCCGTCGGGCCCTCCGGCCGCGAGCCCTGCGACCACGAGCGACCTGCCCGGGGCCCTGCCCAGGCGCCGCCGAGGACAGACCCTCGCCGCGGCCCAGGCCCGCACCCGCGACCGCGTCCCGGCCCGACCCGACCCGGAGGCCCGGCCCGCCGCCGATCCCCGGGCCAGGGCCGCCCGGTTCAGCAGCTTCCGAAGCGCCGTACGCGGCTCGGTGCCGGACCAGGCGCTGGTCCAGGGCACGACGACCGAGGTGCCGCTGGAGGTACCGGTGGCGGTGCCGACAGAGGTACCGGTGGAGGGCGCCGGCGCCGTACGGCGTGCGGAGGCCCGCGCCGAGCTCGTACGCGCCCCGAAGGCCACCTCACTGGACGACGCACCAGACGCACCACAGGCACCACAGGCACCGCACTCCCCCGCCCCCTCACAACCGCAGTCGCAGACACAGACACAGTCGAAGTCGCAGTCGCAGTCGCAGTCGCAGTCGCACCCGTACCCGGAAGGTGACCCCACCTCATGACCGGCCCCATCGGCACCACTGGCACCCCTGGCTCCACCGGCACCAGCACCGCCGACGAGAAGCTCGCCTGGCTCATCGAGGGCCTGCTGGAACGCACACCGGGCACACGGCACGCGCTCGTGCTCTCCCGCGACGGCCTGAAGCTGTGCCGCACGCCCGAGCTCTCCGTCGACCAGGCGGACCAGCTCGCCGCGATCGCCGCCGGCATCCAGTCGCTGTCCCACGGGGCCTCGGTGGAGTTCGGCGACGGCAGCGGGGGCGTACGGTCGGCGATGGCCGAGTTCTACGGCGGGGTCCTGTTCATCGTGGAGGCCGGCCGGGGCGCGCACCTGGCCGTCGTCACCGACGAGGACGCGGACGCCGGCCTCGTCGGTCACAACATGAGCGAGCTGGTCGAGCAGCTCGGCGAGCACCTCAGCGCACAGCCGCGCACGGTCAGCGGCCCGGCACCCGGTACGGCCTCACGCACCTCATGAGCCGGCCCGGCAGGGACGACACGCCCGACCGGCTCTACACCCTCACGGGCGGGCGCAGCCGGTCGGCGCCCGACACCCCGTTCGACCTGGTGACGCTCGTGGTCGCCGAGTGCGATCCGGCGCCCGGCATGCAGTCGGAGCACACGGCGATCCTGCGGCTGGCCGAGAGACCCACGGCCGTCGTGGAGATCGCCGCCGAACTGGGACTGCCGGTGAGTATCACCAAGGTCCTGCTCTCCGACCTCCTCGCCGCCGGCCGCGTCAGCGCCCGCCACCCGCAACTGGCCGCGGTCATCGATCCCGACATCCTGGAGCAGGTGCTCGTTGGACTCCGCAACCTCTGAAGACGGTACGAGAACCTCCGACTTCGTGTCCGCCGACCTCGTGTCCGCCCACCCCGTGTCCGCCGACCCCGTGTCCTCCGGCGTCGTGTCCTCCGGCGTCGTGTCCTCCGGCGTCGTGTCCTCCGGCGTCGCAGATTCTCACGACCCCGGCC
>NZ_VJZC01000305.1 GCF_009377185.1 Streptomyces spongiae
GGACCGGTGGGTTCGCCGGGTCGATGCCGATCGAGGGGGCCACGAGCTCCAGCTCTCTCAGCAGGGTCTGGGAGGAGCCCAGGGGGCCGCCTCCGGCCAGCAGCTCGTCGTTGGCGAGGGGGTGCGGGAAGTCCACGGGCACGTACGCGCCCGCGTGGTCGTAGTGCCAGACCAGGTGCGACTGCTGGGCCGTCGTCTCGAACATCTCCAGGAGCTGTTCGTAGTCGCCGCCCAGTTCGTCCACCGGCGTCACCGCGAGCTGGCAGACCTGGAGCAGGTACGCCCGCCGCAGGAAGTGCAGCGCGTCGTAGTCGAAGCCCGCGACCGGGGCCACGTCACCGGTCAGGCCCGGCATGTACTGGTACACCGGCACCGGCGGCAGCCCGGCCTCACCGAGCACCTTGTTGTAGAGCGCGAGTTCCTCGGCGAAGGGGTTGTCGGGGGTGTGGCACAACACGTCTACGAGCGGGACCAGCCACAGGTCACAAGCCAACAGAGAGCTCCTCGCGTAACGGACGGCAACGTCAACAGCAACGGCAACACGCAATTCGGTGCACAGTGGTCAGGGAAGCGTAATCGGTGGGGGCGGCTTCGGTCCCTCTTGTGTCAGCCCCCTTTCGGCTCCCTTTCAGCTCCCTTCGTGCAGGTCCCATACCCACACTCCGCCGACCCACTTACCCGGCCGGCCCACCAGCTTCTCCACGGTCTCGCGCAACTGTGCGTCATAGCCCTGCGGGGCCAGCACGAGCACGCCCGCCTTCCAGTACGCGAAGTCCTTGCGCGCCTGGGCCCGCCACTCGTCGCCGATCTGGGGCACGACACCCGAGTACCGCACGTCGCGCAGAAGGTTCGAGGTGTAGCGGGGCGAGGCGCCGTAGATGCCGATGCGCTCTTCGCCGTACGGGCCGTTGAAGTATCCGCCGGGGATACGGAACCCAAGGTGCGCCGCGGTCTGCCAGTGCAGGGCCTCCGCGTTGCCCGGGTCGGGCAGGGGCACCGGTACGAGGGTCTCACCCTTTCCGACGTACGACTTCCACGTCCCGTCCGCGATGAAGGCCGGTACCTCGGCGCGTTCCACCGACTTCAGCGGGGCGGGGACGATCGGGATCAGGGCGGCGGCCACCGCGGTCAGGCCCACGAACTGGACGCCGATGTGCGGGGACTTCACCAGGGCGTCGATGGCGAGGGCGAGCAGTATGCCCAGCACGGGGGCGCAGATCATGGCCACGCGGCCCTCGATGACCGACTCGAAGAGCGGCTTCTTCGCCAGCAGCGCCCACGGGCCGGGGACCACCGTGTCCGTCAGCGGAATGCGGATCTTCGGGCCCATGGACAGCAGCGCCGCGGCCACGCCCGTGAACGCCAGCGCCTTGACGAGGGTCCGCTCCCACAGACGGATGACGATCGCGAAGGCCAGCGCGGCCAGCGGCCAGCCGTAGAAGGCGTTCTGCTCGGTGGGGTTGAGGGCGAGCGCGCTCGCCGTCTTCTCGTCGCCCGCGACCAGGGAGCGTTCCGCGAAGGAGAGCAGCGCCAGAGGGCTGTTGCCCGCGTTGTCGCCGTGCAGGACGCTCTTGTAGCTCTGCGGGCCGAAGAACTGCCAGGCGAGCGGGAAGGCGACCAGGGGGAGGCACACCAGGGCGGCCAGCCCGAGGCCCTTGAGGAGAGGGCGCCAGGACTCCTTCGCCACGTCCCACCGGGCCACCGCGTACGCCACCGCGAACAGCAGCATGCCCATCGCCGCGAGCAGCAACGGCTCCTCGCCCAGGAAGATCTGATACGTCGCCATCAGGCCGAGCACGATGCCGTCCCGGCGCACCCGGGCGCCCTCGCACAGCCTGAGCGCCCGGTCGATGATCAGCGGCATCATGAACAGGACGACGAAGTTCGGGTGCGCGTTGGCGTGGCTGACCATCGGCGGGGCGAAGGTCGCGAGGGCGGCGCCGACGAAGGCCGCGGCCCGGTGCCGTACGACGCGACGGACGATCAGCCAGTACCAGGCCGTGGCCGTCGCGGTCAGGCCCAGCGTCATCAGCAGGCCGAGCGAGACGGCCGGGCCGAGGGCGAGCGTGATCGGGGTGAGGGGGACCGACAGGCCCAGCATGACCGTGTTGGCCATGAGGTTCACACCGTCGGGGAAGCCCTGGAGGTCGGTGAAGAGCGGGTTGCGGAGGTGGACGACGTTGTCGGCCGTCACCGCGAGGAACCACTCCCACTGGTTCTGGTCCTGGAGGGAGTCCGGCAGGTAGCGGTGGTTGGGGTCGATCCAGCGGCCGGCGTACAGCACCACCGCCATCAGCAGGAACGCGAACACCGCGACGAAGTCGGCGGGGCGGACCGAACGGACCTTCAGGACCGTGAGTTCGGCCAGGACACGCGCGTAGTCGAAAGGGCCGATCTTCGAGCCGGACTGGTGGGCCCAGCGGACCGGGACCTCGGCGACCGGCCAGCCGGAGCGGCGGAAGTGCTGGAGTATCTCGATGTCTATGCCGAAGCCGTTGAGCCGGGACGCGGCGAATGCCTCACGGGCCCGGTCGCCGTCGAACAGCTTGAAGCCGCACTGCGTGTCGCGTATCCCGGGCACCGCGAGGGCGCGTATGAGGAAGTTGCCGGCGCGGCCGAGGGTTTCGCGTAGCGGGTGCTGGTGGCGTTCGATGGTGGCGCCCGGTGTGGCGCGCGAGCCGATCGCGGCCGACTGCCCGTCGGCGAGCGCCTTGTCGAGGTGCTCCAACTCCTCGATGGGGGCGGCCAGATCGGCGTCCGTGACGAGCACGCGCCGCCCGTACGAGGCGCAGACGCCGAGGCGCAGGGCGTTGCCCTTGCCGCGGTTGCGGGGGCTGGTGACGAGCTGGACGCGGGGCTCGTCGGCGGCGGCGGCCTTCACCACGTCCCGGGTGCCGTCGGCGGAGCCGTCGTCGACGACGATGACCTCCCACGTGGTGCCGTCACCGGCCTCGCGGAGGTGGTCCGTGACGGCGTCGAGGGTGGGGCCGAGCCTCTTCTCCTCGTTGTAGGCGGGTATGACGACCGAGAGGTCCACGTCGTGCGCGCCGGCGGGGCGCGTCGCGCCGCTCATCCGGCCGCCAGGCGTTCGACGAGGGCGAGGCAGTGGGCGTTGTGGGCGGCGACGATCTCGTGCGCGGCCTTCGCGTCGCCGCGCGACAGGGCGTCCACGAGCTCCGTGTGACGGGCCCACAGCTGGCCGCGCAGATCGGACAGCCGCTGCAGGTGCTGGACCGCGCACACCCAGGCCTGCACACGCAGCCGGTGCAGGAAGTCCGCGAGGTAGGGGTTGCCGAACAGGTCGCTCAACTCGCGCCAGAACCGCAGGTCGTAGCCGATGAGGACGGTCAGGTCGCCGGCCGTGGCGGCGCGCCGTGCCTCTTCGCCGCGACGGCGCACGGCGGCCAGTACGGCGGCGGTACGGGGACCGGTGTCGTACTCCTTGTCGGCGCGGAAGATGCCGTCGATGACCATGGCGCGGGCCTCGATCATCTCCCGATAGTCGGTCAGGGAGTACTCGTGGACCTGGAATCCGCGGTGCTGCACCGCGTCCAGCAGACCCTGGGCCGACAGGTCGACCAGCGCCTCGCGGACCGGTGTCGCGGAGACGCCGTACTGGTCGGCGATCTCCTTCACCGTGAACTCCTGACCCGGCTGGAGCCGGCCGGCGAGCACCTCGTCGCGGAGCGCGTCCGCGAGCTGCTGTCGCAGGGTGCTGCGGGTCACGGCGCCGTTGCCGTTGCGGCTCGGCGTGGCGCCACCGGTGCCGGGCATGGTCGGGGCCCTCCCCTTTCGTGTGGCGGTACGTACTTTTCTACGAGCACGCCACCTTACGCGTTCGGGTTGTCGCGAGGAGGAATGGTGCGCGGGGTCAGGTCGGCCGTGTCACAGGCGAGTTCTTGAACGCTTGAGCACGGTCGGTGCCGGCCGCGTACTAACAAGTGTCCCCGGCCCGACGGAAGGACAGACAGTGCGAACTTCCAGGCGTCTCATCACGGCTCTGCGCGAGACCGACACCGCCGAGGTGGCACTGGCCTGCAGTATCGACGACCTCACGCACGACGACTGGCTCGACGTCTACCCCTCGGTGTCCGTGTCCGTGACCCGGGTGTCACCCCCGTACGGCGAACTCAGGTCGAGACCGTGGCACGCGATCGTCCTGTGCTGCGAGGAACCGGCCCGGGAACTGGCCCGGTTGATCGACCACGTGGGGCACGTGGTGCCGCCGGTGCTCGTCATCAGCCCCTCCGCCGAGATGAGCCAGGTCGGGGACGCCTTCCGGCTCGGGGCCACCAGCTACCTGGTCGTCGGCGACTTCACCCGCAGCGCGCTGTCGGCGGCCGTCGGCGGCACCCTGCACGGGCACACGCACCTGTCCCCGCGGGCCACCACCATGCTCAAGCAGATCAACTGCGACCGGCAGCCCGCTGAGGAGACGCCCCGGCACTCCCTGTCGCCGCGGGAGAGGGAGATCATGGACCTGCTGGCCACGGGGTTCGGGGCGCTGGAGATCGGCGGGCGGCTGAGCCTGACGGAGAAGACGGTGCGGAACAACCTCAGCAACATCTACGCCAAGTTGGGGGTCCGGGGCAGCACGGAGGCCGTCCTGTTATGGCTCGGGATCACACCGCGGCGGGGGCAGTCGGTGGGGTGACGCACACGGGAGCGGCCCACATGGGAACGGCCCACATGGAACGGCCCTCCGCGCGGGTACGCGCACGGAGGGCCTCCGAGGGCGGGAGGGGGAGGCTCCCTCCCTCGGGCAGGGACGGTTCTACGGGACGACTACTTGGGCTCGAACCCGGCCTCGGACAGCGGCACCTCGACGTCGGTGACGTTGGCGCCGCCCTCCTCGAACCCGGGTTCGGCGCGGACGCTGTTGCCGCTGCCGAGGATGCCGTCGGCCTGCGGGGTGCCGCACTTGACGTTGCGCAGCCAGAGCCGGCCGTCCGGGGTGCCGTTCTTCAACAGCTGCGGATAGAAGACATGGACGGTGGCCGCTCCCTCGCTCGGTGAGAAGAACACCTTCTGGCCGTTCTGCTCCTCCTTGTAGGTGGCCCGGAGGAACCCGCTCACGTCGGTGCGCTTGTGGGACCACATGAAGAAGGCGATGTGGTCGGCCTTCACCGTGTCGCTTCTGCTGAAGGAGAACGAGGACGTGGTGTCGTCACGCTTGATGTTGATCTCCTGCGTGTTGAACTTGAGGCCGATCTCGAAGAACGAGTTCCCCAGCTTCGTACCGCCGTCCACGCCGAAGCCGTTCTCCAGCTGAACGACACGTGTCACGGCCGCGGTGCCGCTGAAGGTCTTCGTCGCCGCGGTGCTGATCCCGCAGTTGTCGGTCACCGTGGTGACGCGTTCGTTGGGGCCGAGGCTGTCGGCCTTGTTCTGGACGTCGACGAACTCGCAGTTCTCCAGCTTGTCCGAGTCCGTACGGCAGTCGTTGGCCACCTCGTCGGGGGTGGCGGCGCCCGCGCTGTACATCAGGGGGACGGCGAGGCCGAGGGCCGCGACCGGCGCCAGGGCGAGGGTGAGGCGCTTCTTCTTGCTCCGGTGGCTTCCGCCGCGGCCGGTGCGTGTCATGGGGTCTCTCCTGTGGGGGATCGTCGTCGGGCGGGAGGTGGGTGCCGGTGCGTCAGCAGTCCTCGAGCACGGGCTTGGTGGTTCCGTCCACGAGCCCGGGCGTGCCCGCGGCCCCCGGCCGGATGACCGGGCCCTCGACGACCTCCTCGGCCTCGAAGTTCTTCTCGGGCGAGCCGGGGATGACGGTGCCCTGCTCGCGGGCGGCGGTATGCACCTTCCAGACGCCGGTCATGCGCTGCATCTTCGGCGTGAACGTCAGGTGCAGCACCTTGCCGACGGGCACTTCCCGCTGCTCCGACTCGGTCGCGGTGGCCGTCTTGATGGTCATGTCCAGCGTGGCCTTGTGCTTGACCCAGGAGCCGTTCAGGGCTCCGAAGAGACCACCGGCGGCGCCCTGCTGGGTCACGGTGTACTTGCCCTGACCCTGCCCGACCGCCTGTGAGTACTCGGTGGTCACCTTCGACGGTTCGGTGGCGTTCGGCTCGCAGTTCGGGAAGTCGACGGTGACCTTCTCCGTGGGGCCGTCGAAGGTCTCGAACTTGGTCTCCACGAAATCACAGGTGTCGGACTCGAAACCGTCTGCGAAGGCGCCGTTGAAATCACTCACCGACTGCTGTTTGCCGTTGAGTTTGGCCGTCCGTTCGCACATCCTCATGATCTGCTCGGGCGTCTTCTCCTCGGCCGCGTTCGCCGACGGCAGCAGGGTGACGACGGCGCCACCGGTGGCGAGGGCACAGCCGATGGCCACGAGGCGGATCTTCTTCATGCGGGGTCTCCCGGAGGGTGGGGGGTCCGTGCGGGTGAGCGCGGGTCGGGTGTTCCCGTCCCGGCCTCCGGGAGTTTCGCCTGAGTAAAGGAGAGGTCAACAGAGTCAAATGTCCCTACCCGCCGGTTCCGAATTCGGCGGGGAACGAGAGAAGGGCACGTGACCTCGTACAACTGTGTTCACAGCACACCGCATGAGCTGGATCACACGGACGGGCGGACCACCCGAACTACTCCGTGTACTGGTCCGCCACCGTCAGCGCCGCGTCCAGGGCGGCGAGGCCCTCCTTCAGCTCGGCCTCCGTGATGGTGCACGGCGGTACGACGTGGGTGCGGTTCATGTTGACGAAGGGCCACAGACCGCGGGCCTTCGCGGCGGCGGCGAACGCGGCCATGGGGGCACTCGCGTCACCGGTCGCGTTGTACGGCACGAGGGGCTCCCGCGTCCGACGGTTTTTCACCAGGTCGAGCGCCCAGAACATGCCGACCCCGCGCACCTCGCCCACGGACGGATGCCGTTCGGCCAGCTCGCGCAGCTCCGGCCCGAGGACGCGCGCCCCGAGATCGGCCGCGTGCTCGACCACGCCCTCCTCGGCCATCACGTTGATGGTGGCGACGGCCGCCGCGCAGGCCAGCGGGTGCCCGGAGTAGGTCAGGCCGCCGGGGTAGGGCCGCCGGGCGAACGTACCGGCGATCTCCTCGGAGACGGCGACGCCGCCGAGCGGTACGTACCCCGAGTTCACGCCCTTCGCGAAGGTCATCAGGTCGGGTACGACGCCGAACAGGTCCGCCGCGAACCACTCACCGGTCCGCCCGAACCCCGCCATGACCTCGTCCAGGACGAAGACGATGCCGTGCCGGTCGCAGATCTCCCGCACTCCGGCCAGGTATCCGGGCGGCGGCACCATGATCCCGGCCGTCCCCGGCACGGTCTCCAGGACGATCGCCGCGACGGTCGCCGGGCCCTCGAAGGCGATGGTGGTCTCCAGGTGCTCCAGCGCCCGCGCGCACTCCTGCTCCTCGGTCTCGGCGTAGAACCGCGACCGGTACAGGAAGGGCGCCCAGAAGTGCACGACCCCCGCCGTCCCGCTGTCGGAGGCCCAACGGCGCGGATCCCCCGTGACGTTGACGGCCTGTTGCGTACCGCCGTGGTACGAGCGGTACGCGGACAGCACCTTGGGGCGCCCGGTGTGCAGCCGGGCCATGCGCAGGGCGTGCTCGACCGCGTCCGCGCCCCCGTTGGTGAAGAAGATCTTGTCCAGGTCACCGGGCGTCCGTTCGGCGATGAGCCGTGCCGCCTCCGACCGCGCCTCGACGGCGAACGCGGGCGCGAAGGTGGTCATGTGCGCGGCCTGCCGCTGGATCGCCTCGACGACCTTCGGGTGCTGGTAGCCGATGTTCGTGAAGACGAGCCCGCTGCTGAAGTCCAGGTAGCGCCTGCCGTCGTAGTCCCAGAAATGGGAACCCTCCGCGCCGGCCACGGCGAGCGGGTCGATCAGGTCCTGCGCGGACCAGGAGTGGAACACGTGCGCACGGTCCGCGGCCTTCACGGCGGCGCCGACCTCGGGATTCGGCTGAGGGGTCATGGCGAGGAGCGTACGAGCCGCGAGGTGAGCCACGACATCGGCGTCCTGTCTGTGGTGTGAACGGGAACGCGACAGTGTGTCGGGCGTGGGCGGTGTGTCGGGCGTGCGGGACCCAGTTCCACAATTTGACAGTATGCTGTCTAACTGACAGCATACTTACATACACTCACCCGAGGAGGAGCCATGAGCGGCACCAGCGGTCGCAAGCCCGTCCACCTCGCCGTCTACGACACGTTCGCCGACTGGGAGACCGGCCACACGACGGCGTACCTGGCCAGGGCCGGGTACGAGGTCGTGACCGTGGGGCCCGGCCCGGAGCCGGTGCGGACCATCGCGGGGGTGCGCATCCAGCCCGACACGACCCTCGGCGAGCTCCACCCCGAGGACAGCTCGCTGCTGATCCTCACGGGCGCGGACCTCTGGGACACCAGTGACGACCTCGCGCCCTTCGCCCGCACGGCCCGCGCCTTCCTCGACGCCGGCGTGCCCGTCGCCGCGATCTGCGGGGCCACCGCCGGGCTCGCCCGCGAGGGCCTGCTGGACGACCGCGCGCACACGAGCGCGGTCTCCTTCTACCTGGCCGCGACCGGGTACGGGGGCGGCGAGCGGTACGTGGAGGCGGACGCGGTCACGGACACCTCGGCGGGCGGCGCCCTCGTCACGGCCGGGCCCACCGAACCCGTCGCCTTCGCCCGGGAGGTCTTCGGCCTCCTCGGCGTGTACGAGGGCGAGGTGCTCGACGCCTGGTACCGCCTGTTCCACGACTCGGACGCGGAGGCGTACGCGGTCCTGGAAGCGGCAGGGCGGTGAGCGACGAGCGCACCGGGGCCCGCGAGCTCCAGGACCTGCTCAGCCGCACCGCGCTCACGGTCTTCCGGCTGAACGGACAGTTCCTCTCCGTGGCCGACGAGCTGGCGCGCCCGGCCGGGCTGACGGCGGCCTGGTGGCAGGTGCTCGGTGCCGTCCTGCGCGAGCCGTTGCCCGTCTCCGGGATCGCGCGCGCGATGGGCATCACCCGGCAGAGCGTCCAGCGCATCGCCGACCTCCTGGTCGACCGCGGCCTCGCCGAGTACCTCCCCAACCCGGCCCACCGCCGCGCCAAGCTCCTCACCCCCACGGCCACCGGCCGCGCCGCGATCGCCGAGATCGACCCGGGCCACGCCACCCTCGCCGACCGCCTCGCCAAGGCCCTGGGGGAGACGGAGTTCGCCGAGACGGCCCGCGTCCTGGAACGGCTGTCGGCGGTACTGGAGGAGATCGGGTCACCTCACGCGGAGCCGTAGGCGGTCTTGGCGAAGTCGGGTGCGGTACCGCGCCCCGTAAGGGGCGCGGGGCTGTATCCATATGCGGCTCCGCCGCGTGGGCGCGACCAGCCCCCACCGGCCCGCAGGTTCACCTCCGAACTGCTGGCGGAGCGCTGAGCGGCGGTGCGGGAGACACCACACCTGTGCGCGGGACACTCGCCTGAACGGCGGCGTTTCGCCGCGCACCCGGTGCGACCGATGACAGCCTGGTGGGGCCATGTCACCGAAAACCCTGTGAGGTGTCCCTATGCCCCTGTCGCCCCGGGCCGGACGGTCGGTTGCCGCCGCGCTGCTGACCACCGGCGCCCTGCTGGGTGCCGCGGTCCCGACCGCCGCCCAGCCCTGCGTGACCGAAGCCTGCGCCCAGCAACGCCCGGACGCGCCGAGGGCCGGTTCGGAGAGCACCGCCGAGCAGGCGAGAGCGATCCCGGTCGCCCGGGCCCGCAGCCTGCCGCTCGGCACGACGGTCACCGTGGAGGGTTCGGTGACCACCCCCTCCGGAGCCTTCGCGTCCAGCTTCGGCGACCAGGGCTTCGGCCTCCAGGACAGGACCGCGGGCATCTACGTCAGCCTGCCGACCGACCTGAAGGCGGCCCCGTACCGGCACGTGCGCGTCACCGGCACGCTGACGGACAAGTCCGGGCTGCTCACCGTGGTACCGGCCGGCCCGTCCGACGTCGAGCTCGGTGACCCGGGCCGGGCGGTGAAACCGCGGTGGGTCAGAACGGCGGCGGTCGGCGAGAGGACCGAGGGGCGGCTCGTCCGGGTCCTCGGCAGGATCACCCAGGCGCCCACGAGCGACCTCCCGTACGGCTACAAGCTCTCCGTCGACGACGGTTCGGGCGAAGTGCTGATCTTCGTCAACGTGGAGACGGGCATCGACGTCTCCGGCCTGAAGCAGGGCGACGTGGTGCGTGTGACCGGCTTCAGCAGCCAGTACGACACCCACTACGAGATCGATCCGCGCGGCCCGCGCGACATCGAGGTCCTCACCTCGTAGCGCGAGAAACGAGAACATCTCGTCCTCACTCCTGTTGCACACGCGTCGGTCCCGGACACGTACGGGCAGAAGCTACGGAAGGAAGCCATGCCCATCGATACCGAGGCCCAGTTCACGGACGTGTACCGGGCGCACTACGAGGACGTGCTGAGGTTCGTGCGCCGGCGTGCCCACCCGATGAACGTCGACGACATCGTCGGAGAGACGTTCCTCACCGCGTGGCGCCGCCGGCGCGAGCTGCCGGCGGACCCGCGGCCCTGGCTGTTCGGCACGGCACGCAAGGTGATGTTGAACGCGAACCGCGGCATGCGCCGGCAGTCCGCGCTCGTGGTGCACATCCAGGAGGCCGGCGAAACGGGCTCCCACGACCGGGCGTTCGACGCCACGGCCCAGGTGGACAGCCGGATGGACCTCGTCGCGGCCTGGAAGGAACTGCCTCCGGCCGACCAGGAGGTCCTCGCGCTGCACGTCTGGGAGGGGCTCGCCGCCAAGGACGCGGCGAAGGTCCTCGGCTGCACCCGCGCCGCCTACGCCATGCGCCTCACCCGCGCGAAACGGCGTCTCGCCGGCCGGCTCACCGCCACGACCACCGCCTCGCCCGCCCTCGCCTCGACGCACTGAACAGGAACCCTCATGAACAACGACCTTCTCTCCCGCCTCGCGGAGCTCGACGCCGCACCGCGCACCGAACCGTCCGCCGCCGAGATCGACCGCGAGGAGCGGCTGCTGCGGACCGTCCTGAGCGACACCGGGAAGCCCGACCGCTCGACCGGCGCCGCGTTCCGCCGCCCCCTCGTGCGGCGGCTGGCGTTCACGACGGCCGGCGCGCTCGCCGCGGGCGCGGCCGTGGTGGCGGTGGCCGTGGCGGGCGGCCTGCTCGGCGGCGGCTCCGGACCGCTGTCCGAGGCACAACTGGCCTCCTGGACCAGCACCCCCCACACCATGAGCACCGCCAGTGGTGAAGGCTCCGAGG
Source organism: Streptomyces spongiae (assembly GCF_009377185.1). GTDB lineage: Bacteria > Actinomycetota > Actinomycetes > Streptomycetales > Streptomycetaceae > Streptomyces > Streptomyces spongiae. The sequence goes on from NZ_VJZC01000305.1 coordinate 11,212, forward strand.
TCGAGAAGAAGTGCCTGGAGTTCACCAAGGACTTCGCCGGCGCCGGGGCCCGCCCCGAGATCAGCAACGCGGAGATCCGCGGATCCGTCGGCTCCATGATCGTCACGCGGGCCGGGAACGCCACGTACTGCCTGATGGGGTCGGACGGCTCCGGCACCGGCATGGCCGTCTCCGACGTGGTGAAGCTCCCCGCCGACCAGATCGAGCTGGACACCTACGGCTCCCGGGGCGAGGGCGACGGTCTGCTCAACTACGCGCTCGGATCGGCGGGCTCCGACGTCAAGGAGATCACCCTCCACGACCGCGGGAAGACCATCCACGCCCTGGTGCAGGACGGCCGCTGGACCGCCTGGTGGCCCAAGGGCGACCCCGAGGGCCTGCTGACCGGCACGTTCACCCTCACGTTCAAGGACGGTACGACCCGGACGATGGACGCCTCGAAGGTGGAGTAGCAGGCGGAGCGACCGACGAGGGCCGCCCGAAAGGCGGCCCTCGCGGAGTGAGCAGCAGGCACGGACTGCGCGCCCGTGGAGAAGTACGAGTGACCGTTGTGCGGAAGTACGAGTGACGGTTGTTACTAAACCGTCGAAACCGCCCACCTCGCCTCCCCGGACC
>NZ_VJZC01000306.1 GCF_009377185.1 Streptomyces spongiae
CCATTGGCCCTTGCCGCGGCCCACCCCCCTCACGTTTCCTCGGTGCTGCAGAAAACCCCCTCTTTCTCCCCGAGCGAGGTCGAACCCGTGTCCAGCACGCTCTCCAACACCACCCAGACCCCCGAGACCGGCACCGCCCGCGTGAAGCGCGGCATGGCCGAGCAGCTCAAGGGCGGTGTGATCATGGACGTCGTCACCCCGGAGCAGGCGAAGATCGCCGAGGACGCCGGCGCCGTCGCGGTCATGGCCCTGGAACGGGTCCCCGCGGACATCCGCAAGGACGGCGGCGTGGCCCGCATGTCCGACCCGGACATGATCGAGGGCATCATCAACGCGGTCTCCATCCCCGTGATGGCCAAGTCGCGGATCGGCCACTTCGTCGAGGCCCAGGTGCTCCAGTCCCTCGGCGTCGACTACATCGACGAGTCCGAGGTCCTCACCCCGGCCGACGAGGTCAACCACTCGGACAAGTGGGCGTTCACGACCCCCTTCGTCTGCGGCGCCACCAACCTCGGCGAGGCCCTGCGCCGCATCGCCGAGGGCGCCGCCATGATCCGCTCCAAGGGCGAGGCCGGCACCGGCAACGTCGTCGAGGCCGTCCGCCACCTGCGCCAGATCAAGAACGAGATCGCCCGCCTCAGGGGCTTCGACAACCACGAGCTGTTCGCCGCCGCCAAGGAGCTGCGCGCCCCGTACGAGCTGGTCAAGGAGGTCGCCGAGCTGGGCAAGCTCCCGGTCGTGCTGTTCTCCGCCGGTGGCGTGGCCACCCCGGCCGACGCCGCGCTCATGCGCCAGCTCGGCGCCGAGGGCGTCTTCGTCGGCTCCGGCATCTTCAAGTCCGGCGACCCGGCCAAGCGCGCCGCCGCCATCGTGAAGGCCACCACCTTCTACGACGACCCGAAGATCATCGCCGAAGCATCCCGCAACCTGGGCGAGGCCATGGTCGGCATCAACTGCGACACCCTCCCCGAGGCCGAGCGCTACGCCAACCGCGGCTGGTAGGCGAGCCCGAAAGCCCCGGCCCCGGCACCAGCCCCGGCAGGCCGGCCCAGCCCAGCAGCAACCCGCATAGGACATCACGCACATGACCGACGCACCCGTCACCGGCGTCCTGGCCCTCCAGGGCGACGTACGGGAGCACCTCATCGCCCTGGCCGCGGCCGACGCCGTGGCCAGGCCGGTGCGGCGCCCCGAAGAGCTCGCCGAGGTGGACGGCCTCGTCATCCCCGGCGGCGAGTCCACCACGATCTCCAAACTGGCCGTCCTCTTCGGAGTGATGGAGCCCCTCCGCGCCCGCGTACGCGCCGGCATGCCGGTCTACGGCACCTGCGCCGGCATGATCATGCTCGCCGACAAGATCCTCGACCCGCGCTCGGGCCAGGAGACGATCGGCGGCATCGACATGATCGTGCGCCGCAACGCCTTCGGACGGCAGAACGAGTCCTTCGAGGCGGCGGTCGACGTACGGGGCGTCGAGGGCGATCCTGTAGAGGGCGTCTTCATCCGGGCCCCCTGGGTCGAGTCCGTCGGCGCCGAGACCGAGGTGCTCGCCGAGCACGACGGCCACATCGTCGCCGTACGACAGGGCAACGCGCTCGCCACGTCGTTCCACCCGGAGCTGACCGGCGACCACCGTCTGCACGCGCTGTTCGTCGAGATGGTGCGCGGGAACCGGACACCGGCCGCCTTGTAGGATCTCCGGAGTTCGTTCGGAGATGGGTTACGCGAAGGAGACAGGCAGATGTCCGGCCACTCTAAATGGGCCACGACGAAGCACAAGAAGGCCGTGATCGACGCCAAGCGCGGCAAGCTCTTCGCGAAGCTGATCAAGAACATCGAGGTCGCGGCGCGCATGGGCGGCGTGGACCTGGAGGGCAACCCGACGCTGTACGACGCCGTGCAGAAGGCGAAGAAGCAGTCGGTTCCCAACAAGAACATCGACTCGGCGATCAAGCGCGGTGGCGGTCTCGAGGCCGGTGGCGCCGACTACGAGACGATCATGTACGAGGGCTACGGCCCGAACGGTGTCGCGGTGCTCATCGAGTGCCTCACCGACAACCGCAACCGCGCCGCCTCAGACGTGCGCGTGGCCATGACCCGCAACGGCGGCTCGATGGCCGACCCGGGCTCCGTCTCGTACCTCTTCAACCGCAAGGGCGTCGTCATCGTCCCCAAGGGCGAGCTGACCGAGGACGACGTCCTGGGCGCGGTCCTCGACGCGGGTGCCGAGGAGGTCAACGACCTCGGTGAGTCCTTCGAGGTGCTCAGCGAGGCCACCGACCTGGTCGCGGTCCGCACCGCCCTCCAGGACGCCGGGGTCGACTACGACTCCGCCGAGGCCAACTTCGTCCCGACCATGCAGGTCGAGCTGGACGAGGAGGGCGCCAAGAAGATCTTCAAGCTCATCGACGCCCTGGAGGACAGCGACGACGTGCAGAACGTCTTCGCCAACTTCGACGTGAGCGACGACGTCATGGCGAAGGTCGACGCGTAACGCTGCCGCGAGCTCAGCGGGCCGACGGAACACCCTCCGTCGGCCCGTCGCTTTGCTCTCGTTGTCGGTGGCACCCGATAGCCTGCACAAACAGGCGTTTGATGGGAGGGCTTGGTGCGCGTTTTGGGGGTGGACCCGGGACTGACCCGGTGCGGTGTCGGTGTCGTGGAAGGCGTCGCGGGGCGCCCGTTGACGATGCTCGGCGTCGGTGTCGTACGGACGCCCGCGGACGCCGAGTTGGGGCACCGTCTCGTCGCCGTCGAGCAGGGCATCGAGCAGTGGCTGGACGAGCACAAGCCCGAATGCGTCGCCGTGGAGCGGGTGTTCAGCCAGCACAACGTACGGACCGTCATGGGCACCGCCCAGGCCAGCGCCATCGCCACACTCTGCGCCGCCCGCCGCGGCATCCCCGTCGCCCTGCACACCCCCAGTGAGGTCAAGGCCGCCGTCACCGGCAGCGGCCGCGCCGACAAGGCCCAGGTGGGCGCCATGGTCACCCGGCTGCTGCGGCTCGACGCGCCCCCCAAGCCCGCCGACGCCGCCGACGCCCTCGCGCTCGCCATCTGCCACATCTGGCGCGCCCCCGCCCAGAACCGACTCCAGCAGGCCGTCGCCCAGCACGCAGCCAACGCAACGAAAGGCCGTACGGCATGATCGCCTTCGTCAGCGGCACAGTCGCCGCACTCGCTCCCGACGCCGCGGTGGTCGAGGTCGGCGGGGTCGGTATGGCGGTGCAGTGCACCCCGAACACGCTGTCCACGCTCAGGGTCGGCCAGCCGGCCAAGCTCGCCACCTCCCTCGTCGTCCGCGAGGACTCGCTGACCCTGTACGGCTTCGCCGACGACGACGAGCGCCAGGTCTTCGAACTGCTGCAGACCGCGAGCGGAGTCGGCCCCCGGCTGGCTCAGGCGATGCTCGCCGTGCACAGCCCCGACGCCCTGCGCCGAGCCGTCTCCACCGGTGACGAGAAGGCGCTCACCGCCGTCCCCGGCATCGGCAAGAAGGGCGCCCAGAAGCTGCTCCTGGAGCTCAAGGACCGCCTGGGCGGGCCGATCGGAGCCCCCTCGATCGGTGCTCCGGTCACCCAGGGCTGGCGCGACCAGCTGCACGCCGCCCTGATCGGCCTGGGGTACGCGACCCGTGAGGCCGACGAGGCGGTGTCCGCCGTGGCACCCCAGGCGGAAGCCGCGGGCGGCACGCCCCAGGTCGGCCAGTTGCTGAAGGCGGCCCTCCAGACCCTGAACCGAGCCCGCTGACCCACCACACCCCGAGGCACGACACATGAACTGGGACGACACGACCGACACCTCCGCCTCCGAGCGGCTGGTGGACTCTGTCGCCGACCGTGAGGACCAGGCCGTCGAGGCCGCCCTGCGCCCCAAGGACCTGGACGAGTTCATCGGCCAGGAGAAGGTGCGCGAGCAGCTCGACCTCGTGCTGCGGGCGGCACGCGCGCGGGGGGCGACCGCCGATCACGTCCTCCTCTCCGGTGCCCCGGGCCTCGGCAAGACCACCCTCTCGATGATCATCGCGGCCGAGATGGGCGCCCCCATCCGCATCACCAGCGGCCCCGCCATCCAGCACGCAGGCGACCTGGCCGCGATCCTGTCCTCGCTCCAGGAGGGCGAGGTCCTGTTCCTCGACGAGATCCACCGCATGTCCCGGCCCGCCGAGGAGATGCTCTACATGGCGATGGAGGACTTCCGCGTCGACGTGATCGTCGGCAAGGGCCCCGGCGCCACCGCCATCCCCCTCGAACTGCCCCCGTTCACGCTGGTCGGCGCCACCACGCGCGCGGGCCTGCTGCCGCCTCCGCTGCGCGACCGCTTCGGCTTCACCGCGCACATGGAGTTCTACGAGCCCGCCGAGCTGGAGCGCGTCATCCACCGCTCCGCGCAGCTGCTGGACGTCGAGATCGGAGCCGAGGGCGCCGCCGAGATCGCGGGCCGCTCCCGGGGCACACCCCGTATCGCCAACCGCCTGCTGCGCCGAGTGCGGGACTACGCGCAGGTCAAGGCCGACGGAGTCATCACCAGGGACATCGCCAAAGCCGCCCTCGCCGTCTACGAGGTCGACGCACGCGGTCTCGACCGCCTCGACCGGGCCGTCCTGGGGGCCCTGCTGAAGCTGTTCGGCGGCGGCCCCGTCGGCCTGTCCACACTCGCCGTCGCGGTGGGGGAGGAGCGCGAGACGGTCGAGGAGGTCGCCGAGCCCTTCCTCGTCCGTGAGGGCCTGCTCGCCCGCACCCCGCGCGGACGGGTCGCGACCCCCGCGGCATGGGCGCACCTCGGCCTCACCCCGCCCCGCGGGACGGGCGGGGGAAACGGACAACAGGACCTGTTCGGCGCGTGACAGCGGGGGCATTGGCCGGGTCAGGAACCCAGGTGCGATGCTGAGCGTTGTTCCTTGCGCGCGGACTCGCTTAGACTCCGCCGATGCCGCCTTTGTCGGCGGCGCACATACCCCCATCCATCAGGCCGCTCACCATCGCGGTCGTGTGAAGGAAGTTCCGACCCGTGAGTCTCGTGACCCTCCTCCCGTTCATCGTGCTCATCGGGGCCATGTTCCTGATGACCCGCTCGGCCAAGAAGAAGCAGCAGCAGGCCGCGCAGATGCGGAACGAAATGCAGCCCGGCAGTGGCGTCCGCACCATCGGGGGCATGTACGCGACGGTGAAGGAGGTCAACGAGGACACGGTCCTCCTTGACGCCGGTCCGGGCGTGGACCTGCTCTTCGCGAAGAACGCGATCGGTGCCGTCCTCACCGACGACGAGTACAACCGCATCGTCCATGGCATCGAGCACGATCTGAAGTCCGACATCATTCCGGACGACGCCTCCTCCCTCACCGAGACCGACGGGTCCGACGCCGACGCTTCCGCCGCCTCCGACGACAAGCCCATCGACCTTGGTAAGAAGGACGCGGACGACGACGCGGCCGACGAGCCTGCCGAGGCGAAGGCCGACGACGCGGAGCCGAAGAAGACCGACGGCGAGTCCGACGCGAAGTAGCCACGCTCCCGGGGGCGCGGCGCGACCAGTTCGTGCCGCGCCACCCGGGTCGTGTCGTTCTCGCACGGAGTCCCGACACCATGTCATGGCCGCCCGCACGCTCGACCGGCGTTGAGGCGGCCCGAGAGGGAGTTACGAGAAGGTGGCAGCACCGAAGAAGGGCCGGAGCGCGAGCGCCCAGAGCAAACCAGGCCGCGCACTGGCCCTCATCCTGATCGCCATCGCGGCGCTCACCGGGGGAATGTTTGCCTCCGGACACACCACTCCGCGTCTCGGTATCGACCTGGCCGGCGGCACCAGCATCACGCTGGAAGCGGAGAACGAGCCCGGCCAGCCGAACGCGATCAACAAGACCAACATGGACACCGCGGTCGACATCATGAACCGCCGTGTCAACGGTCTGGGCGTCACCGAGGCCGAGGTCCAGACCCAGGGCAATCGCAACATCATCGTCAACATCCCCAAGGGCACCAACTCCAAGCAGGCCCGGGAACAGGTCGGCACCACCGCCAAGCTCTACTTCCGTCCGGTCCTGACCACCGAGGTGTCCGGCGCCGACGCGTCGGCCAGCCCGAGCGCCAGCCCCAGCGGCTCCCCGAGCGCGTCGCCCTCCGGCAAGAACAGCGACAAGGACAGCGGCGAGGAGAAGGCGACCTCGTCCTCCTCCGCCAGCCCGTCCTCCTCCGCCACCTCGCAGGGCCGCGCGGTCACCGACGCGCTGAAGGCCGACCCCACGCCGAGCGACTCCGCCTCCGCGAAGGCCGGCGGCACGCCGTCCGCGAGCGCCAGCGGTGGCGCGAGCGACGACGCCACGGCCAAGCTCCAGGCCGCGTACACCAAGCTCGACTGCACCAAGCCGGCGCAGCGCGCCGCGGCCGGTGACGGCTCCAAGCCCAGCGACTCCATCGTCGCGTGCGGTCAGAACTCGCAGAAGCAGTGGCAGAAGTACATCCTCGGCCCGGCCGCGGTCGCCGGCACGGACGTCGACAAGGCCGAGGCGGTCTTCGACACCCAGAGCGCCGCGGGCTGGAAAGTCACCATGAAGTTCACGTCCGGTGGCGCCAAGAAGTTCGCCGACATCACCGGCCAGCTCTCGAAGAACCAGCAGCCGCAGAACCAGTTCGCGATCGTCCTCGACGGTGACGTCGTCTCCGACCCGTCCGTCAACCAGTCGATCACCGGTGGCAACGCCGAGATCTCCGGCAGCTTCACCCAGGAGGAGGCCCAGGGCCTCTCCAACATGCTGTCGTACGGCGCGCTCCCGCTCACCTTCAAGGAGGCGAGCGTCACCACCGTCACCGCCGCGCTCGGCGGCGAGCAGCTGCACGCCGGTCTGATCGCCGGCGCGATCGGTCTCGGACTGGTCGTGCTCTACCTGGTCGTCTACTACCGCGGCCTGTCGCTCATCGCCATCGCCTCGCTGTTGGTCTCCGCGGCCCTGACCTACGTGATCATGTCGCTGCTCGGCCCGACCATCGGCTTCGCGCTGAACCTGCCGGCCGTCTGCGGCGCCATCGTCGCGATCGGTATCACGGCGGACTCGTTCATCGTGTACTTCGAACGCGTCCGTGACGAGATCCGCGAGGGCCGCTCGCTGCGCCCCGCGGTCGAGCGAGCCTGGCCGCGCGCCCGGCGCACCATCCTGGTCTCCGACTTCGTGTCGTTCCTCGCCGCCGCGGTGCTGTTCGTCGTCACCGTCGGCAAGGTCCAGGGCTTCGCGTTCACGCTCGGTCTGACCACCCTGCTCGACGTGGTCGTGGTGTTCCTCTTCACCAAGCCGCTGCTGACGCTCCTCGCCCGCAGGAAGTTCTTCGCCAACGGCCACAGCTGGTCCGGCCTCGACCCGAAGCGACTGGGTGCCCGGCCGCCGCTGCGCCGTACCCGCCGTCCCGCCGCCCCCGCCGACCCGAAGGAGGCCTGAGATGTCGAAACTCGGCGACCTCGGCGCCCGACTCCACCGCGGCGAGGTCGGTTACGACTTCGTCGGTAACCGCAAGATCTGGTACGGCGTCTCCATCCTGATCACCATCGTGGCCATCGTCGGCCTCGGGGTGCGCGGCATGAACATGGGCATCGAGTTCCAGGGCGGCGCCGTCTTCACCACCCCGAAGACGAGCGTCTCGGTCGCCCAGGCCGAGACGTACGCCGAGGACGCCGCCGGCCACGACGCGGTCGTGCAGGAGCTCGGCACGGGCGGTCTGCGCATCCAGATCTCCGGCGTCGACACGGACAAGTCCGACCAGGTCAAGGAGGAGCTGGCCAAGGACCTCAAGGTCGACTCCGAGAAGATCAACGCCGACCTGGTCGGCCCCAGCTGGGGTGACCAGATCGCCAGCAAGGCCTGGCAGGGCCTCGGGATCTTCCTGGTCCTCGTGGTGATCTACCTGGCGATCGCGTTCGAGTGGCGCATGGCCATCGCCGCGTTCGTCGCCCTGATCCACGACATCACGATCACCGTCGGCATCTACGCCCTCGTCGGCTTCGAGGTGACACCGGGCACGGTGATCGGTCTGCTGACGATCCTCGGTTATTCGCTCTACGACACGGTCGTCGTCTTCGACAGCCTCAAGGAACAGACGAAGGACATCACCCGGCAGAGCCGCTGGACCTACAGCGACATCGCCAACCGCTCGATCAACAGCACCCTGGTGCGTTCGATCAACACCACGGTGGTCGCGCTGCTCCCGGTCGCCGGCCTGCTGTTCATCGGTGGCGGTGTCCTCGGTGCGGGCATGCTCAACGACATCTCCCTGTCGCTGTTCGTCGGTCTCGCCGCCGGTGCGTACTCCTCGATCTTCATCGCCACGCCCCTCGTCGCCGACCTCAAGGAGCGCGAGCCGCAGATGAAGGCCCTGAAGAAGCGCGTCCTGGCCAAGCGAGCGCAGGCCGCGCAGGGCGAGCCCGCCGAGGCACAGGGCGACGACGAGGCGTACGGCGACGAGCCGGAGGATGCGACCCCCGCGGTCGTCGGCCCGCGCCACCAGCCCGCGTCCCGCAACCGGGGCCGCGGCCGTCCCTCGGGGAAGCGCCGATGACCGGCGTCAGGGAGCTGTTGCTCAGCCGTATCCGCGACGTTCCCGACTACCCGGAGCCGGGCGTGATGTTCAAAGACATCACCCCGCTGCTGGCCGACCCGGCGGCGTTCACCGCGCTCACCGACGCGCTCGCGGAGCTCGTCGTCCGGCACGGCGCCACGAAGATCGTCGGCCTGGAGGCCCGCGGGTTCATACTCGGCGCACCCGTCGCGGTCCGTTCCGGGGTCGGCTTCATCCCCGTACGCAAGGCCGGCAAGCTCCCCGGAGCGACCCTCGGTCAGGCCTACGACCTGGAGTACGGCTCCGCGGAGATCGAGGTGCACGCCGAGGACCTGTCGGGAAGCGACCGCGTCATGGTCATCGACGACGTCCTCGCCACCGGCGGCACCGCCGAGGCATCCGTCCAGCTCATCCGCCGGGCGGGAGCCGAGGTCGCGGGCGTCTCCGTACTGATGGAGCTCGGATTCCTGGGCGGTCGCGCCCGCCTGGAACCGACCCTGGAAGGCGCTCCGCTGGAGGCCCTGCTCCAGGTCTGAGCACCGTCACGACAGGTGCGGGCAAGGCCCGCGCCACCCGTACGACACCGCGGAGGCGGGCACCGGAGGAATCCGGCGCCCGCCTCCTGCGTTACGCGGGTAGCGGACCGTCTCACCAGCCGAAGGCGAGTCCGGAGCCGAGGATCGCTACCATGGGTCCTCCGGAGCCTGCCGGGGGACCCGGATCGCGCACGAGGAGTCCTCTTGCCAGACGAGGCCCAGCCACTGACCGCCGCCAAGCCCGAGTCGACCTCGGGAGCCGCGGCCACGCCCGCGCCGAGCGCGAAGAACACAGCGCAGGGCTCGGTCGAGCACGCCCAGTCCGCGCCCGGCGACAAGGCCGCCGAGCAGGCGCGCCCCAAGCCCGCGCCTCCCACGCCCCCGGCCCGTACCGCCGCGGGCCAGCCCCCGCGCTCCGGCTCCTCCAACCGCGTTCGCGCCCGTCTGGCCCGCCTCGGCGTCCAGCGGTCCAACCCGTACAACCCGGTCCTGGAGCCGCTGCTGCGGATAGTGCGCAGCAACGACCCGAAGATCGAGACGGCGACCCTCCGCCAGATCGAGCGCGCCTACCAGGTCGCCGAGCGCTGGCACCGCGGCCAGAAGCGCAAGAGCGGCGACCCGTACATCACGCACCCCCTCGCGGTGACCACGATCCTCGCCGAACTCGGCATGGACCCGGCCACGCTCATGGCCGGCCTCCTGCACGACACCGTCGAGGACACCGAGTACGGCCTCGACCAGCTCCGCCGCGACTTCGGCGACCAGGTGGCGCTGCTCGTCGACGGCGTCACCAAGCTGGACAAGGTCAAGTTCGGCGAGGCCGCGCAGGCCGAGACCGTGCGCAAGATGGTCGTCGCCATGGCCAAGGACCCCCGCGTCCTGGTCATCAAGCTCGCCGACCGCCTGCACAACATGCGCACCATGCGCTACCTCAAGCGCGAGAAGCAGGAGAAGAAGGCGCGCGAGACCCTGGAGATCTACGCGCCGCTCGCCCACCGCCTGGGCATGAACACCATCAAGTGGGAGCTGGAGGACCTCGCCTTCGCGATCCTCTACCCCAAGATGTACGACGAGATCGTCCGCCTCGTCGCCGAGCGCGCCCCCAAGCGCGACGAGTACCTCGCCATAGTGACCGACGAGGTCCAGTCCGACCTGCGAGCGGCCCGCATCAAGGCGACCGTCACCGGCCGCCCGAAGCACTACTACAGCGTCTACCAGAAGATGATCGTCCGCGGCCGCGACTTCGCGGAGATCTACGACCTGGTGGGCATCCGCGTCCTCGTGGACACCGTCCGCGACTGCTACGCGGCCCTGGGCACCGTCCACGCCCGCTGGAACCCGGTTCCGGGGCGGTTCAAGGACTACATCGCGATGCCCAAGTTCAACATGTACCAGTCGCTCCACACGACGGTCATCGGGCCCAACGGCAAGCCGGTCGAACTCCAGATCCGTACGTTCGACATGCACCGCCGCGCCGAGTACGGCATCGCGGCGCACTGGAAGTACAAGCAGGAGGCCGTCGCCGGCGCCTCCAAGGTCCGCACCGACGTGCCCAAGGCGGGCAAGGGCAAGGACGACCACCTCAACGACATGGCGTGGCTGCGCCAACTGCTCGACTGGCAGAAGGAGACCGAGGACCCCGGCGAGTTCCTGGAGTCCCTGCGCTTCGACCTGTCCCGCAACGAGGTCTTCGTCTTCACGCCCAAGGGCGACGTCATAGCGCTCCCGGCCGGCGCGACCCCCGTCGACTTCGCCTACGCGGTCCACACCGAGGTCGGCCACCGCACCATAGGCGCCCGCGTCAACGGACGCCTGGTCCCGCTCGAATCCACCCTGGACAACGGCGACCTGGTGGAGGTCTTCACCTCCAAGGCGACCGGCGCGGGCCCGTCCCGCGACTGGCTCGGCTTCGTGAAGTCCCCGCGCGCCCGCAACAAGATCCGCGCCTGGTTCTCCAAGGAGCGCCGCGACGAGGCCATCGAGCAGGGCAAGGACGCCATCGCCCGCGCGATGCGCAAGCAGAACCTGCCCATCCAGCGCATCCTGACCGGCGACTCCCTCGTCACCCTCGCCCACGAGATGCGCTACCCGGACATCTCGTCCCTGTACGCGGCGATCGGCGAGGGCCACGTGGCCGCGCAGAACGTCGTGCAGAAGCTGGTCCAGGCGCTCGGCGGCGAGGAGGCGGCCACCGAGGAGATCGACGAGGCGGTACCGTCGACGCGCGGCCGGGGCCGCAAGCGCCGCAGCAGCAACGACCCCGGTGTCGTCGTCAAGGGCGTCGACGACGTGTGGGTGAAGCTCGCCCGTTGTTGTACGCCCGTCCCCGGCGACCCGATCATCGGCTTCGTGACGCGCGGCAGTGGCGTATCCGTTCACCGCAGCGACTGCGTCAACGTCGAGTCCCTGTCCCGCGAGCCCGAGCGCATCCTCGACGTCGAGTGGGCCCCCACCCAGTCCTCGGTCTTCCTGGTCGCCATCCAGGTCGAGGCCCTGGACCGCTCCCGCCTGCTCTCCGACGTCACGCGCGTGCTCTCCGACCAGCACGTCAACATCCTCTCGGCCGCGGTCCAGACGTCCCGCGACCGCGTGGCCACGTCCCGCTTCACCTTCGAGATGGGCGACCCGAAGCACCTGGGCCACGTCCTGAAGGCCGTACGGGGCGTCGAGGGCGTGTACGACGTGTACCGGGTGACATCGGCGCGCAGGCCGTAACCGTGACGCGCAAGGCCGAGGGC
>NZ_VJZC01000307.1 GCF_009377185.1 Streptomyces spongiae
CCCCGTACCCGACCCCCGCCACCGTCCCCACGACCGCGCACAGCCCCCAGAGCCACTCGGCTCCGAAGTGGTCGATGACGACCCCGGACATCAGCGGCGCGACCAGCCCCGCGACCGCCCAGGACATGGTGTACATGCCCTGGTAGCGGCCGCGCCCGTGCACCGGCGACAGGCGTACGACGATGCCCGTCTGGGTGGGCGCGTTGACGATCTCGGCCAGGGTCCACACGCACACGGTGAGGGCGAAGACGCCGACCGAGCCGGCGAAGGCGGTGAGCCCGAAGCCGTACCCGGCGAGGAGGGACGAGACCACGAGCAGACGGCGGGGGTCCCGGTGCTCGATGAAGCGGGTGACGGGGAGTTGGAGGGCGATGATGATGACGCCGTTGAGTGCGATGGCCAGCCCGTAGTCGGCAGGGGTGAAGCCGGCCTCGCCCATCGCGACCGGGAGCCCGACCATGCCCTGCTGGAAGATGAGCGCGACCAGGAAGGACAGCCCGACGACGGCCATGAAGCGCCCGTCGCGCAGCACGGTCCCCAGCCCGACCTCGTGCTGCCCGGAGACCTTCACCGCCGGCGCGGGCCGCGACTCGGGCAGCTTGGCGAAGACGACGATCGCGCAGGCCATGGTCATGCCGGCCTCGATCAGGAACCCCGCCACGTAGCTGACCTCGGCGATGAACCCCGCGGCCATGGACGAGACGGCGAAACCGAGGTTGATCGCCCAGTAGTTGAGGGAGAAGGCGCGTACGCGGTCCTCGGGCCGCACGATGTCCGCCATCATCGCCTGGACGGCGGGCCGGGAGGCGTTGCTGGCCGCGCCCACCAGGAAGGCGACGGCCGCGATCGCGACGGGGTCGCGCACGAAGGCGAGCAGCGCGACGGCCACGGCCGTGGCGGCCTGGGCGATGAGCAGCGTGGGCCGCCGCCCGAGCCGGTCGGCCATGACGCCCCCACCGAGCGAGGAGATGACACCGCCGAGCCCGTGCAGGGAGGCGACCAGACCGGCGTACGAGGCGGAGTAGCCGCGGTCGAGCGTGAGGTACAGGGCCATGAAGGTGGCGACGAAGCCACCGAGCCGGTTGACCAGCGTGCTGGTCCACAGCCACCAGAACTCGCGGGGCAACCCCGAGACACTCTCACGGACGGCACGTCTCAGGGCGGCGACTGGCATAGGGGTCCCCCGCAGGCAGATGTAAGTGGCGCTAGTAGCGACCACACATTACGAATGCGCCCTGGGGGAAGCCACTCAATTAACAAACGCAGTCAACTGTCCGCCTTCTCCGTTGGGCCCCTGTCCGCCTGGTGACCGCCCGCACAAGTGATCAAAGGGTTGGATTACGCTCAGGGCCATGGCCGACGCACCGTACAAGCTGATCCTCCTCCGCCACGGCGAGAGCGAGTGGAACGAGAAGAACCTGTTCACCGGCTGGGTGGACGTCAACCTCACGGCGAAGGGCGAGAAGGAGGCGACGCGCGGCGGCGAGCTGCTGAAGGACGCCGGCCTGCTCCCGGACGTGCTGCACACCTCCCTCCAGAAGCGCGCGATCCGCACGGCGCAGCTCGCGCTGGAGTCCGCCGACCGCCTCTGGATCCCCGTCAAGCGCTCCTGGCGCCTGAACGAGCGCCACTACGGCGCCCTCCAGGGCAAGGACAAGGCGCAGACGCTCGCCGAGTTCGGCGAGGAGCAGTTCATGCTGTGGCGCCGCTCGTACGACACCCCGCCGCCCCCGCTCGAGGACGGCACCGAGTACTCCCAGTCGGACGACCCGCGCTACGCGACGATCCCCCCGGAGCTCCGCCCCCGCACGGAGTGCCTGAAGGACGTCGTGGGCCGCATGCTCCCGTACTGGTACGACGGCATCGTCCCGGACCTCCTCGCCGGCCGCACGGTCCTGATCGCGGCCCACGGCAACAGCCTCCGCGCCCTCGTCAAGCACCTCGACGGCATCTCGGACGCCGACATCGCGGGCCTGAACATCCCGACCGGCATCCCCCTGTCCTACGAACTGAACGCCGACTTCAAGCCGGTCAACCCCGGCGGCACGTACCTCGACCCCGAGGCGGCCGCGGCGGCGATCGAGGCGGTCAAGAACCAGGGCAAGAAGAAGTAACCTTTGTGATCATGCCCCCGACCTGCATGTATGGTGCGGATCGGGGGCATTTTCGCGGCCTGGGCCCACTGCGGGTCCTCAGCGCGGCGGACCCTGCGGCGTCCGGAGTGCCTGAGCGAGTGCCTGAGCGAGAGCCTTCCTGGCGCCCGTTACGGGGTGCAGTTGTTGCCCTTGTCGGTGTTGAAAGCCGGTGCGAGTACGAGTACCCCGCCCACGGTGGCGAATGTCGTCTTCACCGCCAGGCAGGCGTCGTTCGCGACCGCGTTCCCGGTTGCGGTGCTCAGCACGTACTTCCCGAGTATCACCTGGTAGTCGCAGAACGCACCGAGAGATTTGGTGACCCACTCGGCTGCGCCGCATACCTGTCGCGAGGTGAGGTCTGCGGCAAGGTTGGTTTCGGGGTCGTTCAGCCAGTTGTCGAGGGCGCGGGTCCCGGACTTGCTGACGTAGTAGGTGCAGCCAGTCACGCCGCACTTCTGGATGGCACGCTCGGGGTTGGGGGCTTGCCGGGGATCAGGGTCCGGGTGCGGTGCGTTGGCCCATCGGTCCAGCGCCTTGATGGTCTGAGGCCCTGCGATTCCGTCCTCGGCGAGGTGATAGACGCGTTGGAAGGCGAGAACGGTGGCTCGGGTTTCTGAGCCGTACACGCCGTCGACGTCGAGGATGTATCCGTACCCGGCCAAGGAATGCTGGAGGGACTTGACGCAAGCTCCCTTCGCTCCCGTGCCCATCACGATGTTCGTGCAGGTGCTGAGGCTCGGGATGGAGTCCGCGGTCGCGGACGTGGCGGGTCCGCCTGCCAGGAGGCCAAGGGCGAGAAGGGATGAAGCGAAAACCCCGGTTATTCTGGTTCGCATGGTCCACTCCCGTTTTGTGTGGTCGGGACGGGAATGTAACAGCAGGCAGGCGCACGTAAATTGGCCGTGAGCACACCGTGGTTTTAGGGGCCTTCGAGTTGAGTGAGGCGTTGCGAACGGCGCCTTGCGTGCGCCCCCTGGCGGCGCCCTTTCCCTTCGGTGGCGACTTCCAGGCGAGGCGCCTAGGGTTGTCGCGTCGTGTCGGCGCCTTGCTCGAATGGACTCGATGCGGACGCCCGTTGGGGCAGTCAGGCATGGATCGGCGGGGCGATCTCGTCGAGCAGGTCCCGTACCCGCTTCTCGATCTCGTCGCGGATGGGGCGGACGGCTTCGACTCCCTGACCGGCCGGGTCGGGGAGCTGCCAGTCGAGGTAGCGCTTGCCGGGGAAGACGGGGCACGTGTCGCCGCAGCCCATGGTGATGACCACGTCGGACGTCCGGACCGCCTCGGTGGTGAGGACCTTCGGGGTCTCGGCGGAGATGTCGATCCCGACCTCCTTCATGGCCTCCACGACGGCCGGGTTCACCTTGTCGGCGGGAGCAGACCCGGCCGAGCGTACTTCGACCCGATCACCGGCGAGGTGGGTGAGGAAGGCGGCGGCCATCTGGGAGCGGCCGGCGTTGTGGACGCAGACGAACAGCACGGAGGGGCGCGGGGCGGCAGTGCTCATGGCGGGTGTCCTTGGGGGTGAGAGCGGTGGTCAGGGGGAGGCAGGTTCGGGCTCGGCTTGTGGCGCGACGACGTTCGCCGCACTAGCGGGGCGTCCGTACACGACCGCCACCGCGCCCAGCCCGAGCGCGGCGCCAAGCAGCTGGGCCGCGATGAACGGGGCGAGGGAGGCGGGGGCGATTCCGGCGAAGGTGTCGGTGAAGGCGCGGCCCACGGTCACCGCGGGGTTCGCGAAGGAGGTCGAGGAGGTGAACCAGTAGGCGGCCCCGATGTAGGAGGCCACGGCGGCCGGGGCCAGGGTGGCGCGGCCGGTGCGCTCCAGGCCGAAGATGAGGAGGATCAGCCCGGCGGTTGCGACCATCTCGCCCAGCCACAGGTGCCCGGCGAAGCGGTCGTGGGTGGAGAACTTCACCAGCGGCTGCGCGAACATGGCGTCGGCCAGGACCGCGCCGCCGATCGCCCCGGCCACCTGCGCGGGCACGTACACCGCGACCTCCCGCAGGGTCGGTCCGGTGCGGTGGCGGCGGCCGGTGACGTAGGCGGCGAGGGTGACGGCGGGGTTGAAGTGCGCGCCTGAGACCGGCCCGAGCAGTGTGATCAGTACGGCCAGGCCGAAGACGGTGGCGAGGGAGTTGGCGAGCAGTTGTACGCCGACGTCGTGCGACAGCTCGGTGGCCTGGATGCCCGAGCCGACGACGACCGTCACCAGCAGGCCCGTCCCCACGGCCTCGGCCGCGACTCGGCGGCCGAGAGGCGCGCTCACGTGCTCGCCCTGGCCCGCGCTCACGTGCCCGTCCCGGCCCTCGCTCACGTGCTCGCCCCGGCGGTCTGCGCTGTGGTCAGGAACGCGGCGAGCTGGTCCAGGACGCCGGGCAGCACCCAGTAGTACACCCACGTGCCGCGCCGCTCGCAGTCGATGAGACCGGCCTGCCGCAGCAGCTTGAGGTGGTGCGAGATCGTCGGCTGGGACAGCTCGAAGGCCGGAGTCAGCTCGCAGACGCAGATCTCACCGCGCTCTCCGCCCTCGCCGCCCTCGCCGCGCGAGGCGATCATCGACAGCAGCCGCAGTCGCACCGGATCGCCCAAAGCCTTGAACACCCTGGCCAGTTCCCCGGCGCGTTCCTCGTCCACGGGTGCGGCAGACAGGCCCGGGCAGCAGGCGGCGTCCTGACCGATCACCTCAAGCTCTTGTTTCGACATTTCTCTATGTTGACGTTTTTCGATTCAAGGCGCAAGGTTGAATCAATGAACGTCAATACAAGCAGCCAGTGGGAGTGAAGTCATGAGTGAGCGGTCCAGTGACCTGCGTGAAACCGTTCGTCAGCGGTACGCCGCAGCGGCCGTGAAGGTTGCCGAGGGCGGTACCTCCTGCTGTGGGCCCGAGCCGATCGAGGTTGATGACAACTTCGGCTCCACCCTCTATCTCGCAGACGAGCGCGACGCCCTGCCCGCCGAGGCCGTCGCCGCATCCCTCGGCTGCGGCAACCCCACCGCCGTCGCCGAACTCCGCGAGGGCGAACGCGTCCTGGACCTCGGCTCCGGCGGCGGCATCGACGTTCTGCTCTCGGCACGCCGCGTCGGCCCCACCGGCAAGGCGTACGGGCTGGACATGACCGAGGAGATGCTCGCCCTGGCCCTCGCCAACGCGAAGAAGTCGGGTGCCACGAACGTCGAGTTCCTCATGGGCACCATCGAGGCCGTCCCGCTGCCCGCGAACACCATCGACGTGGTCATCTCCAACTGCGTGATCAACCTGTCCACCGACAAGCCGGCCGTCTTCGCCGAAACCTTCCGCGTCCTCAGGCCCGGGGGCCGGATCGGCGTCTCCGACGTCGTCGCCGACGACCACCTCACCCCCACCCAGCGGGGCGAGCGCGGCGACTACGTCGGCTGCATCGCCGGCGCGCTCTCCTTCGCCGAGTACCGTGCGGGCCTGGAGGCCGCCGGGTTCACCGACATCCACATCACCGCCACCCATGCCGTCGCCGACGGCATGCACTCCGCCATCGTCCGCGCCACCAAGCCGCTGACCGGGAGCACCTCCACCGAGTCGGTGGAGGCGGCGGAGTCTGCCGGCGCCTGCTGCGGCGTCAGTGCCTGCTGTACCTCGGCCGAGAGCTCCGTCGACTCCGCTGTGACCGTCACCGAGGCCAAGGCCGCGTCGGGCTGCGCCTGCCAGAACTGACATCATGCTCGGCCGGTCCGTAGCGGTCGTCGTCGTTCAGGACGAGTTGCAGCAGTCGCATCCGGGACGGCACCCGCAGGCTTCCGGGGCGGCGCTGACGGCAGGTGCCGTGGGGGCGCTGGGTGTCGCGCAGCAGCCCTTGCCCTGCCAGGCGTCGCGGCCTTCCTTGACGGCGACGGCTGCGATGACCAGGGCGGCGAAGGGGTCGGCCCAGGACCAGCCGAGCGTGGCGTTGAGGAGTAGGCCGACGAGGAGGACGGCCGAGAGGTAGGTGCACAGCAGGGTCTGTTTGGAGTCTGCGACGGCGCTGGCGGAGCCGAGTTCGCGCCCCGCGCGGCGCTGGGCGGCGGACAGGAACGGCATGACCGCCAGGGAGAGTGCGGCGAGCACGATGCCGGGAATGGACCGGTCGGCTTCGGCGGCGCCGGTCAGGGCGCGGATCGCGTCGACGGTCACGTAACCGGCCAGTCCGAAGAACGACAGCGCGATGATGCGCAGGGTGGTCTTCTCGCGGGCTTCTCGTACGGCGTGCTCGCGGGCGGAGAACTGCCAGGCGACCGCGGCGGCGGAGGAGACCTCGATGACGGAGTCGAGGCCGAACCCGACCAGCGCGGTGGAGGAGGCGAGCGTGCCGGCCGTGATGGCGACGACGGCTTCGATCACGTTGTAGGTGATGGTCGCGGCGACCAGCAGTCGTATCCGGCGGGTGAGCGCGTCGCGGCGGGCCGGGGACGGGCCGAGCGAGATCGCGGTCATCAGCAGCAGCCCTTGTCGTCGGCGTCGGGGCAGGTGCGGTCGGTCGCAACGGCCACGGCCACGGCCACCACGGAGGTGCGCAGATCGTCTAGTGCGTGGCCGAGGCGGGGGTCCGCCAGTTCGTAGCGGGTTCGGCGGCCGTCCGGTACGGCGACCGCCAGGCCGCAGTCACGGAGACAGGCGAGGTGGTTCGAGAGCCGGGTGCGCGAGATGCCGATGGCGTCGGCCAGGTCGGCGGGGTACGAGGGGCGTTCACGCAGGGCGAGGAGGACGCGGCAGCGGATGGGGTCGGCGAGCGCCCTGCCGAACCGGGCCAGCACCTCAATCTCTGTGGCAGCAATGTCTGTGGCGGCAGGGTCTGCGGCGGCAGGGTCTGCGGCGGCAGGGTCTGTGGGAGCGGTGAGCACCCCAATGACGGTACAAGCGATCCTGAATTCAGGAAACCTTGAACTCTGGTTCCTGGGGACCGCTTCGCATGCCTCCGGCCCTCTGTCCGCGGGCTCTCGCGGCCAGGGGGCCGTCGTGGACAACAGGCACTCACACGGTCAGCGGCACCGGGTGGATCTCGTCGGCTTTGTTGCCGGTGCGTTCGTGGATGCGCAGGACCGCTTCGGCCGAGGGGGCCTCGGAGAGGCAGTAGACCGTGCCGGACTCCGGGTCCGCCCAGGCCTTCTCGAAGTGGACGCCCTCGTCCTTCTCTATGGCGAGGTCGGCCTGGTGCGCCTCGCGCAGCTGCTCGGCGGTGATGCCCTTCATGTCGTGGTGGACATCCATGAACCGGGTCATGGGCTCGCGCCTCCTTCCGGGTGCGCTCGCGTTGGTTCGGAGGTTGGTTCACCTCCTCTCTCCATGCTGCGCCCGGACCACTGGCAGATGCGAGTCCCTACGACGGTGAAGGGCCCCGGGATCGTCCCGGGGCCCTTCACCGTCATACCGTCATACCGTCCTGCGTGGCGCGCCGCGCGTCAGCCGCACTGGCAGGGGCTGCCCGACTGGCAGCCGCAGCCGCACCCCGAGCCGCAGCCGCAGGCGGCGACCAGGGGCAGGGTCCTGATCTCGGTGGGCTGCTCCGTGTCGCGGTCCTGGGTGGGGTCGGGCGTGATCGGGGATTCGGCCATGGGTCCCTCCTCGAAGGCTGGTGCCTGTGCCCAGTGGACGCCCGCTCGCCTGGGCGCATCAACGGCGCACTGAAGCTCGCGCACGCCCCGCCGGACCACGCGCACGCCCAGGTGCCCTACGCCCCCTCGACCCCGCCCACCGGCTGGATCTCCGGCTGGATGTCGTCCGCGTGCTCGCCCGTCACCAGGTACACCACACGCTTGGCCACGGACACGGCGTGGTCGGCGAAGCGCTCGTAGTAGCGGCCCAGCAGGGTGACGTCCACCGCGGTCTCGATGCCGTGCTTCCAGCGGTCGTCGATGAGGTGCTGGAAGAGGGTGCGGTGGAGGAGGTCCATCTCGTCGTCGTCCTGCTCCAGCTGCAGGGCCAGGTCGACGTCCTTCGTGATGAGGACCTCCGCCGCCTTCGCCATCAGGCGCTGGGCCAGCTGGCCCATCTCCAGGATCGTGGCGTGCAGGTCCCGCGGGACCGCGCGCTCGGGGAAGCGCAGGCGGGCCAGCTTCGCCACGTGCTGGGCCAGGTCGCCCGAACGCTCCAGGTCGGCGCTCATGCGCAGCGACGTCACGACTATGCGGAGGTCCGTCGCGACCGGCTGCTGGCGGGCGAGCAGGGCTATCGCGCGCGCCTCCAGGTTGTGCTGGAGGTCGTCGACCTTGGTGTCGGCCTCGATCACGTTCTCCGCCAGCTTCAGGTCGGAGTCGAGGATCGCCGTCGTGGCGCGCCCGATCGCCGACCCGACCAGGCGGGCCATCTCGACCAGGTCATCGCCGATCGAGTCAAGTTCCTCGTGGTACGCGTCCCGCATCAGGGGTTCCTCTTCTCTTGCGTCGCCTTCGGGGATTCCAGGGGTTCTGGGGTTTCCACCAGCCACGTCCACCATCGGACACCGCCGCGTACGGCGCCTCCTGGCCGGTCACCACAGGCCCGGTGCACCCCACGCTGCCACGTTCTGCCCCGCACGCGTCCGTTTCCGGCATCCCAAATGAACCGGCACTGGCTCCAAGGTGAACTCTGGGCGACGAGTGTTCGAGCTCGCACTCCGATGGCTGTGGCCGGGCAGGACGTCGTGCCTAACCTGTTCGCATGGACGTGAACGCGGCGGTCGCCGCAGCGGCAGCGATCGCCGGTGTTCTCACCGGTGTCATCGCCATGCTGGCGTTCCGCTGGAGCGAACGCGAGCAGAAGCGTCCCACCAGGACCTCCCTGCACACGGACGCGGTGCTGCCGCCCGGCGTCGACACGGTGCTGTCCGTGCTCCGCTCCTCCGCCGTCGTACTCGACGAGGGCGACGCCGTCGTCAAGGCCAGCTCCGCCGCGTACGCCCTCGGGCTGGTGCGCGGGGGAAAGCTCGCCATCGAGCCCATGCTGCTGATGGCCCGGGACACGCGGCGCGACGGTGAGATACGCCAGGTCGAGCTGGACCTGCCCCGACGCGGCACGGGCCGCGGCGAGGCCCTCGCGGTGTCCGCGCGCGTGGCCCCGCTGGGCTCCCGGCTGGTCCTGCTGCTGGTCGAGGACCTCACCGAGGCCCGCCGCATAGAGGCCGTACGACGGGACTTCGTGGCCAACGTCAGCCACGAGCTGAAGACGCCCGTCGGGGCGCTCTCCCTCCTCTCCGAGGCCGTCATGGGGGCCAGCGACGACCCCGAGGCGGTGGAACGCTTCGCCGGGCGCATGCAGATCGAGGCCACCCGGCTGACGAACCTCGTACAGGAGCTCATCGACCTGTCCCGCGTGCAGAACGACGACCCGCTGGAGGACGCCGAGCCCGTACGCGTGGACGAGCTGGTCGCCGAGGCCATCGACCGGTGCCGCCACCAGGCCGGCACCAAGCAGATCACCATGGCTTCGAATATTTGGGCGCCCGGAGGGCTCGATCAGGGTGGTGGCGGGCGACGGGTGGGCGGCACCGCCGACCTGCACGTGTGGGGCAACCGCGGACAGCTCGCCGCCGCCCTCGGCAACCTCGTCGAGAACGCCGTCAACTACTCTCCCGCCCGCACCCGCGTCGGCATCGCCGCCCGCAGGGTGAGCGCTCCGGGCGGGGACCTGATCGAGATAGCCGTGACCGACCAGGGCATCGGCATCTCGGAGAAGGACAAGGAGCGCGTCTTCGAGCGCTTCTACCGCGTCGACCCGGCCCGCTCCCGCCAGACCGGCGGTACGGGCCTGGGTCTCGCGATCGTCAAGCACGTGGCCGCCTCGCACGGCGGGGAGGTCACGGTGTGGAGCTCCGAGGGTCAGGGCTCCACGTTCACCCTCAAACTGCCGGAGGCGGGCGCGGCCCGCGACCGCGCATCCCAGCACCCGGACCTCGACGATGAGGACGGACGACCCCCTACTGACTCATCCCCGTACGAACCGCTTCCCGCCCCGGAGGTCCTTCCGTGACCCGAGTGCTCGTCGTCGAGGACGAGGAGTCCTTCTCCGACGCCCTGTCCTACATGCTCCGCAAAGAGGGCTTCGAGGTCGCCATCGCGACCACCGGGCCCGACGGTCTCGACGAGTTCGAGCGCAACGGCGCCGACCTCGTCCTGCTCGACCTCATGCTGCCCGGGCTGCCGGGCACCGAGGTCTGCCGCCAGCTGCGCGGCCGCTCCAACGTCCCGGTGATCATGGTCACCGCCAAGGACAGCGAGATCGACAAGGTCGTGGGCCTGGAAATAGGAGCCGATGACTATGTCACCAAGCCCTTCTCCTCGCGCGAGCTGGTGGCGCGCATCCGGGCCGTACTGCGCCGCCGCGGCGAGCCCGAGGAAGTGGCCCCGGCCGCTCTGGAAGCGGGCCCGGTCCGCATGGACGTCGACCGTCACGTCGTCACCGTCTCCGGCTCCAAGGTCGACCTGCCCCTCAAGGAGTTCGACCTGCTGGAGATGCTCCTGCGCAACGCGGGACGCGTACTGACCCGTATGCAGCTCATCGACAGAGTCTGGGGCGCCGACTACGTCGGCGACACCAAGACCCTCGACGTCCACGTCAAGCGCCTCCGCGCGAAGATCGAGCCGGACCCGGGTGCGCCTCGGTATCTGGTGACGGTGCGTGGGCTGGGGTACAAGTTCGAGCCGTAAAGATCGGGCTGGGTACGGGTCGCCGGGCGGAGCCCGGCGCAGCACTCCGAAGCCCGCGTAGCGGTGCGAGGGGTGCGTCGGGGGTGGTGCTCGAGCCGGACCCGGGTGCGCCTCGGTATCTGGTGACGGTGCGTGGGCTGGGGTACAAGTTCGAGCCGTGAGCCGGTTCTGCCGGTATACAGGACACCAAGAAGGGCGGTACCCCTGTGCGGGGTGCCGCCCTTTCGTGTGGGTGCGTGCGGGGCTCAGTGCCCGGCGGAGCCCTGGGTCTCCGAGGACGAGGACGAGGCCGACGAGCCAGGGTCGGTGCCGACGGAGTCGCCGCCGCCCGCTTCCTCCGACGCCGTGCCCGAGGGGCTCCCGGACGGGGAGCCGGAGGGGGTCTTGGCGCTCTCCGACGGGCTGGGGCTCTGCGAGGGGCCCTGCGGGATCTTGCTCGGGCCCCACTTCTCGAAGTAGCTCTCGGCCGGCACGACGAACGCCCGCAGGCTCACGTCACCGGTGCTGCTGAAGGCGAACGTCACCTTCTGCGCGTTGCCGTCCTTGACGGCCTCGGGGGTGCTCGACAGCACCGCGGAGGCGTTGCCCTTGCCCCCGATGACGACGGACCCATGGGCCGGGATGGTCAGCTTGCCCTTGCCCTTCGCGGGGGTGAGCTCGACGGACTCGCCGGCGCCGTCCACCGTGATGGAGTCCAGCGTCTGGGCGGTGCGGCCGTTGTTGAACACGGTCGCGGAGACCACGGCCGGGCCCGTGGACTCCAGGTCGGGCTGGGTGACGACGATCGCGTTCTGGACCTTGATGTCGCCGACGGCCGTGGCCGCGTTGTCCGGCTTGACCTCCAGCGTCTGGGCGTTGTTGCCGGCGCCGCACGCGGCGAGCGAGGCGATCGAGAACGCGATGGCGGCGGCGGCGAGGGCGCCGCGTCGAAGGCTGCTGCTCACGGCGGCGGCAACTCCTAGAACGTGGGCGAAACGGGGTTGGTCAGCGGGCTCAGGTTACCGAGCCGGTCCGCGGCCCCCGCACCC
>NZ_VJZC01000308.1 GCF_009377185.1 Streptomyces spongiae
GTCTGCGAGGGTGCCGCTCGCCGGGGCTCGCCGGGTCTGCTTCACTGGCTTGTGTCGACTGCTTCCGGCAGTCGCAACGACGGCCAGCCCAATTCCCGTGGGCTGGCCGTCATTGGTGGTGCCGGAGTGGCTCTATGCCTCGGATTCCTCGTGGGACATCAGCGAGCCCCACGCCTTGCGCACCCGCTCTTCCCCGCCGACGAACCCGCCCTCGCGGAAGGCGGCCACGGCCTGGCGGTAGGACAGCGGCGGGTCGTCGCTGTAGCGCAGGTGCCGCAGCACGACGACGAGCTGAGCGTCCGTCAGCGGCTCGCCCGTCACGGGCGTCGGCACGCTCGCCACGGCCGCGACCTCCTCCAGCGTCACGGGGGGTGTGACGGGGGCGGTGTCGGGCGTGACGGGGCCCGGCGGAACCGTCTCGGATTCGGCCGTGACCTGCGTGTCTTCCTCCGTCACGGGGGGCGTGACGCCCGTGACGGCCGGACCCTCGACGGCGAGGGGTTCCGCGGCGGCCGTCACGCCGTGGGCAGGGTCGGTCACGGCCGTGACGGGCAGGGCGAACATGCCCGCAAGGGCCGCGTCCGCGCCGGCCGTCATCCGCTCGCGCTGGACGTCGACCAGGTGCGCCCCGAGCTGCGCGTCCCCGGTACCGACGCGCTCAGCGAGCTTCCACGACTTCAGCTCCGAGGCCTGGCGCGCCTTCTCGTCGGGGTGGTTCACGGCGCGGGCGCGGTGGTAGGCGAGCCGCTGCATGACCGTCGCGTTACGCCGCTGCGCTTCCGCGTCGACCCCCGTGCGGAAGACGACGATGCGGCGGGCCAGCAGGCCCATGCCCTCAGCCGAGACGCACATGGCCATCGGCGTGACGGCGAACACCACCGCCTCCGTCACGGTCTTCGCGACCGCGGCGCCGGTCAGGGACGCCACCGCGGGCAGCGTCCACAACCCGACCCGCACGGCCGCCGGGGCGGACTGTCCCAGCATGGTCAGACCCACCAGGGTCAGCGCGAGAACGAGCGTCGCGCCCTCGCCAGCGGCGACCACACCGAGCGCGGTGGCAGACCGGTGGAAGACGGATGTGATGTTGCTGTAGGTGCCCCACGCGCCCATGCCGCCAAAGGCGACCATGGGCAGTGCGGCGGCACCCAACACGAGTCCCTGGCCCCACGTGAGGGACCGATCGGGGGTGTCGTTCATGGGAACTCCCTGCTCTTGAAAGGTCTAAGCGGCGCGCTGTTCCTCGGTGGCAATGCACAGGCCGCAGATGCCGTAGGAGCGCGGGATGCAGTACCCGACGTCCAGTTCGCAGCGCGGGCAGGTACGGCGGGCGAGCATCGCCAAAGCGAGCGCGCCCCACTTGCGCGACGTCATCGGCCGCACCCGCTTGGCCAGGTCCTCGCGGTAGAAGTAGGCCACCCGGAAGCCGTGGTGGCGGTTGTAGCGCATCACCTGCGCGGCGATCGGCTGTCCGCCGGGCCGTAAGCCCTTGGCGCGCAGCTGTCGGCGGGTGAACAGACCGTCCGGAGCCATGCGCCACGGGTAGGTGGGGATGCCGTAGCGGGCGCCGGTGGGGTCGTAGCACTTGGCGTAGGCGGCGGACATCAGGCTGCCGCTCCGCTCGGTGCCGGGTCGGGCATGTCGGCGTAGGCCACCAGATCCACCAGGGCGCCCACGTACTCGACGGACACCCGCAGGACGCGCGTACGGCCGCCCACACCCTGCGTGCCGTGGTCCACGGCGTCCACGGCGATGCCCAGCGCTTCGCGCCACGCCTCGAAGTCGGCCAGGCCGTAGTGGAAAGCCAGCCTCAGTCGATCCGGATAGACGGTGGAGACGTCCACCATCGGCGCCGGCAGGTGCCCGAAGTCCGCGGCCAGCAGGCGCAGCGCCCGCAGGGACACGGACAGATCGTCCAGCGTCAGCCCCTCGCTCATGCCGCGACCCCCCGGCGTTCCGGGCGGCGGCGGGCGGGACGAGCCAGCGAGACGACGTTGAACAGGTCCGGGTGGTCGTCGACGACCCGAGCGGCCAGGCGGATCAGGTCGTCGGGGAGGCTGCCGAACTCGGGGTCGGCCAGGATGTCCCGCGCCGCGTCCAGCCGCGCCGCGCGCTCCTCGTCGCTCTCGCCCTCCACCCCGAGCCACAGTTCAACCGGGGTGCCGAGCGCGAGTTCCGCGAACTCCGCTTCGGTGACGGCCTGATGACCGGCAACGATGTACTTCATGGGGGTCTCTCCTCACAGTGGAACGGCTCGAACGCGCCCGGAGGTGCCTCTACGGGGCGTGCGCCGTGGGAAGGAACCGCACCGGATGCGGTGCGGGTAAGACCTTCGAAAGTCCTCATCAAACGGGCAGGCCACCGACGTGATGCCGGCGCCCTGCCCGCATGACGAGTGACGGGAAGCCCGTCACTGTCGTCTCGCGGCTCCGTACACGCCTTGCTCCCTTCCGATTGGCCGGCGCGCGGTCACCGCGCCACTCAGTCGCTACTCGCTGAGTGGTTGCTCCCTGGATGCCATGGGCTGGGTGCGGCCCAATCAACGGGGTCCACGTGATCCGGTCCCTGGGTCTACGCCCGAGGGTCAGACCAACGGCTTAGCCGCTGACACCGATCGATCCGTGAAGACGACGGACTTCTACGTCTCCCCTGCCGCTCGAACCGCGTGTAAGCAGGCCCGGCGGGCACTTCGTGGGTTGTTTTTGCAGGTCAGGCACTTACGAACACAGTCGCTGAAGCCCTTAAGGACTTCTCGTTTCCGACCTCATTCAGATTGACCTATGTCAATCTGAACTGTCAAGGAGGTGCGGCGGAAGAGGCAGAGATTGACCTAGGTCCGGTTACTCTCGGGGGTATGGATCAGAGCCCTGAAGTGCCCAAACCCACGCCGACGGCCAAGGAGATTGCGGCGCAGTTCCGCGAGAAGATCACGGGCCCCGATCGCGAGTACGACTCCGGAGATCGGCTCCCGGCTGCTCGCTCGCTCGCCAAGGAACTTGGCGTGCAGCTCATGACCGTCCAGAGCGCGTATGGTCAACTCCGTGACGAGGGGCTGATCCTTACCCAGCAGGGACGTGGGACGTACGTCCGTGATCCTGCGGTGCCCCTCGGCACCGAGCCGGGCAGCAGCCCCGCTTTCGTGGCTTTGGCCGCAGAGCTCAGTACGATTCATGACGCTCTCCGTTCGCTCGGGGAGCGGCTCGATCGGCTTGAGCGGCTTGTGGGTAGCGAGACTCCACCTTCACCGTGAGTTCGTCCGCGCGCCTCAGTAGTCGTTCGACCTTGAGGCGCTGGTCCCTCAAACTCGCTTTGATCAAAGCGAGTTCAGCAGGAGTCATGCATTCCAGCTCGCCGCTTCGCTCATTGATCCCTGGCATGCAGATGAGCATGCAGCCGTGAACGGCAGAGGACCCGGACAGAGTGTCCGGGTCCTCTTTCGTTGCAGGTCACGAGGGTTGACGACCCATCATCTGGTGACTTCGTCCACGGCGTCCAGCACTGCCTGCCACGGGAGTTCACGCCCCGCCGACGCCTCGCGCGGCTCGTACAGCGTCCACACACACGGGCCGTAGATGATGCGCACGCCCCCTGCCCGGAGGGTGTCGATGTGGTGCTGCCATGCCGGGTGGCGGGCATGTGCCGCGTTCACCCGTGGGAAGAGGACGACGGGCAACCCGAGGGTGCCGATCGCCTCACCCACCTGAGTCAGCGCCTGGTTGTCCATCAGGCCCGTGGCGAGCTTGGCCACCATGTTGGCCGACGCTGGGGCTACCACGTAGCAGTCAACCGGCGGGTGCGGTCGCGCCTCGCCAGGCAGGCGCGGTTCATCGCGCACGGGTAGGCCGGTGAGCTTCTCCAACTGCTCGACCTCGCCACTCATACGTAGCCACTGGCCTGCGGTCGGCGTCAGGGTGACAGCCACCTGCCAGCCGCGCTCCATCGCGGGCTCTACCAGACCAGTGCGCAGCGCCTCTACGCCTCCAGCCGCCGACCCGACGACTCCGAGCACCCTACGCTTGCCTGAACTCACTGCACCGCCCTGCACCGTTGAGCCATCACGAACACCTCGGACGATCGCGAGCCGCCAGTGACCGGGGATTGCTTGATCAGATCCCGCAGCGTCTCGCGCACCCTCGGATTGTTGCGTACGAGCTGCGGTGATGTGCGTTCAGCCGTGTGGAGCTCCGTGAACGCCTCGTCGCCCTGTCCGTTGAGCGAGAGGGCACGCGCGAAGTCGATGCGGTGCGACACGCTGCGCTCCTGTGGCATGTGATCGACATTGATCCGGCCGTGTTCCACCACGTACGACACATTGTCGAGGTCCAGCTCAACCGACAAACGGTGAAGCACAACGTTCGTGGGTCCGAAGCCGGTCTGCCAGTAGTTCTCATCCGAGCCGAGGTCATCCGCGAGTTCCTCGGCTCGATCCAACAGACCGGTTGCTGTGGGCCGGTCCTGGTGGCGGGCCGCTGCAACAGCGGCCCGCAGGTGAATCATCCCTAGCAAACTCAGTGCCGCAGGGTCGTTGTCGGTTACCTGAGACGAGAGCCATGCGGCAGCCGTGTTGCCCAACTCCAACGCGTCGTCGTACCGTCCGTTGGCCAACAGGGCGTGCGTGCCGGACCGTGCGGCGGACGCCAACACGAGCGGGTTGTCGGACTCGTCTGCTGCACGCATCGCGCGCTCGGCAGCGAGCCATGAGATGTCAGATTCCCCGATCTTCGCGAGCGTCGTTGCTGCGAGGTGGTGGGTACGTGCCGACACTGCCCAGCAGTCGCTACGGTCCTCGCCCCGCCACGCGGCTCGCTCCTCCAGCTCTTGGGCCGTCTGGAGGAGTGCGGGAAGGGAGGCGATGACACTGCCGAGCCGCCCGCCCTGGTAGTCGTTCCATGCCTGCTCAACACGCACGGCCACGGGCGCCGGTGTGGGGAGCTGCACCTCAGACTCAGGGCCGAAGAGCAGACGAGACAGCCGGCGCGGGCTCATAAGCGCGTCGCGCACGGCCGGAACGTCATCTTGCTGCTTCTCGTCCTCCATGAGCACGGCCTGACCGAGCAGGTCCCCAAGAGGCACGCGCAGGATGCGCGACAGCTCCGCGAGCATGTCGATGCGGGGAGGCTTCCTGCGTCCCGTCTCGATCTTCGCCAGCCAGTCAGTGCTACGACCAACCAGTCCGGCTAGAACCTCCTGCGTGTAGCCGCGACGCTTGCGGTAGAACGCTATCCGCTCACCGATGCTGAGGTGATCTCCGAGACCACGCATTGCGTGCTGCCTCCTGCGGGTTGTGTGGGCCCGTTTCACGGTACAGAGCCGATGAAGGGGCGGGTAGTTGGCCTTGCTCACTTTCGGGCCTGAACCAGCCTGGGGGATGTGAGACGAAGGGACCCGGACACTGTGTCCGGGTCCCTGATTTACGAGAGGTGGTCGGGTTGAGCATGTTGCAGCAGCCACTGCTGTCCACTTCTGGCGGTAAGGGACCTTATAGCTAGTCAACAAACACCAAACGGCGCAATCGGAACTGCCGCGATCCATCAGTCCTGGTAAACAGTGAAGTATGTACGTGAAGTCAAGAGGTTCATGATGTCCTACCACCCGCCGTCGCGCATCCAAACCGCCCTCGACGATGTAAATAGCCGACGACACATGAAGTCGTTTAGAGCGGGGACGATTTTATTAACTGCCTTGTCGGCAGCCACGGCGGCGCTATTTGCAGTGCCAGATAATCCGGTCGCCGTGAGTGCAATGGCGGCTGGAATCGGCGCAATTTCCGGGCCATTCATTTTTTTCATCTTGGCTTTCGCGTGGTCTCTGTTCACAGGGTGGCATCACCGGCCGGTCAACCCCCTCAGAGCCCTAATTGCGGTCGACCAGTTGGTATTTGAGCGAGGGGTAAGTCCGCCGGGGACGCCACGTGAGTGGCCTCCAGAACACAATGATCGCCACCTATGTGACCAGATCGGCGCTGGTGGGGATAACTACAATGACTCATGGTTGCATGCCCGCATAGTGCTGCGCGTGGTTAACCGATCGCCATATCGAGTGCGTAACGTACGAGTAGGCGCATCCAATTCGGATGGCGAAGCTCCGATTCGATTGATGAGCTCGACAGGCCATGAAGGATTTGATCTACCAGCGGGCGGTTCGGTGGACGTGATTCTTTGTGATCACTATGAACTGCCATGCTATTGGGGCACGTCCGGCGGCTCGGGGCATTTTTCGTTCGAGGAGAAGACGCTACGCGGGGTTAAACCAGAATCAGGGAGCGTCACGATACATTTAGACGCAAAAGGCTTTCCTCATGTTACGGTTCGCGCGCAAAATGCGAACGATATCGATCGGACGCTAGACGGGTTTTCTAGCTCCTAGGCAGGCTGCACCAGGATGGGCTGAACAGCACGAACAGACTCGAATGCGAGAGTTTGATCACTTGCCCAGCTGTCCGATGCACCCCGCCTAGGGCTGCTGGCTTCTTTCCGCCAAGGAAAGCGTCAACCCGGCACAGCTCACAAGAAGCCCTATTACGCTCGATATGGCCGCAGACATGATAATGCTGGTCAAGGCGAAGCTTCCCGTTTTGCTATCATCGACGCCGATGGCCAAGGTAGCTGTCACGAGAATTATCATCAATAGAAGGCTGGTCGCCAGCAGAATCTTGCTGATTCCTACTCGTGCGTCGGCTAGCTGATTTTCGCGATTGTGTTCGTCTGGGGTACTCGCGGTTCGCCGACCGAATGCCGCCATAATCGCGACAGCAGCGAGGGCGAACCCTAGAAGCCCGCTTGAACTACCAGTCAGGGATGAGTAGATTTCTTTTCGGTTCTCGGCGTCTACCCGCGCCAGCAGGAAGGCTCCATCCCTTAAAACGTGTGCGACGATAAAACCCACTTCGGCGATAAGGAAGATGAGGATTGGGAGGGCCCACAGGTGTCGGTCAATCCATTGCCCTATTGATTGCAACACAGGCCCTCCGCTAGTGGTTTTCTATCCCTTGCCCCGCATCTTCTGCCCTTGTACAGCGGAAGCGATCTTTCCGTCGCGCTGAAACGTCTTGTATGCCTGGTCTAGGGCCAGGAATACTTCGCCCGGGTTGGGCATGGATGGGACGTTTATGCTGTTCGAAAATTCCTGTTCGATCTGCAGTCGCTCTTGCAGTAGATTGATGGTCTCCACTCGCCCCGTCGTGCTGTTGCGTCCACGAATGATCATGTTCGTGACGAAGTCATCAGCCTGCTCAGCGAGGGCGAATACCTGTTCCTCGGTTTCACCGTCGAGATAGCTATCGCGCGGCCCATACTTACCCATGCCGAGCGTAAATCGGATGGAAGGAGCTTTGCGCCCAAAATACTCTGGAATTAGAGTTCCGAAAACTTGGCCCGAAGTCTCTGGGTGTCGCCTTGTCATTGCCACTTCGACGGAACGCATTTGACCTTCCATTGCCAGAAGCTTATCAAGCATGTCCTCCCGGTATAGGGCATCGAACTTGACATGCGAATTCATCTTGCGGCGCAGGTAAAGTGACAGCCGTGAGATGCGCGGGACGTCTTTTGCGTAGTCGTGAGCACAGACTCCGTCGGGCCACAGAGAGACGTGGCTAACGTCGGCTGGGTATTCGTGGGATCGAAGGGAAATCGGGCTTACGCTGCCTGCGCTATCCCACTTGAATGGGCGATTGTTCGCCCCTCGCAGTGCAAATAGCCGCAGATTCGTGGGCTCGCTTCCTGTGCCCGTCGATACGACCTCAACCGCTGTCACCGCGTCCCCGGCATCGAAGATCGCGAAGTCGCCATCTGCGGCGATCGCTGCAGCTAGAGCGGTCGCGACGTCACGCGGGTTGAAGTCGGGCTTCCCTGCCACGGAGCCCCAGCGGTGAAATATGAGCCTGCGCTTCAACATGAAGCCATGCTAACCCCCCGGTTAACAGTCGACTACCGAAAGCTACTGTTCGATATTCGATCATAAGTTCGGTTTAGTCGTATCGCAACCCCTCTCGTCTTGCGAATGACTGCCCATCTGGACACTCAAAGTGTCCCATCCGGGTCTGACAGTGACGGGGCGTCAGCTGCGGTCGCACACGCTCGGTGGATGGTGCCATGCCCCTCACTACCCCTATGCCCCCTGCCAAGGCGGTGTGGGCTCGTAATGAGGCAGCAGAGGGGCGCATCTAGGATCCCTCCTAGGCTATGTGTGGGCCAGGAGATAGTCGCGTAGCTCATGACGCGGCGTTTTGCAGGTCAGCTGACACATAGGTGTTGTCGGGTGGCGGTCTTGGAAACCGCCCAGTCGCGTTACCCCTGCCGGCCAGTACGTGACTGCCATTCTCTGTAGCGCCAGCGCAGCGCCTCGGCGTGTGGGCGCCGAGGCAGCTCACGAAGGTGCGGCGTGACGATACCCAGCTCCTCGATAGTTGGGCCCTGGGGGCGCGTCACCACGTTGAGGGTCTCGGGCTCAATGGCGAACAGGTGCGCATCGTAGGCGCGGTGGAGTGCTGCGTTAAGCGGCAAGCCGTTGCGAGGATCGTCTGTGCCGTCCTCGGCGTCGGGCCTCAGGTGAGCTGCCTCAATCATCTCGGGCACTGCGATTGCCGAGAGGGGACAGCGAGGTCCGTAGCGCTGGAAAACCCGCAGCTTGAAACGGCGCTGCCCAGGGCGTTCGCGAACGACCCGCTGGCTGCTCCGGCTGCGGCTCCCTGTCAGAGAAAA
This sequence comes from Streptomyces spongiae, assembly GCF_009377185.1. Classification (GTDB taxonomy): domain Bacteria; phylum Actinomycetota; class Actinomycetes; order Streptomycetales; family Streptomycetaceae; genus Streptomyces; species Streptomyces spongiae. Next base: position 8,697 of record NZ_VJZC01000308.1, read on the forward strand.
AGGCTGATCGTCTGAGTGATCCTCAGTCAGGAGGTGCTCCGGCCTGCTGTCTCCGAAGCTGATCAGGAAGATCTTGGAGCGCTCTTCCCAGCCCTCCACCCACGCCAGACGCACGATGCGGACGCTGGACCGAGGAGTCGGCTTCGCGATGACGAAGATGGGCAGCTTCAGGGCTGCTGCTGCCTTGGTCGCCGCGACCTCCGACTCATCACGACCGGGGCCCCGGCCAGTAGTCGGGTAGTGGTAGATCACATCGTTGTCGCTGATCTCGTCCGGGTAGTGCGCACCGGTGTGGAGGACTCCCATAGTGATTCCGCCCTCATGGACGGCCTCTGTCCTGGCTTTGTCCATCCAAATGCCCTGGCCTCCGCCATAGACACCGAATGCACGGAGGACACCCGGCGGAACCTCGCGGAGGTCTTCGGTGAGCTGTAGGTGCGACCAGACTGCAAGACGCCAGGCACGCTCGCCCTCCACCGTGGTTGGACGCCCATCGACCACAGTGAAACCGAGGCGCTCCAGCAGGCGGTTGCTGTGATCCCGTCCACCGCTGATCACGCGCGCGTCAGGGGCCTGGGTCTCGTAGCGGTATGCCACGTTGGCGATGGCCTTGGCGTCGTACAGCCGACCACCCACCTGAAGGTAGTACTGATTGGCGCGCTCGAACCTGTGCCCGTCCAGGAAGGCGTCTCTCCCTCTGTCGTCGTACTCCTCGACGACGCGCCGAACGATGCTGGCATCCGTCAGCCCTGTAGTGGTCATGAGCCCCCTCCGTCACCTGGTTCAGGGTTGATCCTAGGAAGGGGCACTGACACCGAGCCGCTCGTTGTCCTGGTCTTTGTCCAGTGCGCTGACGGCCACCACTGTTCACCGCCGTACGCTCACCCCGCCTGACCTGCCGCATGAACCCCTGCGAACACCCCCGGACAGCCACGCGGACAGTTGGAAAGCGTGTTGGGGGCAACCCCTCACGAGTTCGAATCTCGTATCCTCCGCAGTTGCCTGAACAGGCGAAACGAAGAGCCTGGACCGCTGAGCGGTCCAGGCTCTTCGGTCTTCCCGGGCGAACTCGGGCCCGGCTCCACTCAAGGGGTGCGCCTTCGGGCACGGTGCGGCGATCTGAGGGGGGCGACTCGCGCAGGCGGTCCGTGGACAGATAGACAGATATAGGGGCATGTTTTATGGGGCCGTACTTCTATATACCAACCGTCGCCCACGTCCATCGTCTTCTGGGGTCCGCCGAAGCGGAGCAGGGCTGCAACGGCTTGCGCGGGGAGTTGTATGGGCGCGGTCTGCACGCCAGGTCGGGGCTCCCTGCGACGGCGGTCAGTGCGCTTCTCGTAGCGGCAGGGTGATCGCTGAGGGGTGTGCGGGGTCGTGGAAGACCTGCTGGTCGGCGGTGCGCAGGGTGGTGGCGGTGGCGCGGGGTTCGCCGGTGCCGGGGTTGCGGTTGTAGCGGGGGAAGGCGCCGCTGGAGATCTGGACGCGGATGCGGTGTCTGCGTGGGAAGCGGTATGCCGTGGGCCACAGCCGTACGTCCGCCTTCGACGTCGCGTCGGTGTCGGCATCGGTGAGGCCGGTCAGGCCGTCGCACACATTGGTGGAGCGTCCCTGCTCGTCGACGTCGCAGAGGCGGACGAAGACGTCGGCGTACGGCAGGCTGGAGCGGAAGTAGATCTCTGCGCTGACCTCGCCGATCACCTCGATGTCCGTGTCCAGTACCGGAGTTGTGTAGGTGACGACGTCGGGGCGGGCTTCGAGTGCGGTGTTGTCCGTGCGACCTGATTTCACACCGACGGCCATGCGGACGCCGCCGACGGCCGGGGTGGGGTCGGCCGGGTCGTAGCGGTAGCCGTCGGGGGATGATTCGGGGGGTGGTTCCGTGGAGAGGCCGCCGGCCGGCTGGAGGTGGAAGCGGCGCGGTTCGTAGCCCGGTGGCGGCCAGGACGGGAAGTCGCGCCATTTCTCCTCGCCCATCACGAACAGGCGGACCGGCGCACGGTCGGCCGGCTTCTGGCCGTGGGCGTACGCCAGTCCGAAGTCGAGGGCCTCGGCTGCGGCCGCCTGCCCCACGCCCATGGAGATGTGCGCCCAGGGGCCGACGGTGAGCCGGGCGGTCCGTCCGGCCTCCTGCAAGGTGCGGAAGTCGCGGATCTGGCCGGGCAGGAAGATGTCGAACCAGCCGCCGACCGTGCTGACCGGAACGGTGATGTCGGCGACCCGTCGGCTGTGGTCGAGCACCTGCCAGAACGGCGAGTCGGCGTCATGGGAGAGGACGTGTCGGAAGTAGTCCGAACGGCGGCCGGTCGCCGCGGTGTCCGCCTGGTCGAGGGGCAGCGTGTACCAGGCGCGTCGTTCCTTCCGTAGCCGCCGCAGCTGGTGCAGCAGCGCGAAAGGGCGTTCCTGGTCGGCGACCTGGAGGCCCCAGCCGAGCGTGGCCTCCAGCGAGAAGGACTCCGTGCGGAGGAACTCCAGAGTGAAGGCGGACTCCGAGACCGACGGGATCATGGCCTTGACCTGACGGGGTACGGCGTCGGCCACCGCCCACTGGGCGAAGCCGAGGTAGCTGCCGCCGTACAGCACGACCGCCTCGCCGCACCAGGGCTGCTCGACCAGCCAGTCCAGGGTGTCCAGGCCGTCCTCGCGCTCGCACCGCAGCGGGTCGAAGCCGCCGCCGGAGCCGAAGGTGCCGCGTGTGCTCTGGACGAGCACCTGGAAGCCGCGCTCGGCCAGCGGACGGACCAGCTGCGCCGCGATCATGCCCGACCTGCCGTAGGGGATACGGACGAGCGTGGTCGGCAGGCCGTGGCCGCCGGCTTTCGGGGCCCAGCGGTCGGCCAGCAGCTCGGCTCCGTCGCGCATGGGGACGTGCAGATCGCGTTCGACGGTCAGATCCCTGGTCAGGGGCGGGGGGAGGCGCAGCATGCGCTGGACGAGGTGGCTGCTCAGCTTCGTCACTCGGGTCCTCCGGCGGGGGAAGTACGGCTGCCGCCGGTGAGCGCGGGGGCGAGACGGAGCAGGCGCCGCGCCAGCTCCTCGGGGTCGAGGGGGTCGAGGGGGTCGCC
>NZ_VJZC01000309.1 GCF_009377185.1 Streptomyces spongiae
GGGCGGCTGCGGGTGGTTCGTGGTTGCTCGCGCCCACGCGGCGGAGCCGCATGTTCAACCCAGCCCCGCGCCCCTTGAGTTACGTGCAGTGGACGCCCCTTCAGGGGCGCGGGGAACTGCGCGACCAGCCACAGAAAACCGCCAGTCGCCCTCCCTCAGAAGCCCCCGAGCTCCTAGGCGAAAACGACCGTCCGCCGCCCGTTCAGCAGAATCCTCCGCTCGGCGTGCCACTTCACCGCGCGGGCCAGCGCCTGGCACTCGACGTCACGGCCGATGGCCACCAGCTGGTCGGGGTTCACGTCATGGCCGACCCGCTCGACCTCCTGCTCGATGATCGGGCCCTCGTCGAGGTCGGCGGTGACGTAGTGCGCCGTAGCCCCGATGAGCTTCACACCGCGCGCATGCGCCTGGTGGTACGGCTTCGCGCCCTTGAAGCTCGGCAGGAAGGAGTGGTGGATGTTGATGATCCGGCCGCTGAGCTGCTTGCACAGGTCGTCGGAGAGGACCTGCATGTAGCGGGCCAGGACGACCAGCTCGACGTCCCGCTCACGCACGATCTCCAGCAGCCGCGCCTCCGCGTCCGCCTTCGTGTCCTTCGTCACCGGAATGTGGTGGAACGGGATGTCGTACGAGGCCACGAGCTCGGCGAAGTCCGTGTGGTTGGACACCACGGCCGCGATGTCCACCGGCAGCGCGCCGATCCGCGCGCGGAACAGCAGGTCGTTCAGGCAGTGCCCGAACTTGCTCACCATGAGGACGACCCGCATACGGTCCTCGGCCCGGTGGAGCTGCCAGTCCATGTGGAAGGAGTCACCGATCGCCGCGAAGCTCGCCCGCAGCTTGTCCACGGTCACCGGGGCCTCGGCCGAGAAGTGGACCCGCATGAAGAACAGACCCGTGTCGTGGTCGCCGAACTGCTGGCTGTCCTCGATGTTGCAGCCGGTCATGAAGAGGTAGCTCGACACGGCGTGCACGATTCCCTGCTTGTCAGGGCAGGAGAGGGTGAGGACGTACTGGTCGGAGCGCGGCGCCGCGGCTCGGGAGGACTGCTCGTTCATGCAGGACAGGGTCCCACACGCGAGGAGGCGCCCCGTAAGGGGCGCAGCCCCAAAGGGGCGCGGGGAACTGCGCGACAAGCCACAGCGAACCCGCAGCCGGAAAACGACCGCAGCCCCTACGGCGAGTACGTAGGAGCGATCACGCCGACCGCGTCAGGATCCGCAGAACCTCAAGCGTCTTCGGCGGAACCTCCGGATCCTCCCCGTCATTCGCCGAGAGACACACATGCGCCTCCCGAGTCGCCCGCACCGCCTCCGGCCACCCGGGATGGTCGAGGTACGCGGAGACTGGCGCGTCCGGCCCCACCTGGTGCATGATCCGCAGCACACGCAGCACGGCGGTGTCGACCAGGGCCGCCTCCTGCTCGTCGCGGAAGATCGTGCCCACGTACTTCTCGGCGGACCAGTTGTCCAGCCAGGTGTCCTCGACCAGCCGGTACACGGCGTCCGTGACGTCCCCGTACCCGTCGACACCGGCCAACCAGACGTCCCGCTGGAACACCGGATCGGAGAGCATGTGCAGCGCGGAGCGCACATTGCTGCGCCAGCGCCACCACGGCATGTCATTCAGTGGCATGCCGCCCATGGTGGATGAGCGACGGCCGCGGCGGGAAGGGTTCTCCGAGTCATGCACAGTCACTGATCGTACTTTCCTCCCTAAAACGCGGCCATCACCCCCCGCAATTCACCTCCACGCCACCTTCTGTTGACTCGGCGGAACGCGTGGGTTGGTGGTGTGACGAAATCGTGCGCACTATGACCGGCACGCGACGCACGCGCCTCTTCCTCCCCGTCCGTAACCGGCCCGACCGCAGCACAGTGAGAGGGACCCGCCCCCGCGCGCGGTCCGTCGCACTGTCCGCGGGCGCGCTGGCGGCCTGTGCGTCACTCGCCGTCGGCTGCGGTGTCGTCCCCGGTACCACGGGGGGTTCCGGGGACGATCCCGTCACCGTCATGACCTGGGCGCCCGAGCAGACCGCCGCCACCAACGAACCCGGCATGCCGGCGATGGCCAAGGCGTACGCCCGCTGGGTCAACTCCCAGGGCGGCATCAACGGCCGCAGGCTCAACGTCCTCACCTGCAACGAGAAGAACGACACCGTGGCCGCCGCGAAGTGCGCCCAGCGCGCGGTCGACGAGGGCGCCGTCGCGGTCGTCGGCTCCTACAGCCAGCACGGCCGGTCCTATCTCTCCCCGCTGGAGGCCGCGGGCATCCCGTACATAGGCGGCTACGGCCTCACCGACGACGAGTTCACCAGCCCCCTGTCCTTCCCCGTGAACGGCGGTCAGCCCGCGCTCCTGGCCGGCCTCGGCGAACAGCTCGCCAAGTCCTGCGGCCCCGTCGTCCTCGTACGCCCCGACTCGGTCGTCGGCGACACGATGCCGGTGCTCCTCGACGCCGGCCTGCGCACCGGACCGCACGCGACCTCCACGGACGAACTGGCCGCCGAGGACGCGACCCAGTACGAGGAGCAGACCCGCAAGGCGCTGCGGCAGGCCACCGCCGACCCCGCGCGGAAGGGCTGCGTGGTGCCCTCTCTCGGGGACCGCACCGACACCTTCATGGACTCCTTCCGGCGCGCCCGCGAGGACTACCCGGGGGTCCGCACCGCCGGGGTGCTCGGCAGCATCGACCAGTCGCTGATCGACAGGTCCGGCGGCACGTACGACGGGACGTACGTCACCGGCTGGTACCCGGAGGAGAACGACAAGCGCTGGAACACGATGAACAAGGTGATCCGCAAGCACGCCTTCGGTGACAACCGGATCGATCCGGCGGACCCGGGCGTGCAGACGACGTGGATCGCGTACACCGTGCTGAAGGCGGTCGTCGAGGAGCTGGGCGACGGCGAGGTGAGCGCGCGCACCGTACGCCGGACCCTCGACCAGGGGATGAAGGTCACCACCGGCGGCCTCACGCCGCCTCTCAGCTGGCCCTTCGACGACCTCGTCGCACCCGGCGGCTTCGCGCGCCTGGTCAACGCGAACGTCACCTTCCAGGTCGTCCGGAAGGGCCGGCTGGTGGCCGCCCGGAAGGGCTTCGTGAGCGTGCTGAAGACCCTGGAGAACGCGACGAGCTGAGAGCGCCCCGGCCTGAGGCAGACCGGGGTCCGGCCGGCCGTCACCGCCGACCGGGCCTCACAGCTGTGTGGGCTGGCGCTGGGTGAGTCCGTAGGTGGACGCGATGGAGTTCCACAGCTTGGCGGCCTTGTTCTTCTCGGTGCTCGCCGTGCCGCTGGCGCGGTTGCCGGCCAGGGTCTGGGGCGTGGAGCGGGCCTGGCCCTTCCTGCAGCCCTTCTTCTTGCCGGTCTGGTCGGCCCAGGCGGCGTAGTGGTTGTCCGCGGAGGCGGATGCCTTCCAGGCGTTGGTGAGCGCGGTGGTCAGCGCGGCGTTGTCCGGCAGCTTGTCGACGGAGAGCTGGGACAGTCGCGTGACCAGGTCGCCCCGCTGCTTGGCCGCGGCCCGCAGATCGGTGGCGGCCTTGGCGAGGTTGTCGCAGCGCCTGATGTCCGCCACCGCGTTGATCACGGCGCTACGGCTGTCGCCGCTGTCCGCGAGGAGCTTGTCGAGGGCGACGGCCTGCTCCTTGGCCGGGTCGGCGGACGCGGACGGCGACTCGGCGGCGTCGGAGGCGGCCGCGACGGGCTTGTTGTCCGCGTTCTGCTTGTCGTCGCCCCCGCCGAGGCTGAGCAGGGCGCCCGCGCCGATGCCGAGAACGGCGATACCGACGCCGACGGCCGCGATGAGGGGGACGCGGGAGCCCGTACGGCTCCGCCCGCCGCCGTCATGCCGGTCCGCGGCCCGCCCCGCGCCTCCGTAGGGCGCCTGCGGGGGCTGCCCGCCCTGCGGGGGCTGGAAGCGGGGCATCTGCTGGGTGGCCCCCGCCCCTTCACCGCCCGGCTCGCTGCGGAAGAGGCTGTCGAAGACGTCGGACTCCGGCCTGGGCCCGGCTCCACCGGGGCCCGCACCCGTCCCGTACGGCTGCGGAGGCACGGGAGCGATGTACTGCGTGGCCTCGGCATCGGGGTTCCCGGGGGCCGCCGCGGGCATGGGGCCGGGGCCTGGTCTGGAGAGGTGCCCCAGGTACTGCGTCTCCTCGGAGGATGCCTGGGACGTGCCGGACACCTCGGGCGGGAGGGCGCCCGGGCCGACCGGCGGGATGTACTGGGTCGCCGCCTCGTCCCCGGGATGGGCGGCGACCGGGGGTATGTACTGGGTGGCGCCCTCGTCGGCCGGGCCGGTGGGCCCCGCGAGCGGCAACGGAGCGCCGCCCTGCGCCGCGGCCGGCGGCAGACCGTCCTGCGGCGGAAGCGGGTTCCCCGACTGCCGGTCGAGCACGCCCGCCTGCGGGGGCAGCGCTCCCGCCGCTTCGGGCCCGGGTCCTGGGTACGCGGGGGCCCCGTACGACGGCTGCTGTGCGCCCTCGGGAGGCAGCGCACCGTCCTGGGGGTAGGGCTGCGGCTGAGGCTGGGCCTGCGGCTGCGGCGCCTGCGCGTACGGCTGCTGGTGCTGCGGCTGTGGTTGCGGTGCCTGCGCGTACGGCTGGTGGGGCTGCCGCGGCTGGGAGTAGGACTGCTGCCGCGGCTGTGAGTAGGACTGCTGCTGCGGCTGGGAGTAGGGCTGCTGCTGTGGTTGCGAGTACGGCTGCTGCGGTTGCTGGTGGGGCTGCTGCGGCGGTGCGCCCCAGCTCTGGTCGCCCCACTCGGCGGCCGGTGCCCCGGCCTGCTGCTGTCCCGGTGCGGACCACGGCTGGGCCGGCGGCGGGGCCGGTGCCGCCGACTGATCCGGGCCCCACGGCTCGTCCCAGGACCGCCCGGAAGCCGGTGCCGCCTGCTGCTCGCCGGGAAGGAGAGGCGCGCTGCCGTCGGAGGGCAGCACGATGCCTTCGCGCGGAACCCGCGCCGAGGGCTCCTCGCCCTGTCCACTCTGCGTCACCGGGACTCCTACGAATGGGGGACCTTCGGAATCATCGGTTAACGCTACCGGGTCGCCGGAACACGGTGCCACGCAGCAGGGGGCGTGATACGTCACGCAGCCTCCCGAGCCCGCAGGTGTAACGAAAGGGCTCTCCCATGCGCTCCGATCGGGCGCACAGCGCCCCTGAAAGGGGCGCGGGGAACTGCGCGAGCAACCACACACAACCCGCACCCCGCAACGAGCCCCAAGCCCGGACGACGCCCCCCCCGAAAACGGCCCAACCAGCGGAGCTAAGCGGCCTGCAACTCCATCCGCGCCCCGAACTCCCGCACCACCGGCTCCTCCGCGAACGGCTCCAGCCGCTGCTGGAAGTCCTCCAGATACTCGGCGCCCCGGTTGGACCGCAGCGTGCTGAGCAGGTCGACCGCCTGCGACGCCGTGTGACAGCCCTGCTCCACCTCACGCTGCTGCACCTGCGCCGTGGCGAGCAGCACGAGACCGATCGCACGGCGCCGCGCGCGGGACTCGGGGTGCCCGTCGAGGGACTCCCGCGCACACCGCGCCGCCGCCTCGGCCTGCCCGAGGTCACGGTGACAGTGCGCCAACTCGTCGGCCAGGTACGCCTCGTCGAAGTGCGCGATCCACACCGGATCGTCCCCGGACGCCGGATCGGCCGCCTCCAGGGCCGTGACCGCCCGCCCGGACGACAACTGGGCCGCCCGCGCGTCACCCATCAGCGCGTGCCCCCGCGCCTCGGCGGCGTGGAACATGGCCTCCGCGCGCGGTGTCACACGCCCCCGGGCCCCTTCCTGCGCCGCGCGCGCCAGTTGCGCGATCTCCCTCGGGTTCCCGAGCTGCGCCGCCAGGTGGCTCATGGACGCGGCCAGCACGTACCCGCCGTACCCGCGGTCGCCCGCGGCCTGCGCGAGCCGCAGCGCCTGGATGTAGTAGCGCTGGGCCAGGCCCGGCTGCCCGGTGTCGACGGCCATGTAACCGGCGAGCTCCGTCAACCGCGCGACCGACGCGAACAGTTCGCGCCCGACGACCTCCCGGTACGAGCCCGCCAGCAGCCCGGAGACCACGCTGTTGAGGTAGTGCACGACGACCGGGCGCACGTGCCCGCTGCCGTACTGGTGGTCCAGGTCCACCAGGGCCTGGGTCATCGCCTTCACGGCGGCCACGTCGGACTGCCCGACCCGCGGCCCGGCCGACCGCGACACCTGCGAGTCGGGCGCGGAGATCAGCCAGTCGCGGCTCGGCTCGACCAGCGCGGACGCGGCGACCGACGAGCCCGAGAGGAAGTCCCGGCGGCCGACGTCGCTGCGCCACAGCTCGCAGACCTGCTCGATGGCGCCCAGCACGGTCGGCGAGAACTGCAGGCCCACGCCCGAGGCGAGGTTCTTGCCGTTGGCCATGCCGATCTCGTCGATCGTGACCGTACGCCCCAGCTTGCGGCCGAGCGCCTCGGCGATGATGGCGGGCGCCCGCCCGCGCGGCTGCTGTCCGCGCAGCCAGCGCGCCACGGACGTCTTGTCGTAGCGCAGATCCAGACCGTGTTCCGCGCCGCACATGTTCACCCGCCGGGCCAGCCCCGCGTTCGAGCACCCGGCTTCCTGGATGAGCGCCTGCAGTCGTTCGTTCGGCTGCCTGGCGACGAGAGGCCTTGCGGCCATGGCGTACCCCCTGTGGCATGCGGTGCCTGCCCACGCACCGAGTTGATGTGTCTTCAGCGACCGGGGACACGAAAAGATCCGGCCTTGAAGATCAATGCCCCGTCGACATGGCGACAATGCGAGGCATGCGAGGATTGCCGGGGTAAAGACACCCCCGGACCCGCTGAACGTCCCCCCACACGTGGCTACCCAGCCCCGCTGACATTCCTCCTGCGCGCCCCCGGATGTGCACCCATGCGCCCCGGGCACCGAAGCGGTGCTCCTCCCCCGCGCATGTGACATCCGTAACCCCTGGTGGCGGCTAGAGTTGTGTTCATCGTGGAAGAGACCATCGCGGGCCCTGATGCTGCCCAAATTCCCCAGCAGCGCGGCGAATCGCTCCTGGAAGCCGCTGTTCGTTACGCCGAAGAACGCCACTGGGACGTGTGCCCGGGTACGTGGCTGGAAGCCGTCGACGGGGTGCAGCAGTGCTCCTGCGGCCAGCCCACGTGCGCCGTCCCCGGCGCACACCCGGCGCGTGAGGACTGGGAGTCCCAGGCCACGGGCAGTGCGACCGTCGCGCGCCGGATGTGGTCCCAGCAGCCGACCGCGTCGATCCTGCTACCGACGGGGCACACGTTCGACGCGATCGACGTGCCCGAGACCGCGGGGTTGCTGGCGCTGGCCCGGATGGAGCGCATGGACCTCACGCTCGGTCCGGTGACCTGGACCCCGGACCGGCGCATGCAGTTCTTCGTGCTGCCCGGTGCGTCGGTGAAGATCCCCGATCTCGTACGGAAACTGGGCTGGTCGCCGCTGTCCCTGGACCTGACGGCGCTGGGTGAGGGCGCGTACGTGGCGGCTCCGCCGACTCGGTACGGGTCTCGGGGGGCAGTGCAGTGGGCTCGCCGCCCTACGCCCGCGAATCGGTGGTTGCCGGATGCGGAGGAGCTTGTTTCTCCGTTGGCTTATGCGTGCGGTAGGGATGGGCGGCGGTAACGCTCCGGGTGGGGGCTGCTGGTCGGTTTCGCGGCTGCGGGCCGTGTGTGGTTGCTCGCGCAGTTCCCCGCGCCCCTGACGGGGCGCGGCCGTGGCCGTAGCGCGGACCCCTATGACGCTGTCTCCTCGTATCGTGAACGCATGACTCAGGGCGCAGTGGGTGGGGTCGCCGTGCGGGTGCGGGGGCTGTGGAAGCGGTTCGGGCAGCAGGCTGCCGTCGCGGGGGTCGATCTGGAGCTGCCCGCGGGGCGCTTCATCGGGCTGGTCGGGCCGAACGGGGCCGGGAAGACCACCACCCTGTCGATGGTCACCGGCCTGCTCCGGCCCGACCAGGGCACCGTCGAGGTCGTCGGGCACGACGTGTGGCGGGACCCGGTGGAGGTCAAGGCGCGGATCGGTGTGTTGCCCGAGGGGCTGCGGCTGTTCGACCGGCTGTCCGGGCGGGAACTGCTGGCGTACACGGGCAGGTTGCGCGGTCTGCCCGGCACCGAGGTCGACAAGCGTGCCACCCAGCTCCTCGACGTCCTCGACCTCGCGGGCGCCCAGCACAAGCTCGTCGTCGACTACTCGACGGGCATGCGCAAGAAGATCGGACTCGCCGCGGCGCTCCTCCACAACCCCGAAGTCCTGTTCCTGGACGAGCCGTTCGAGGGCGTCGACCCGGTGTCGGCCCAGACCATCCGGGGTGTCCTGGAGCGGTACACGGCATCGGGCGCCACCGTCGTCTTCTCGTCCCACGTCATGGAGCTCGTCGAGTCGCTGTGCGACTGGGTGGCCGTCATGGCGGCGGGCCGCATCCGCGCGCACGGCACGCTCAGCGAGGTGAGGGGCGAGGCGCCCTCGCTCCAGCACGCGTTCCTGGAACTGGTCGGTGCGAACGCGCGGGACACCGGGGCGAACCTGGACTGGCTGGGCGGCGGGGCGCGATGAGCACGGCGACCGGAGAAGCCTCGGTCACCCCCGTCGTCGTACGGCTGAAGCTGTCGCTGCTGCGCAACGGGCTGCGGCAGTCGGCCGGGCGGCGGGCCGCGTACATCGCCTCCGCCGTTCTCGTCCTGCTGTTCGCCGCGCTCCAGCTGATCGGGCTGATCGCGCTGCGGGGCAACACGCACGCGGCGTCCGTGGCCTTGCCGCTGGTGGCCGTGCTGGCGCTCGGCTGGGCGGTGATGCCGCTGTTCTTCCCGAGCGGCGACGAGACCCTCGATCCGACGCGGCTGGTGATGCTGCCGCTGCGGCCGCGGCCGCTCGTCCGGGCGCTGCTGGTGGCCTCACTGGTGGGCATAGGGCCGCTGTTCACGCTGTGCATGCTGGTCGGCTCGGTGGTCGCGGTGGCGCACGGCACGGCCGCGTACGCCGTCTCGGTCCTGGCCGTCCCGCTGGGGCTGCTGGTGTGCGTGGCCCTCGCGCGGGCCGTGGCCGCGGCCAACATCCGGCTGCTGACCAGCCGCAGGGGCCGGGACCTGGCCGTGCTGAGCGGTCTGGTGATCGCGGTCGGGACCCAGGTCCTCAACTTCGGGATGCAGCGCCTGGGTTCGGCCGGCCTCGGGCAGCTCGACCCGGCCGCGGACGTGCTCGGCTGGGTGCCGCCGGCGTCGGCGGTCGGCGCGGTGGACGCGGTGAGCGAGGGGTCGTACGGCGTCGGGGCGGCCCGACTCGCGCTGAGCGCCCTGGCGTTGGTCGGGCTGCTGTTCCTCTGGTCACGCAGCCTGACCCGGCTGATGACCTCCCCGGACGGGTCCACGCTCCAGGCCGCCGAACCGGCACGGGACCGTACGCGGACCGCGGGGCTGGGCCGGTTCCTTCCCTCGGGCCGCACCGGCACGATCATGGAGCGCAGCCTGCGGTACGTGTGGCGCGATCCGAAGACCAAGGCGGCGTGGGTGACCTCGCTGGCGATCGGCCTGATCTTCCCCGTCTTCAACGCCCTTCAGGGCACCGGCTCGATCTACTTCGCGTGCTTCGCCTCGGGGATGCTCGGGGTCCTGATGTACAACCAGTTCGGGCAGGACACGTCCGCGTTCTGGATGGTCGCGATGACGATCTCGTCGACCCGGGACGCGTATGTGGAGCTACGCGGGCGCGCCCTCGCGCTGCTGGTGATCAGCCTGCCGTACGCGACGTTCGTGACCGTGGTGACGACCGCGATGATCGGCGACTGGCCCGCGCTGCCCGAGGTACTGGGCCTGTCCTTCGCGCTGCTCGGCGCGATGCTGGCCACCGGCGCCTGGTCGTCGGCCCGCTTCCCGTACTCCATCCCGCAGGAGGGCTACAAGAACGTGGCCCCCGGACAGACGGGCCTCGCCTTTCTCTCGATCTTCGGCGGCATGATCGCGGCGGCCCTGCTGTGCGTCCCGGTCATCGCCCTCACCATCTGGCTCAACCTCACAGCGGACGGCGAGGACTGGACCTGGCTCCTGCTGCCCCTGGGCACCGCGTACGGCGTGGGCATCACCCTGCTGGGCCTCCGCCTGTCGGCCCCACGCACGGCGGCGAAACTCCCGGAGATCTTGACGGCGGTGAGCAAGGGCTAGCCCCGATAGGGGCGCGGGGAACTGCGCGACCAGCCACAACGAACCCGCACCCCGAAAACAGCCCAAAGCTCAACGGCGCTGTCGCACACGGCTACCCCAACGAACCGCACCCATCCAGAAACGGCTCAATAGCGGAGCGCCACGCATCGGGCTGATCGTAGTGAACAAGATGCCCCGCGTCGGCGACCTCCGCGTACTGCCCGTTCGGCAGAACCCGCACCATCTCCTGGGACTCCGCCCGGCCCAGCTCGCCGTCGAGCCCGCGCACGACGAGGGCCGGGCACTGCACCTGCGCGAGCTCCTCCCAGTGCGCGTCGTACACCCAGGTCTCGCGGCTCTTGAGCATCTGGTCGGGGTCGAAGACCGGACGCCAGCCGTCCGGGCACTCCTGCATGACCTCGGCGTAGAACTCCCCGCGGGACGGGTTGGGGCGCTCCACCCAGGGATCGTCCTCGCCGAACCACTTGCGGACGTCGGCGAGTGTGGCGAAGGGCAGCGGCCACGCCTTGAACCAGTTCTCCCACTCGCGCTGGGAGGCCGCGCCCAGCGCGGAGGCCCGCATGTCGCAGATGATCAGGCCACGCACCAGGTCCGGGCGCTTGGCGGCGAGCTGCCAGGCCGTCAGCGCGCCCATGGCGTGGCCGATGAGGACGGCCGGGGCGAGCCCGAGCTGTTCGAGAGCGGCCTCGACGTCGTCTACGTAGGCCTCACGGGTGTACTCCGCCTGGGACGGTTTGGCGCTCTGGCCGTGGCCGCGCTGGTCGAGCGCGACGGCCCGGCGCCGCTCGGAGAGCCAGCGGGCGGTGGGCGCCCAGTGCGAGGCGCGGCCCATCAGCCCGTGCAATAACAGCACGCTGGGCGCCTGCGCGGCCCCGGTGACCGGTTCGTCGGTCGTCTCGCCCCGAGTCCCGTCCCGTGAACCGGACCCCACGACAGGGTCGGTTCCGGGCGACTCGGTCTTGGGAGGGTCCCCGAACTCCCATGCAGCGAGACGTACACCGCCCGCTCCTGTCACGTCGATACGCCGCACCATTGGCACCCCCCAGGCTCCACTCGGACCGCTCGCTCCCGCTTCGAGCCGGCCGGTCCACTCGTCCTACGGCTGTCGTTCTGCTGCTCCTGCTACTGCCTACTCTTGCTGTTGGTGCTGAAGTTGTGTTGCTTCTGCGCGAGGCCGGTGACAACCGACCCTGATTGTTACAGCGTGCGTCCCGCCCGATACGTCACGTGCGCACATATCGGCACACCATTCCCCGGAAGCGCTTCCTTACTTCCCCTGTGCGCTTCCTTCACCCCCGTAACGACCCCCAGGTTATCGAATAAGTATTCGAAGGTGCCGTTTCTGACGGCAACACCCCTCGTTCGAGTGACCCTCCGCCAGGATTGCCCGCCGCCGCCGAGGGGAGATCTTCAGCGGGAGGCGGACCGCTCGGGGAAATCGGTCCGAAGGGGATGACCCTGGGAGCTCGGGGCTCCGGGTCAGCACAGGGGAGGACAGGCCCCGGCGCCACACGGCGCCGGGGCCCTCCACGTCCGAGCGGCACATCAT
>NZ_VJZC01000310.1 GCF_009377185.1 Streptomyces spongiae
CCCCCCGGCTCCCCCCCCCCGCGTCCGATCAGGACGGTTCGAGGACGACCGGGAGCTCCGCCAGCCCGCGGAACGCGGGGAACGGAACGGTCAGCCAGCGTGCGTCCTCCGGCGCCTCGGCCAGGGCCATGTGCGGGTACCGCTCGAAGAGCGTGGTGAGGGCGATCTGCATCTCCAGCCGGGCCAGCGGGGCGCCGACGCAGTAGTGCGGGCCGACGCCGAACGTCAGGTGGTCCGCCTGGACGTTCGGGCGTTCGACGTCCATGCGGTCCGGCTCGGGGAAGGCCTCGGGGTCGCGGTTGGCCGCGGCGATCGAGATCTGGACGAGCGCACCCTTGGGGATGAGCTGGTCGCGGATCACGAGGTCCTCCTTCGCGTACCGGAACGTCGAGTTCTCCACGGAGGTCTCGAACCGGAAGATCTCCTCGATGGCCGCGGCCATGGACCTCGTGTCCTGGAGCGCCAGACGCTTCTGGTCCGGCTGGGCGAGCAAGTGGTACACGGCGTTGCCGATCTGGTACGCGGTCGACTTGTGGCCCGCGAAGAGCAGCACCCACGCGGTGGAGACCAGTTCGTGGTCGGTGAGCGCGCCGTCCTGGTCCTGCGCCGTGACGAGTGCGCTGAGCAGGCCCTCGTCCGGCTCCCGCCGTTTCCGCGCGATCAGGTCCACCAGATAGTCGCGCAGATTGCCCTCGGCGATCTCCAGCGCCTTTCGCGCCTCCGGACCGAAACCTGTCCGGGCGACGGTGCTGGACCACGCGTGGGCCTGCTTGCGCTCGTTCTCCGGGACGCCCAGAAGCTCGCAGATCACCACGAGCGGCAGCGGGAAGCAGAACTCCGGCAGCAGGTCCACGGCCTCCGAGGCCGAGCACCGGTCCAGCAACTCCTCGGTGATCTCCTGGACGCGTGGACGCAGTGATTCCACCCTCTTCGGGGTGAAGGTGCTGCCGACGATCCTGCGGAGCCTGGTGTGCTTCGGAGGGTCCGAGAAGAGCATGTTGTCGTCCAGGGCGATCGACGAGTCACCGAAGATGCGGTGGTAGGCGTCGATGGCGCCGTACATGTCCTTGCTCAGACGAGGGTCGGCCAGGGCGGCACGGGCGTCGTCGTACCGGGTGATGAGGAACGTCTCGACCCCATGGGGAGGCGACAGCGGACACACGGGTGCCGTCGCCCTGAGCGTGGCGTAGACGGGATAGGGATTGGCCCGGAACTCCCGACCGCAGGACGACGCCGCGGCCGCGGCCTCATCGGATGACATTTCCTCAGACGCGAACGCTTCCGTCATGGCTATTCCCAGGGGTCGAGTCGCCGGAGGTGGCTGTGGTTGTGGGGTCACCGTTTCCCGGGCGGCACCGTGAAGTAAACGTCGCTGGGCCATATGAGCCGCTCCGGTCGCGTGCGTCCGTACCCATTGCTAACACTGATGGACAGGCTGGTCCTCGACTCTCGGACTGGGCCCCGCCGGATGGATGGGAAATCAGTGAGCGGACGCGCAGCGGAATCTGTACCGGTCCTCGTCGTGGGCGGATCCCTGGTGGGTCTTTCCACCTCGGTGTTCCTGGGACGCCTGGGAATCGAGCACATGCTCGTGGAGCGCCATGCCGGGACATCGACGCACCCACGCGGCCGCGGGAACAACGTCCGCACCATGGAGATCTTC
This sequence comes from Streptomyces spongiae, assembly GCF_009377185.1. Taxonomy (GTDB): domain Bacteria; phylum Actinomycetota; class Actinomycetes; order Streptomycetales; family Streptomycetaceae; genus Streptomyces; species Streptomyces spongiae. Next base: position 1,664 of record NZ_VJZC01000310.1, read on the forward strand.
CGGACTGCCGGGCTGGAACCGCGTATCCGGGAGGCAGCTGCCGCTCTCGCCCGAAACGAAGGCGTCCTTCAGGTGGCCACCCTCGCCGGGCCGCAGCGCCGCTGGATCATCCGGGACATCTCCGCCGGCATGGACGTCTCGCGGGTCAGTTCGTCCAACTGGTGCCTGTGCAGCCAGAACGATCTCGAGCCGGTGCTGCTGGACCACGCCCGCGGGCAGGGCGGCGATGTCCGCTTCGGCACGGAGATGCTTTCCTTCACTCAGGACCAAGAAGGAGTCCAGGCCCGGATGAGGGACCGGGAAACCGGTGACACCTACACCGTGAACGCTGATTTCCTGGTGGCTGCCGATGGCCCCAGGAGTCCGGTCCGGAATTCTCTGGAGATCAGCCAGTCAGGACCCGGTGAACTCTTCCACAATGTCAGCGTCACCTTCCGGAGCAAGAAGCTGAAGGACTGCATCGGGGAAAAGAGATTCGTCGTCTGCTATATCACCGATCCGCAGGGCGAAGGGGCTCTGCTGCCGGTGGACAACGACGAGCGATGGGTGATCCATGTTCCCTGGTCTCCGGACAGTGGAGAATCCCTGGAGGACTTCAGCGACGACCGACTCGTGGCGCACATTCGTGCGGCCGCCGGGGTTCCGGACATCGATGTGGACATCACGGGTAAGGCGCCCTGGCACGCGTCCAGCCGGGTCGCGAACAGCTATGGACAGGGCCGGGTCTTCCTGGCCGGTGACTCGGCACATGAGATGCCGCCCACCGGGGCGTTCGGTTCCAACACCGGAATCCAGGACGCGCACAATCTCGCCTGGAAACTGGCCTCGGTACTCCGCGGATGGGCGGGCATGCCTCTGCTGGACACCTACCAGCAGGAACGACGGCCTGCCGCCGTCGCGACCATCGAGCGGGCGTGTCTGCAGGCGATCGAGGAGCAGCACCCGGGATTCAGCCCCGCGGCGGGACGGAACGACGACCCGGCGGACCTCATGACCGTCGCGCTCTGCTACCGGTACGCGTCGAACGCCGTCACGGGTGCCTCCCCGGGGCGACCGGTGGTTCCGGAGACGTTCGAACTCGGCGGCGAACCAGGCACCCGCGCCCCGCACATGTGGGTCACCAGAGACGGCGTCAGGATCTCCACGCTGGACCTGTACGAGCGTTCCTTCGTCCTTCTCTCCGGGCCCAGGGGCCAGGCGTGGCGGAGCGCGGCAGAAACGGCCTCCGAAACCCTGGGGGTTCCCGTCGAGGCGTACCTCGTGGGCAACGGCCCTGACTGCGACCTCGTTCCCGAGCCGGACGCCGACTGGGCGAAGTGGCACGGCGCATCCGAGGACGGTGCCGTCCTCGTACGCCTGGACGGCTTCGTCGCATGGCGGGCGCACACCGAGATGCCCCATGCCGATCGCCTGCTGGCGAACGTACTGCGGACGGTGCTCTGCCGCGACTGAGCGCTCCCCGGAATCCCCCCCCACACACGCACTGCAGGGAAGCAGAGCAGCAAAGAAGCAGAGAAGAGGACATGGCGATGGCGCTCGCGGGAGACCCTCAGTTCCAGGACGGCCAGTTCCAGGACGGCCGGGTGGACGTCCACCACCACTTCACCGCACCGGCCTGGCTGGACTGGGCAGAGGAGCGAGGCGTCGTCCACCGCGAGAAGCTGCCCTGGTGGACGCGCTGGGACCTGGCCACGGCCCTGGACGTCATGGACAAGGCGGGCATCGGCACGGCCGTCATGACGGTGGCGATGCTCGGCCGTCTCCGCGAGCGCGCGGAGCGCCAGGAGAGCGCGCGCGTCGCCCTGCGGGCAGCGGCCGACGTCGTCGCGAGCCATCCCACGCGCTTCAGGTTCTTCACCCCCGTGTTCCTCGACGACCTGGAACTCTCCTCGTGGAGCCTCACCTACGGTCTCGACGAACTCGGTGCCGTCGGAGTGAGCACGAGAACGAGCATGAACGGCGTCTACCTCGGCGACGACAGCCATGACCGCCTGCTGAAGGAACTGGACGAGCGGTCCGCGGTCATCAGCACCCACCCCATGGAGGTTCCGGCGGGGAACGACCCCGGTGCGGGGCTGCCGGGAATGCCTCCGTTCGTCTGCGACTTCCTCATGGACACCACGCGCGCCGCCATCAACCTGATCAAGAACGGCACGCTGGACCGCTACCCGAACCTCACCTTCGTCCTCCCGCACGGAGGGGGCTTCCTGCCCTACATCGCCACCCGGCTCGAACTCTTCGGCGGGCGCCTCACCCCCGAGATCGAACCGGGCCGGGTCCGTGACTACCTGCACCGGTTCTACTTCGACACGGCTGGCCCCATGTCCCCCTCGGCCACGCCCACCCTGATGGCCACCGTGGACCCCGCCCGCATCCTCTTCGGCACGGACTGGCCGCCCACCCCCGGACACGTGGTCACCGACATCACGACACCCGCCCTCGACAACGACCCCGCCATCTCCGACCAGCAACTCCAAGGGATCAACCGTGAGAACGCCCTGCGCCTGCTGGGCGTGAGCCCCTGATTTTTCAACAAACTGTTGACGTCGTGTCGCCGGAGGGCGTTAGCTGTTCGCACAGCCCGTCCAGCGACATGCCGCGGAGGCCCCGTGACTTCGAGTTCTTCCCTGCCGGGCCTGGCGCGGTTCAACGCCCTGGACGAGCGTGCGGCCACCACGCTGCTGCGTGAGGCGTGCGCCTCGGCGGAGTGGGGGCGCAGGCTGCTCGCGGCGCGGCCGTACGCGACGACCGACGACCTCGTGCGCGCCAATGACGCCGCCATGGCGGAACTGAACGTCGCGGACCTCCAGGAGGCGATGTCCGGGCACCCGCCCATCGGCCGCCCCAGGCCCGGCGACCCGGCCTCGGCCCGGGAGCAGCGCGGCATGGCCGGCGCCTCCGACGAGCTCAAGGCCGAGATGCTGGAACTGAACCTGGCCTACCAGGAGAGGTTCGGCCATGTCTTCCTGATCTGCGCGACGGGGCTCACCGGCGAGCAGATGCGCGACGCGGTCAGGGAACGGATCGGCAACTCGCCGGACCGGGAGCGGGAGATCGTCCGCACCGAGCTGGGCAGGATCAACCGCATCCGGCTCACCCGACTCGCCGAAGAGGACGCACCCGCATGAGCACCAGCAGCGCGGCCCGGCCCAGGAGTTCGGTCTCCACACACATCCTGGACACCAGCGTCGGCCGACCCGCCCAGGACGTCACCGTCCACCTCGCCGCCCGAGCCGGCCGGGACGCCGAGTGGCAGGCGCTCGGCGCCGCCGCGACCGACGCCGACGGACGGTGCAAGGACCTCCCCGCCCTGCCGGAGGGGACCACCCACGTACGGCTCGACTTCGCGGTGGAACCGTACTTCGAGAAGGAGTTCGAGAAGAAGCAAGCCGATGCGCAGCAGGACGCCCCCGCGAATCGGGACAGCGGCGCGTTCTTCCCGGAGGTCACGGTCACCTTCGCCGTGACGCCCGGTGAGCACTACCACGTACCGCTGCTGCTCAACCCGTTCGGCTACTCCGTATACCGAGGGAGCTAGCTCCATGCCCACCCTGGGACAGAACCAGTACGGCAAGGCCGAGAACCGAGTCGTCAGGATCACGCGGGACGGCGCCACCCACCACATCAAGGACCTGAACGTGTCGGTGGCGCTGAGCGGCGACATGGACGAGGTCCACTACTCCGGCTCGAACGCCAGCGTCCTGCCGACGGACACCACCAAGAACACGGTGTACGCCTTCGCCAAGCAGTACGGCATCGAGTCCGCCGAGCAGTTCGGCGTCCACCTCGCCCGCCACTTCGTGACCTCCCAGCCCGCGATCCACCGGGCCCGCATACGCATCGAGGAGTACGCCTGGGAGCGCGTCGAGCACAGCGGTGAGGGCGCGCACTCCTTCGTCCGCACGGGCCGGGAAACGCGGCTCGCCCAGATCACGCACGACGACGGAGGGGCGTGGGAGGTCGTCTCCGGCCTCAAGGACCTGACCGTGATGAACTCGACGAACTCCGAGTTCTGGGGCTACGTCAAGGACAAGTACACGACCCTTCCGGAGGCGTACGACCGCGTTCTGGCCACCGAGGTCTCCGGCCGCTGGCGCTTCAACTGGACCGACGACACACAGCCCGTGCCCGACTGGGACGAGTCCTACGAGGAGACCCGGAAGCACCTGCTGGCGGCCTTCGCCGAGACGTACTCGCTGTCCCTGCAGCAGACCCTGTACGCCATGGGCTCCAGGATCGTCGAACGCCGTCCGGAGATCGACGAGGTCCGCTTCTCCCTGCCCAACAAGCACCATTTCCTGGTGGATCTCGCGCCGTTCGGTTTGAAGAACGACACCGCCGACTCAGCCGTCTACTTTGCCGCCGACCGCCCGTACGGCCTGATAGAGGCCACCGTCCTGCGGGACGGGTGCGACGCGCGGATCCCGGAGGACCTGACCAACCTGTGAGGACTGACAAGATGGCACAGCGCATCGTCATCGAGAACTGCGCGATCGCGACCGTCGACCCGCACGACACCGAGTACGACTCCGGGCACGTCGTCCTCGCCGGCAACCGCATCGAGTCGCTCGGCGCGGGCAGGGCCCCGGGGGACCTGGACAACGTCGTCCGCCGCATCGACGCCACCGGCCATCTGGTGACCCCGGGACTGGTCAACACCCATCACCACTTCTACCAGTGGATCACCCGCGGCCTGGCCACCGACCACAACCTGTTCGACTGGCTCGTCGCGCTCTACCCGATCTGGGCGCGCATCGACGAGCGGATGACGTACGCGGCGGCGCAGGGCTCCCTGGCGATGATGGCCCGCGGCGGTGTCACCACCGCGATGGACCACCACTACGTCTTCCCGAAGGGCTCCGGCGACCTGTCCGGCTCCATCATCCGCGCCGCCCGTGAGACGGGCGTCCGCTTCACCCTCGCCCGGGGCTCGATGGACCGCGGCGAGAAGGACGGCGGGCTGCCCCCGGACTTCGCCGTCGAGACCCTCGAAGGCGCCCTCGCCGCCACCGAGGCCACCGTCGACGAACACCACGACGCCTCCTTCGACGCCATGACCCAGGTGGCCGTCGCCCCCTGCTCGCCCTTCTCCGTCTCCACCGAACTCATGTGTGAGGGCGCCGAGTTGGCCCGCCGTCTCGGGGTGCGGCTGCACACCCACGGCTCGGAGACCGTGGAGGAGGAGAAGTTCTGCCACGAGCTGTTCGGCATGGGCCCGACCGACTACTTCGAGTCCACCGGCTGGCTCGGCGAGGACGTGTGGATGGCGCACTGCGTCCACATGAACGACTCCGACATCGCCGCCTTCGCCCGGACGAGGACGGGGGTGGCCCACTGCCCCTCCTCCAACGCCCGGCTGGCGGCCGGGATCGCGCGGGTCCCCGACATGCTGGCTGCCGGCGTCCCCGTCGGCCTCGGCGTCGACGGCACCGCGTCCAACGAGTCCGGCGAACTGCACACCGAGCTCCGCAACGCCCTGCTGATCAACCGTCTCGGGCCGCACAGGGAAGCCGCGCTGAACGCCCGCCAGGCACTACGGCTCGGCACGTACGGTGGCGCTCAGGTCCTGGGCCGGGCGCGGGAGATCGGCTCCCTGGAGTCCGGCAAGCTCGCCGACCTGGTGCTGTGGCGGATGGACACCCTGGCCCACGCGTCGATCGCCGACCCGGTGGCCGCGCTCGTCCTCGGGGCGCCCGCACCGGTCACGGCCTCCTTCGTGGGCGGCGAGCAGATCGTGGAGGACGGCCGGTTGCTGCGCGTCGACGAGGACGCCGTAGCCCGCTCCACCCGGACCGAGGCGCGGCGCCTCGCCGACATCGGGGCGCGTGGCTGACTCACCCCAGACGCTGTCCCTCAGGTGATCTCGTAACTGTCCCCGTACACCGCCCACTTGAGCGGAAGGTCCAGGTCGAGGTTCCCCGCGTTCAGGAACACGCGCTGGGCCGTGTCCACGCGGGAGGTGTCGGTGTGGGCGGGCTCCTGGCGCATGGCCCACACACGGGCGTCGAGGAAGGCGTGCAGGTACGCCGTCTCGTCGCCGCCCTGAGCGGGGGTTGCGGCCTCCTTCAGGGCGCGGGTACGGATGCCGCCGAAGCTGAGGGTGTCGGTGCCGGGGCCGTGCATGACCAGCGCGTCGTAGTAGACGAACTGGCCGAGTGTGCCGAGGCCGTCCTCCCGGCCGCTCTCGACCGCCGGGTCGAAGTACACGCGGTCCCGCTCGTCGCGCTGGGCCTTGCGGAAGGCCGCGGTCGCGGCGGCCTTCTTCCAGGCGGTGGGCAGACCGGGGTCCAGGCCCTCGTGGGAATCGCTGCCGTCCACCGCGCTCAGGGCGGTGAGGTAGGGGGCGAGCGGGTTGTCCGGGACGCGTTCGGTGTAGAGCTCGACCAGGGCCAGCATGTCGCTCGTACCGGAGCAGAAACCGATGATCCCGCCGGTGTAGCCGCGCCCGTCGGCGATGTCCTCGATGTACGCGTACTGCTCCTCCCAGCTCAGAGAGGAGTTCTCCGCGCTGGACACCAGCCGCATGGCGATGTCCTTCTTCTCCGGGTCGTCGAGCCCGGTGGTGGTCGTGGCCGCGTCAGCCGCCTGGTCCACCAGGGACGGGGCGGCGAGCAGGGAGGCACCCAGCGCCGCCAGCAGCAGGCGGCGGGGTGCGGGTCGGGTGGGCAGCAACGGCACGTTGTCTCCAAGTAGGCGCTTCGAGGCGGTGGTTGAGGGTCGCGCGCCGGAGTGGGAATGCCGTGGGTGTGCCGTAGCAGGTCGCTGTGACCTGCTAGGGGAGCGCTGTGAGCCGGTCCCGGACCTGGGTGGCGAGCTCGTACGTGTCGCCGGTCGGCCGGGTCGCGAGCGGGCCCGGGTCGCGGACCCAGCGGTCCTCCAGCGCGAACCAGTCCGTCTTCTTCGGCTCCCGGCCCTCCCGCAGGGCGGCCTTCAGCTCGGTGAAGTACGTCGACCAGCGCAGCCGGTACAGCCCGCCGACCAGCCCCGCCCACTCGCGGTTGGCGTAGTCCCGCAGGCCGGCGTCCGCGCCCGCGCGGGTGCCCCACACGGTCAGCAGCGAGAGGTTGTCGTACGCGAGCTGCTCCCGTTCCTCGGCACTCGCGCCCCAGGAGCGCGCGTCCGCCACCCAACGGCCCAGCAGGTGCTGGGAGTCGGTGGCCAGCAGCCGGTCGAGGAGGTCCATCAGGGACAGCCACGTGTCCGCCAGCTCGCCGAAGCGGGCGTCGTCTCCCGCGTCGTACGCCTTCTTGAGGTCCGGGAGGAGGACGCGGCTGCGGTTGGACAGGGCCTGGCGGGCCACGTCGAGGAGGTCGCGACGGTAGGCCGAGGACTTGCGCAGCTCCGGGCGCACCTTGAGCAGTTCGGTGAGCGCGGGCTCGAAGTCGGCCGCGTCGTAGCGGAGTTGCTTGGGGGACCAGCGGGCCGCCCTGACGGCGTTCAGTGCCGGACGGGCTCCGAACAGACCGTCCGAGGGCTCGCTCCACCGGTCGGCGCGTGTGGTGCCGTACGCGGTGCGGCGCAGGACGTCCCACGCGGCCTCGGCGTGCGGATCACGGGCGCCGTAGCGGGCGTGGGCCCATTCGGCGAACCACTTCTTCAGGTCCAACTCTCCCGTCCGCCAGGCGAGTTCGGAGAAGAGGGCGAAGGCGGCCGGGTTGTTGTCCGCGGCCTCCGGCATCAGCGCGACGCCGTGCAGCTTGCTGCCGTCCTTGGTGCGCCACTTCTCGTACAGCGCGGCCCAGTCCGAGGTGTTCGCGCCGAGTGCGGTGTGGCCGCCGAAGTTCCAGATCGAGCCGAAGGCGTACGGTGTGTCGCCCCAGTCGGCCTCGCGGTCGGTGACCGTGGGGAAGCGGTCGGACAGACCGTCGACGACGAGCATGTACCGCTTGTCGACGGCGTCGACAAGCGCGCGCGGCGGGTTGCGCTGCCAGCCGATGATCACCCAGGTGGCGCTGGGCCGGGACTTCCGCAGGGCTCGCTCGACACCCTTCGCCGCCTCCGCGACGGGCACGTCACCGGGGTCCCCGCCCTCGTGCAGCAGATCCATCTTGTACAGCGTCGACGGACCACCGAACATCTCGCTCTGCACGCGGTAGAACGCCTCCGCCACCCGGGCGAACTGGTCCGTGCGCGGGTCCAGCCAGTCGGGGCGGGCGAGACCCATCCAGTCGCCCTGCGGGATGGTGCGCGCGCCCTGGTTGCGCTGGGCGAAACCGGGCGGGACCGTCCCGAAGTAGCCGGGGAGCACGGGCGTCATGCCCAGCTCCCGCACCCGGTCGACGATCCGGCGCCCGAGAGCGGCGCGGGCGTCCAGGAGCTGCCGGGAGACGGGGTGCGGGAAGCCGGAGCAGTTCTGCAGCAGCCACCAGGGCTGGTGGGCCGGCCCCGGGATCCACGCTCTCAGCTCCTCGTCCTGGTACCCGAACTCCTGGAACAGCCGGTGGTACAGAGCGTCCGCGCCCGTGTAGACGAGGATCTCGTTGTAGCCGTGCAGGGCCAGGACGTCGAGCTCGTGCTCCCAGTACGCCCAGTCGAGGTACGCGCCCGTGTAGCCGTCGTTCGTGTCGTTGAGGGCGAAGCGGTGCGGGACGTTGGCGCGGCGGGTGACGGTGCCGTCGAGGCCCGGGAGGTCGCCGGGGAGCTGGTTGGTCTGCTCGCCGGCCCAGTTGATGTCGGCGTACGCGACATGCCGCAAGTACCAGTTGAGCCCGGTGAGCTGGGTCGCCGGGGTGTCGCCGGACACGGTGATGCGGCCTTTGCCTCCCGACACGCGGAAGGTGTCACGCACACCCTCCGTGCGGAACGTGATCTGCTCCCAGTGGCGGGGCAGCAGCCGCCGGGCCGCCGACCTCGCCGCGGACACCCCGGCGGACTCCTTCCCGGGCGCGTCGTCCGTCGGGGCCGCACCGGCCGACGTGCAGCCGACGGCGGCTCCGGCCGAACCGGCGGCGAGGACGGTCAGAAGGGCACGGCGGGCGAGCGGCATGGTGTCTCCGGGGTCGCGGGTGGGGGAACGCCGTCGAGAGGCGTACCCGCCGCGACACCACTTCCGCACCGACACACGGCCACAAGGGGGAGAAGCCGGGCTGAACGGATCAACTTGCCACCTGATGAACCAGCCGTGAACCCTCGCAGGGATCAGAGACCGAAGACCTTCGCGTCGGACGCCATCGCTTCCAGGGCCCCACGCGGGTCCGCCACGAGCCTGCGTTCCTTGAGGTCCATCAGTCCGCACAACACCGTGATCTCGGCGGCGACCGTGCCGTCCGTCTTCCGTATCGTCTGCTCGATCCGGTACGTCTTGCCCTCGCCCCACGCGAACGAGCACGTCACCTCCGTCTCGTCGCCCGCGCGCAGCTCCCGCCGGTAGCGGACGGTCTGCTCCAGCACCACCGGACCGATGCTCTTGGCGAGCAGCTCGCTCGAACTGATGCCGGCGTCCTCCAGCAACGACCAGCGGGCGTGCTCCGCGTACTGTAGGTAGACGCTCTGGTTGAGGTGCCCCAGAACATCGGTCTCGTACCCGCGGACGGTCACCTTGACGGCATACGGCTCGGTCACTGAGTTCCCTTCGTTGACGAGATCACTCCAACTCCCCAGTACCGTAAGCCCTTTCAGGGCGGTGGCGACGGGCGGGCGGGCCTCATGCCCGGCGCGGTGAGGCCAGCACGTACCGCACTCCGGTGCGTGGCTCCGCGTGCTCGCTGACCTGCCAGCCCGCATGCTCGAGTGTGGCCGCGCAGGCCCGTAGCGCGGTGACGTCGGGGTCGCGCACGGAGACGGCCTCCGGCTGCGGGGTGGCCCGGACCCGGTAACCGGCCTCGTCGGTGCCCGTCGCCGGTCTGTGGCCCGCGGCCTCCAGCGCGAGCGCGGCGGCCCGCACCAGGTGCGTGCGCTCCCAGCCGCAGGGCCGGTCCGTGGCGCCGGCCGGGTTGGTCATCCGGCGCAGCTCCAGCAGCCCCTGCCACGCGCTGTGCACCTCACGGGTGCGGGCCGGGC